>DASXLW010000045.1:0-119435 GCA_036496025.1 Streptosporangiaceae bacterium
TTTACCGGGCCGTCGGCGTCCTTTCCTCGCACGCCCACGGTGAGCCGTAGTCGGTCAGCAGATCGAGGAACGGGCCGGGGGGCAGCGCCTCCGGCCCGAGCACGCCGCGGCCCGACCATGCGCCCGAGTCGATGAGTTCCAGGGCCACGACCGGGTTCACCGCGGTCTGCCAGACCACGGCCTGGGATCCGTACTCGGCCATGGACCAGGCGTTGTCCACCACGTGGTACAGGTACACCTCACGCGGCGCGCCGTCGGTCCCCGTGCCCGTCACCCAGGTGCCGGCGCAGGTGAGCCCGTGCATCGCATCGCCCAGCGTGGCCGGGTCGGGCAGGCAGGCGGCGACCACGTCCCGCGGCGAGACCCGCACGTCACCCGCCTGCACCGGGGCGGTGGAGTCGAGCCCGAGCTTGTGCAGGGTCTGCAGCACGCCGATGAACTCGCTGCCGAGGCCGTACTTGAACGTCACCCGCCTGGCGTCCACCCAGCGCGGCACGAGCAGCACCTCTTCGTGTTCTACGTTGACGCACTCGACGGGGCCGATCCCGGCCGGGAAGGTGAAGACCTCAGGTTCGCTGAACGGCTCGGTGGTGTACCAGCCCCGGTCCCGCTCCCAGATCACCGGCGGGTTGAGGCACTCCTCGATCGTGGTCCAGATCGAGAAGGTGGGCGCGAAGTCGTAGCCGTCCACCACGAGATTCGCGCCGTCTCGCACTCCGACCTCATCGATCTCCCGGAACAGCGTGTCCGCGGCATGCCGCGCGAACACGTCGGACAGCCCGGGTTCGACCCCCATGCCGACCAGCGCCAGCTTCCCGCTGTCCGCCCACTCCCCGGCCGCGGCGAACTGCTCGTCGCCGAGCTTGACGCCGGTCCGGCGGTACGGCTCGCCGGGGTCAGGCTGTGACAGCGACATCGCCATGTCCATGTAGTGCAGGCCCGCGCGCAGCGCCGCGCGGAACAGCGGCATCACGAACCTCGGGTCGGTGGCGTTCATCAGCACGTCGCAGGAGTGCTCGGCCGCGACGGCCGCGACGGCCTGCTCGTCCCGCGCGTCCAACTGGACGCCCGAGTAGCTGCCGGAGGCCGCCGCCGCGCGCTGGGCCCGGGCCAGGTCGTAATCGGCGATGATGAGATGGGCGAAGGGGCGGCGGGCGGCGATCCTGGCGAGCGCGCTGCCCACGCCGCCCGCGCCGACGAGTAGGATGCGCATGTCGTGGATACTAACGCGCTTTGACACGAAATCCAGCGTTGACATCCAGTTGTTACTGCGGAATCCTTTGTACGATGCCATAATCGGTGCTAGAACCGTGGCATGGGGGAGGGCTTATCCCGGAAAGGTGCGGACATGGCCACCACGGAACATGTCGTCGAGCCGGTCGAGCAGCCGGTCGACAAGGGTCTGAAGTCGGGCGCCCTCGGGCTGGTCTCCACCACGATCATCGCGACCGCCTCGGTCGCGCCGGCCTACAGCATCGCCGCGACGCTGGTGTTCGTGGTGGGGGCGGTCGCGTTGCAGTCGCCCATAGTGGCCATCCTCGCGTTCGTGCCGATGCTGCTGACCTCCATCGGCTACAGCGAGCTGAACAAGGCCGACCCGGACTGCGGCACCACCTTTACCTGGGCCACGCGCGCGTTCGGCCCGAAGACCGGCTGGGCCGGCGGCTGGGGCATCGTCGCCGCCGACGTGCTGGTGATGGCGAGCCTGGCCCAGGTGGCCGGCCAGTACGGGTTCCTGCTGTTCAACGCCAAGGGCATCGGGAGCAACGCGGGCAGCGGCTGGGTGCTGCTGGTCGGCGTGCTGTGGATCGTGGTGATGACCTACATCTGCTACCGCGGCATCGAGGTCTCGGCCAACTTCCAGAAAGCGCTGCTCGGCATCGAGCTGGTGATGCTGCTCGTGCTGTCGATCACCGCGCTGGTCAAGGTGGGGAACGGGAGCGCCCCGCCCGGTCACCTCACCCCGGCCGGGTCCTGGCTCAACCCGTTCCACATCTCCAGCTTCAGCGCCTTCGCCAGCGGCATCATCCTCATGGTGTTCATCTACTGGGGCTGGGACACGGCGGTGTCGGTCAACGAAGAGACCAAGGACAAAAATAAGACGCCGGGCCGGGCCGCGATCCTGTCCACGTTCATCCTGCTGGTCACCTACACGCTGGTGATCTTCTCGATGCAGTCGTTCGCCGGCATCGGGACCACCGGCAACGGCCTGGGCAACGTCAACAACGCCGGGGACGTGCTGTCGATCCAGGGCAGCGCGGTGTTCGGCACATCAGGCTTCGGCTCATTCCTCAGCCACCTGCTGCTGCTGATGGTGCTCTCCTCCGCCGCCGCCTCCACCCAGACCACGATCCTGCCCACCGCGCGGACCACCCTGTCGATGGCGGTGTACAAGGCGATCCCCTCCTCGTTTGCGAAGATCCACCCGCGCTACCTGACCCCGACGGTCTCCACCATCGCCATGGGCGGCATCTCGATCATCGTTTACGTGCTCATGAACTACTCCTCGAACGGCATCGGGGTGATCGGTGACGCGGTGATCGCGATCGGCCTCTACATCGCCTTCTACTACGGCCTGACCGGCTTCGCCTGCGCCTGGTACTACCGCAGGAACCTGACCAGCAGCGCGCGCAACCTGTGGATGCAGGGCATCCTCCCGGCGGCCGGCGGGCTGATGCTGTTCTTCCTCGGCGGCTGGAGCGTGTGGCTGGACTACGACGTGGCCACCGCGAACGACTACACGATGTGGACGGTGCCCTGGATTCACTGGCAGGTCGGCGGCGCGTTCGTGATCTTCGTCATATCCGCGCTCGTCGGCGTGGCCGCCTTCCTCTACTGCCGGTTCAGGAACCCGGCCTTCTTCAAGAAGCAGACCCTGACCAGGTCGACACAGACCCTCGTGCCCGATCCGGACGTGTAACGCGGGCGTGGCCGCGCGGATGCCCGCCCGGACCTGCGCGGCTGCCCCCGGGCGTCGGTGCCAGCGCTTACGCTTGGGCACGTGACGGTCACGGCGACGGATTCCCTACTCGAAGGACTGAACCCGCAGCAGCGCGCGGCGGTGATGCACGAGGGCGGCCCGCTGCTGATCGTGGCGGGCGCGGGCTCGGGCAAGACGCGCGTGCTCACGCACCGGATCGCCTACTTGCTCGCCGAGCGGCACGTCGCGCCGTCGGAGATCATCGCGATCACGTTCACGAACAAGGCGGCGGGCGAGATGGCGTCCCGGGTGGCCGCGCTGACCGGACCCCGGGCGCGGGCCATGTGGGTGATGACGTTCCACTCGGCCTGCGTGCGGATCCTGCGCCGGGAGGCGAAGCGGCTCGGCTTCCCGGCCGCGTTCTCCATCTACGACCAGGCCGACTCGCAGCGGCTGATGACGCTGGTCTCCCGCGAGCTGGATCTTGACCCCAAGTATCACCCGCCCAAGGCGCTGCTGGCCCAGGTGTCCAGGCTCAAGAACGAACTCGTCGACTACGAGAGCTTCGCATCCGCCGCGGACGGCTACCGGGGCAAGGCGCTGGCCGAGGCGTACTCGGAGTACCAGCGCAGGCTGACCGCGTCCGGGGCGATGGACTTCGATGACCTGATCATGACGACGGTCAGCCTGCTGCAGGTCTTCCCCGAGGTCGCCGAGGAGTACCGGCGCAGGTTCCGGCACGTGCTCGTGGACGAGTACCAGGACACCAACCACGCCCAGTACATCCTGGTCAGGGAGCTGGTCGGCGGCTCGGACCCGGACATGGCCGGGGAGGAAGACCCGGACGGGCTGCCGCCGGCCGAGCTCTGCGTGGTGGGTGACGCCGACCAGTCCATCTACGCCTTCCGCGGCGCCACGATCCGCAACATCACCGAGTTCGAGCGGGACTTCCCCGACGCCCGCGTGATCCTGCTCGAGCAGAACTACCGCTCCACGCAGAACATCCTGGCCGCGGCCAACGCCGTCGTGGCGCGCAATCCCAGCCGCCAGCCCAAGAACCTCTGGTCCGACCAGGGCGACGGGCCGCCGCTGGTCGGGTATGTCGCCGACACCGAGCACGATGAGGCCGCGTTCGTGGCCGACGAGGTGGACCGGCTCGACCAGGACGGCGATGCCTCGCCCGGTCAGGTGGCGGTCTTCTACCGGACCAACGCCCAGTCCCGGGTGTTCGAGGAGATCTTCATCCGGGTCGGGCTGCCCTACCGGGTGGTCGGCGGCGTGCGGTTCTATGAGCGGCGCGAGGTGCGCGATCTGCTCGGCTACCTGAAGCTGGTCGCGAACCCGGGGGACGAGCTGTCGCTGCGGCGGATCCTGAACGTGCCCAAGCGGGGGATCGGCGACCGGGCGCTGGAAAGCGTTGAACGGCACGCGCAGCGGCTGCGGATCTCGCTGCCGGCCGCGATCGAGCGGGTCGCGGAGGTGCCCGACCTGGCTAGCCGCTCGGCCAGGGCGATCGCCGAGTTCAACGCGCTGATCGCCGGGTTTCGCGAGCTGGCGGCGGCCGGCCCGATCGCCGCGCTGGCCGAGGCCGTGCTGGACCGGACCGGGTACGCCGCGGAGCTGAGGGCATCCGACGACCTGCAGGACGAGAGCCGGGCCGAGAACATCGAAGAGCTCGTGTCCGTGGCCAGGGAGTTCGACGTGGCGAACCCGGAGGGCACGCTGGAGGAGTTTCTCGAGCAGGTCTCCCTGGTGGCCGACGCCGACGAGATCCCCGAGGGCGAGGATCACGGCGGGCTGGTCACGCTGATGACCCTGCACACCGCTAAGGGCCTGGAGTTCCCGGTCGTGTTCCTCACCGGCCTGGAGGAGAACGTGTTCCCGCACCAGCGCTCGGTATCCGACGAGAAGGAGCTTGAGGAGGAGCGCCGGCTCGCTTACGTCGGGATCACCCGGGCCGAGCGGCGGCTGTACTTGACCCGCTCGGTGTCACGGAGCTGGTGGGGCCGGCCGGAATTTCACAAGGCCTCGCGGTTCCTCGGCGAGATACCGGGGCGGCTCATCGAATGGCGGCGGGATGAGACCGCGGCCGTGCCGCCGGTCTCGCAGCGCGTGGCCCAGCGGCCCGGGGTCAGCTCGCCCGGCAACCGGCCGGTGCCCGCGCTCTCGCCCGGCGACCGGGTCACGCACGACAAGTTCGGGCTGGGCACGGTCATGACGGTGGAAGGCGTCGACGACCGCGCCGAGGCGAAGATCGACTTTGGCGGGGAGTACGGCGTCAAGCACCTCGTGCTGCGCTACGCCCCCCTGGAGAAGCTCTAGCGTCCATTCAGAACCGGTCGTGAGTGCGGGCCCCGCAGGCTCAGGCCTCGAGCGATCGGGCCAGGTCGTGACCACGGTCACCTGGGGAGATAATTGTGAATGACGCGGTCTTTGAATCGCCCTAGCGTCATTCACAACCGGCTCGCGAGTGCGGGCCCGCAGGGTCTGCGGGAGCGATCGGGCCAGGTCATGACCACGGTCACCTGGGGAGATAATTGTGAATGACGCGATCTTTGGATCACACAGTACCCGCGGTGCCGTTACGCTGCCGGTCGACGAGGGTTGACGGGCTGGCGAGCGGCAGCGGGCCGGGAGGGAGCCATGGGCAGCATCCGCGTGGTTATCGCCAAGGCCGGGCTGGACGGCCACGACCGCGGCGCGAAGGTGGTCGCCAGGGCCCTGCGTGATGGCGGGGTCGAGGTCATCTACACCGGGCTGCACCAGACGCCGGAGCAGATCGTGGCGGCGGCGATACAGGAGGATGCCGCCGCGATCGGGCTGTCGATCCTGTCCGGTGCGCACATGACGCTGTTCGCCCGGGTGCTCGAGCTGCTGGCCGAGCGCGACGCGTCCGACATCACCGTGTTCGGCGGCGGCATCATCCCGGAGGCCGACATCGGCGAGCTCGAGCGGATGGGCGTCGCGAAGATCTTCACGCCCGGCGCGTCCACCCAGCAGATCGTGGAGTGGGTGAACTCCGAGTTCGGCGCCGCGGCTGGCGCCGCCGAGGATCACCGCGCACCCGCGGACGGCGCCGCGGGCGGCCACGGTTAGCGGCGGTGGTTGCGCGACCAAGGGCTGGGCAGGGGGTCGCTCGCCGCCGCGGCGAGGAGCCCGGAACACGCCTCAGTGCTTCCAGGCAGGTGCACTAGGCTGCCAGCGAGCCGGGAACTGATCCCGGCCAGCCGAGCCCGGTGAACGACGCGCGGAAAATGAGGGGCGAAGCCGAGTGGACCTATTCGAGTTCCAGGCGAAGGAGCTGTTCGCTAAGTACGGCGTGCCGGTCAACCCGGGCCGGGTCGCCCGCGATGCGGCCGGCGCCCGTGAGATCGCGGCTGAGTTCGCCGCGGCGGGCACGCCTCAGGTCGTGGTCAAGGCGCAGGTGAAGACCGGCGGCCGGGGTAAGGCCGGCGGGGTCAAGCTGGCCAACGGGCCGGGCGAGGCGCAGGCCGCGGCGGAGCGGATACTCGGCCTCGACATCAAGGGCCACATCGTGCACCGGGTCCTGGTGACCGAGGCCAGCGACATCGCGGCTGAGTACTACCTGTCGTTCCTGCTGGACCGGTCGGAGCGCACCTACCTCGCCATCTGCTCGGTGGAGGGTGGCGTGGAGATCGAGGAGGTCGCGCACAGCAACCCGGACGCCATAGCCAGGATCCCCATCGACCCGCTGACCGGGGTGGACGCGGCCAAGGCGGCGGAGATCGTGCGCGCGGGCCAGCTGCCCGCCGCGGCGGCCGAGGGTGCGGCCGGCCTCGCGGAACGGCTGTGGGCCGTGTTCACCGGCGAGGATGCCACCCTGGTCGAGGTGAATCCGCTGGCTCTCACCCCCGACGGCCGGGTGCTCGCCCTGGACGGGAAGGTGACGCTGGACGACAACGCCGCGTACCGGCACGATTGGGCCGGCTTCGCCGATACCGAGGGAGCCGATCCGATCGAGGCGCGGGCCAGGGCCCGGCACCTCAACTACGTCAAGGTCGACGGCGAGGTCGGCATCATCGGCAACGGCGCGGGGCTGGTCATGTCCACTCTGGACGTGGTGGCCTATGCCGGCGAGCAGTTCGGCGGCATGCGGCCGGCCAACTTCCTCGACATCGGCGGCGGGGCCTCGGCCGAGGTGATGGCGGACGGCCTGGAGATCGTACTGTCCGACCCGTCGGTGCGCAGCGTGCTCGTCAACGTGTTCGGCGGCATCACCTCCTGCGACGAGGTGGCCAGGGGCATCGTGTCCGCGCTCGGCATGCTGGCCGGGCGCGGCGAGCCGGTGCGGCTCCCGATCGTCGTGCGGCTGGACGGGAACAACGCGGCCGAGGGGCGGCGCATCCTGGACGAGGCCGGGATAGCCGTGATCGAGCAGGTCGCGACCATGGACGACGCTGCGCGACGAGCCGCCGAGCTGGCCGCGGCCGGGACGGGAGCGTGAGATGACCATCTTCCTGAACACCGACAGCCGGATCCTGATCCAGGGCATCACCGGCTCCGAGGGCCGCAAGCACGGCCGGCGGATGCTGCAGGCCGGTACCGCGGTCGTCGGCGGCACCAACCCGCGCAAAGCCGGCCAGACCGTCGACCTGGGCGTGGCCGAGGTCCCGGTCTTCGGAACGGTGGCGGAGACCATCTCGGCGACCGGCGCCGACGTGTCGGTGGTATTCGTTCCGGCCGCGGGCACCAAGGCCGCGGTGATCGAGGCGATCGACGCGGGCATCCCGCTGGTCATCGTGATCACCGAGGGCGTGCCCGTGCACGACACGGCCGAGTTCTGGGCGTACGCCTGCGCCGCCGGGAACGCCACCCGGATCATCGGTCCGAACTGCCCGGGCGTGGCCTCGCCCGGCAAGTCCAACGCCGGCATCATCCCGGCCGACATCACCAGCGAGGGCCGGATCGGGCTGGTGTCCAAGTCGGGCACGCTGACCTATCAGATGATGTACGAGCTGCGCGACATCGGTTTTTCCACCGCGGTCGGGATCGGCGGGGACCCGGTGATCGGCAGCACGCACATCGACTGCCTGGAGGCCTTCCAGAACGACGACGAGACGGACGCGGTCGTCATGATCGGCGAGATCGGCGGGGACGCGGAGGAGCGCGCGGCCGCCTTCATCGAGCGCCGGGTCAGCAAGCCGGTGGTGGCCTACGTGGCGGGGTTCACCGCTCCGGAGGGCAAGACCATGGGTCACGCCGGCGCGATCGTGTCCGGCTCCTCCGGCACCGCCCAGGCGAAGAAGGAGGCCCTGGAGAAGGCCGGCGTCAGGGTGGGCCGGACGCCCAGCGAGACCGCCCGCCTGGTCCGCGAGGTCATGCGCAGCCGCTGAGCAGCGCCGGAGGACGGCTCGCGGTCACGGCATCGGCACGTAGCCGGGCACACTGTCGAGGCTGGGCATGCTCCCCGGCCCAGGGGAGCATTAGGGGCGCTATCACACGCCTAATGCTCCGCGTTGACGGCGCGGCTGCCTGCGCGTGCGCCGCGCCCGCCGCTCCGTGCGGCGCGCCTACCCGCCGGCGGGGCGGCCGGGGGCAAGGATGGTGCTTTATGACCGTTTCCAGCCCGCGTCCGCTGCGGGCCCGCGGCTCCGGCGACACCCCCGACGGTGAACCGCCAGAGGACCGCGGGCCGCAGCGGCCGCTCGCCGTCACCGGGGCGATCGCCGCGTGCACGGCGGCCGGCGCTGGCCTGGCCGCGCTGACCCTGCTGGCCGGGATCGGCTGGATCGCGGCCCCGCACGCCAGCGTGGGCAGCGGACTTTCCGGAGTGGTGCGCACCGCCATCCAGCTGTGGCTGGTCGGCCACCACGTGAGCTTCGAGCTGCGTAGTACCGGGCGGGTCGGGCTGCTTCCGCTTGGGCTGGTGCTGCTGCCCGGCGCGCTCCTCTGGCGCTCCGGCCGGTGGGTGGTGCGCACCGGCCAGGTGGAAAGGCTGCGCCACGTCGGCTACGCGGCCCTGGCCCTGGCACTGCCCTACGGCCTGCTCGCCGGCGCGCTCGCGGTCGCCAGCCGGACCGCGCTGTCGGCGCCGTCGCCGGCCCAGGCGGCTGGAGCCGGGTTCCTGCTCGCGCTGGTGGCAGGCGGACTGGGCGGCGCGCGAGCGCTAGCCCCCTGGGGCCGGCTGATCGCGCTGCTCCCCGACCGGCTCCGCTGCCTCGTGGTCGGCGCGGCCGGCGCCCTGGGGGTCCTGGCCGCGACCGGGGCCCTGCTGGCCGGCATCTCACTGCTCGGCCACGCCAGCGGATTCCGGCTGACCAGCGATGAGCTGTCGCCCGGCCCGATCGGCTCTGCGCTGCTGTTGCTGGCCGGCCTGGCCTACCTGCCCAACGCGGTCGTCTGGGCCATGGCCTACGTCATCGGGCCCGGATTCGCCTTCGGCGCTGGCACCATCGTGGCCCCGGCGGGCTCGGTGGTCGGCCCGCTGCCGCTGTTCCCGATGCTCGCTGGGCTCCCCACGGCAGCGCCGGGGCCGCACACCGGGGAACCCGGGCCGGTCTCGCTGGCCCTGCTGGCCATCCCGTACCTGGCCGGGGTGTTCGGCGGGCTGCTGACGGTGCGGACCGCGCCGAGCCCCACCATCGAGGCTGCCCCGCTGTGGGGGCTCGCCGCCGGCGCGGCGGCCGGGTGCGTGACCGGCGCGCTCGCGGTGTTCTCCGGCGGCCCGCTGGGCACCGGCCGGCTCGCCGCCATCGGGCCATCCGGATGGCAGGTCGCGCTCGTCGCCACGCTGGAGATCGGAATTGCCGCGGCGATCACCGCTGGCATCGCGAACTGGCTGCTGATCCGGCGCAGGCGGGCCCGCGGCCGCGCCGTCCCGGGCGAGCCGCCTCAGCCCGCCACCGAGCCCGCCGGGCACCGGATCTACGTCAACCCCTGGGCGGACGACGAAAATGGGGAGCAGCCGCCTGACCGGCCGCCCGACGCGGCCACGCCGTGGCCCGTTCCTCTCGAACCTCCGGCCTGAGGCTGCCATCGGGCACGGTGACCGCAGCGCTGAATGCGGCCCCAATCGCCAGTATCCAGGGGCAGCGCATTCTTTCCTCAAGCACATATCTCGAAACGACATCTTCTAGATCACGGTGGGGCTACTGTTTTCGGCTGGGAGCGGTACCCAAAACGGGGAGAAATGTCGTGTCGTCACGGACAACTGCTTCTGGCCGCCATCGCAGGCACTGGCTTGCGCCGCCGCTCCGGCCCCGCTCCTCGTGGGTCGGCTGGTTCGCAGCCTTGGCGGTGGCCGGGCTGCTGCTGGTGGCGATGATTGCCCCGCGCCCGGGCGGCGTCCGGGACTCGGCGAACGTCTCCGGCCCCAGGCCGGCTCACGGGACCAGGCCGATCCGGACCCCGGGAAACGTATCCTGCCGCATCATCGTGCCGGCTAGCCCGCTGAGCGCCCGCGGCCTCGCCGCCCCGTACCGGCTCACCGGGCCGCACGGGCTGGCGCCCGCCCGTTCCGGGTGCACGATGGCCAACGCGGCGAACCTGGGCGCGTTCGTGCAGGCGACGATCCTGAACCCGGCCACCGGGGCACTGCGCGTGTACGAGCCGTTGGTGATCACCGAAGGCACGCGGCCGGCTGTCACCCCGATCGTGCCCAAGCTGCCTGCGCACGCCGTGGTCACGATCGACTTCGGGTTCAACGGCACCAACCTCACCCAGGTGGGAGCGACCCGCCAGGCGCTGCGGCAGGGCCGGTGCGTCAACGGGCTGCGGCATTCGATCTTCACCCAGGTGTCGTTCTGCAACGGAACCCGCTTCTTCGCGGCCGCACTCCGGGCCGAAGGCGCGGGCAGGCTGGTCGTGCCGAGGATCGGCGTTTCGCCCAAGACCGGCCATGAGTGCCCGACCACGCGCAGCTTCGACGTCGTGGACCAGGATCAGAGCGACAACGTGACCACGACCTACCTGCTCGCCCCGAGGGGCCGGACCGCCCAGTTCAACGCGGCCAACCAGGGCCGCCTGCCGCGCTCGGTGAAGATCAACAATGGCAGCGACAACGAGCTGCTCGACGCGTTCCTGGACCCGGCGCTGGGCTGCACCCCGTTCCGGGCGCCCGACCTATCGCGAGGCGGCCGGCCGGGCACCTCGCAGGCCCTGGACGAGCTGGCCGCGGCCAGGTACCAGCGGCCGCCCGTCGCCCTGGTGCCGGAGAACGACCCGATGGTGATGGTCGGCGGCACGTTCAGCGCGGAGAAGACCAACCTGTACCGGTTCAACGTAGGCCAGGATCCGATCTCCGCCTCCGGCAACGCCAGCAGCAGCCCGCCGAAGTACTGCCAGAACCTGGTGGACATCCAGACCCGGTTCCTGAAGCAGTACCGGGCACTGCTGAGGACCGGCCCGACCCCGGTGCCGTCGGTGGGTGACAACTTGCTGACGTTCATGGCCAACCGGCTGTCGATGTCCTTCGGAAACCTCCGTTGCCATGACTACGGGCTGTTCAACCCGGTGAAGGTCACGCTGGACCACGAGGGCACCGCGATCGGGGCCAGGTTCAACGTCACCCGCCAGAAGGCGGCGTGCCAGCGCCGGTGCGTGTTCCCCGGCGTCCCCAGGCAGGGCTGAGAACGCCCGGCGCCGGCCGCCGTTGGTGCGGGCGCGCGCTGCGGCGGGGGACAATGACGCATGCCCAGTCGCCTGGTCGTGCTCGCCTCCGGCGCAGGCACCAACCTGCAGGCCCTGCTCGACGCGTGCGCGGACGAGTCCTATGGCGCCCAGGTGGTGGCGGTCGGCGCCGACCGGGACAGCTGCGCCGCGCTGGACCGGGCTCACAGCCGCGGCATCCCCACTTTCACGCACCGGGTCAAGGATTTTTCCGAACGGACGGCATGGGATCGCGCACTCGCGGGCTCATGCGCCACTCACCGACCCGACCTGGTGATATCGGCCGGCTTCATGAAGCTCGTCGGGCCGGACTTCCTGGCCGCCTTCGGCGGCCGGTTCATCAACAGCCACCCCGCGCTGCTACCGTCGTTCCCCGGCATGCACGGCGTGCGGGATGCCCTGCGGTACGGAGTTAAGGTGTCCGGCTGCACGATCTTCCTGGTCGACGCCGGGGTGGACGACGGGCCGGTCATCGCGCAGCAGTGCGTGCCGGTACTCGACGACGACGACGAGGCCTCCCTGCACGAGCGGATCAAGGTCACCGAGCGCGCGCTGCTGGTGCAGACCGTCGGCCGGATGGTCCGCGAGGGCTGGTCCGTCCACGGCAGGAAAGTGAGGTTCGGCCGGTGACCACGCCAGGCGCGAGCGACGGCCCGGGACAGGGCGGCCGGCTGCCGATCCGCCGGGCGCTGGTCAGCGTGCACGACAAGGCCGGCCTGGCCGAACTGGCCCGTGGCCTGCACGACGCGGGCATCGAGATCGTGTCCACCGGCAGCACCGCGGCCGCGGTCACCGCGGCGGGCCTGCCGGTCACCAGGGTCGAGGACCTCACCGGGTTCCCCGAGTGCCTGGACGGCCGGGTGAAGACACTGCACCCGGCCGTGCACGCTGGCCTGCTCGCCGACCTGACCCAGCCACAGCACCGGCGCCAGCTGGACGAGCTCGGCGTGGCGCCGTTCGGGATGCTCGTCTCCGGCCTTTACCCGTTCGAGGCCACGGTGGCTTCGGGTGCCGCGCCGGGCGACTGCGTCGAGCAGATCGACATCGGCGGTCCGGCCATGGTCAGGGCGGCGGCGAAGAACCACGCGAGCGTCGCGGTGATCACCGAGCCCGCGCAGTACGGGCAGGTGCTGGACGCGATCGAGGCCGGCGGATTCACGCTGGCGCAGCGCCGTCGGCTGGCCGCCCGCGCGTTCGCCCGTACCGCGGCCTACGACGTGGCGGTCGCGTCCTGGTTTGCCTCCGAGTACGCACCCGACGAGCAGGCCGCGGCGACCGGCTGGCCCGATATGCTCGCCGCGGCCTGGTCACGCCGGGACGTCCTCCGCTACGGGGAGAACCCGCACCAGCAGGCGGCGCTCTACCTCCGGTCCGGCGCGGCGCCGCAGGCCGCGGGCATCGCCGGCGCCGAGCAGTTGCAGGGCAAGCCGATGTCCTACAACAATTACGTGGACGCAGCCGCGGCCCGCCGCGCGGCCTTCGACTTCGCGCAGCCCTGCGTGGCGATCATCAAGCATTCCAACCCGTGCGGCATCGCCGTGGGCGCGGATCCGGCCGACGCCCACCGCAAGGCGCACGCCTGTGACCCCGAGTCCGCGTTCGGCGGCGTGATCGCGGTGAACGCGGCCGTGACGGCCGAGCTGGCCAGCCAGATCTCCGGCGTGTTCACCGAGGTCGTGGTCGCGCCGGGGTTCGAGCCCGAGGCCCTGGAAATCCTGGCCGGCCGCAAGAACCTGCGGCTGCTGCGCTGCCCGGCCCCGGCCGATGGGGGCGCCGAGTGGCGCAGGATCGACGGCGGCCTCCTGCTCCAGACGCCGGACCGCCTCGACGCCCCCGGCGACGACCCGGCCCGCTGGGAGCTGGCGGCCGGCGACCCGGCCACCGCTGACGTGCTGGCCGATCTCGCGTTCGCCTGGCGAGCCTGCCGCTCGGTGAAGTCCAACGCGATCCTGATCGCGTCGGGGGGCGCCAGCGTCGGGATCGGCATGGGCCAGGTCAACCGGGTCGACTCGTCCCGGCTGGCGGTGGCGCGCGCGGGCGGGCGGGCCCGCGGGGCGGTCGCGGCGAGCGACGCGTATTTCCCGTTCCCCGACGGGCTCGAGGTGCTGATCGAGGGGGGCGTACGCGCGGTCGTACAGCCCGGCGGGTCGATCCGCGACGAGCTGTCGGTGAGCGCCGCGCAGGCGGCGGGGCTCACCCTCTACCTCACCGGCGTACGCCACTTCTATCACTGAGCGTCGGTCCGCAGGCCGCTTCTTTCACCGGGCGCCGGCCCGGCAGCGGCGCCCCAGGCCAAACCAGAGCATGACGGTCTCGTGTTTGACCTGCACCTGGAGCGGCACGCAGGCCGTGCGCGAGCGAGTGTAGAAAGCCGACACGTAGGTGTCCCAGGCGCTGCGGGGAGGACAGCTGGGTATGCGCACCGTGCTGGCGAATCCGAGCGGTCGGCTGGTGACCCCGAACACCGCGACGCGATCCCGCCAGGCTTGCGGCACCGTGATCGTGACTGGCGGGCCGCCGCCGTGGAACTGGAACCCCGTCTTCTCGCCGTACGGCCACGCCGTACGCCCGCTCCGGCCCAGCGGCGGCAGTCGGCCGGGCGGCATGGCGACGTCGCCGAAGACGAGCCGGTAACGGGGGAAGATGCGGAAGCTGGTCAGGTTGACGAAGCTGCTGCACGCACCGGGCTCGGCGGCCTGCGCAACCGGCGCGATAGGCCGTCCGGCGCCCGGCCCCCCGTGGCCGCCCTGGCCGGCGGCGAGCACGGCGCCCCCGCCGGCCAGCAGCGCGGCCGCGGCCATCGCCAGCAGCCAGCGCGGCAGGCCGGCCAGCCGGGACAGGGACCATCGTCCCGGCGCGCGTTCCAGGACGTCTCGGCCCGGTGGCCCCGGCTGCTCGCGATGCGTCATGGCTGCCCGCCGGGCCGTCAGGCCAGGCCGGGATAACAGCGGTGGCGGACGCCGAACTGCGACGCCGGGTGCCGGGCCTGGACGTGCAGCGCCACGCAGATGGAGGACGAGCCGGGGCCAGGCCCGCCCGCGTCGGCCTGGCCAGTCCCCGGCGGTGCGCAGCCGACGCCCTTCAGCCTCTTGAATGTGCCGTTGGCCGGGGCCGCCCCGGCGATCGGGCCGATGATGTAGCCGCACGTGACGCGCGCTGCGGCGGCCTGACGGGCCCCGCGACTGGCGCAGCCGGCGTCTTGCCGGGGCTCGTGCCTGCCGTTGGCCAGGGCCGGGTTGACCGGGCCGATGAGGTAGGTGCACGCGCTGGGCAGCGCGGCGACCTGGGCATTCGCGTGGCTGGGGTGCGCTTGGCCATGCCCCAGCCCGCCCGCGACGAATGCGGTCACGCCGCCGGCCAGCACCAGGACCGCGATCAGCGCCGGCAGCCGGCGCGGCGGGCTCCCCAGCCGGGGCGGGCTCCCCAGCCGGGGCGGGCTTCCCAGGCGGGGCGGGCTCCCCAGGCGGGACGGCGACCACCGTCCCGGGGCGCGTTCGAGGATGTCAGGCCGGTCCACGATGTCCTGGCCGGCCTGGTCGCCGGGCCGGCCGGCCGGGGCGAACGGGCTGGGCGTACCGGGGGGACTGGGCGCGCCGGGTGCGCTTGGCGGCCGCGTTGTGGCCGACCGGGCCCAGCGCGTGTCCGGCGCCGGACCTGATCGCGCTGACCCCCTGCCAGCCCGGGGACGCCGACCAGCCACCTTCTGACTCTACTGGCCCAGCCGTCAATGTGAAGATCGGAGCACGTCTGGGGTGCGCCGACGGCGCGGCCGGGCCGTCGGGCAGAATGAGGACCGCCATGACTGCTCGCATCCTCGACGGCAGGGCCGTCGCCGCCGATATCCGCGCCGACCTCAAGCAGCGGGTCGCGGCACTGGCCGCGCGGGGCGTGGTCCCCGGCCTGGGCACGATCCTGGTCGGCGACGACCCCGGCAGCCACGCGTACGTCAACGGCAAGCACCGAGACTCGGCCCAGGTCGGGATCACCAGCATCCGCAGGGACCTGCCCGCCGACGCCACCCAGGGGCAGGTGGAGGAGGCGGTGGACGAGCTGAATGCCGACCCCGTCTGCACCGGCTACCTGGTGCAGCTGCCGCTGCCCGCCCACCTCGACGCGCAGCGGGTGCTGAACCGGGTGGACCCGGCCAAGGACGCCGACGGGCTGCACCCGATCAACCTGGGCAAGCTGGTGCTCGGCGAGCCGGGCACGCTGCCGAACACGCCGCGCGGGATCGTCGAGCTCATGCGCAGGTACGACGTGCCGATCGACGGCGCCGACGTCACCGTGATCGGCCGCGGGATCACCGTCGGCCGCCCGCTCGGCCTGCTGCTCACCCGGCGCAGCGAGAACGCGACGGTCACGTCGTGCCACACCGGGACCAAGGATCTCGCCGCGCACACCAGGAACGCCGACGTGGTGGTGACGGCGGCCGGGCGCCCCGGGTTGCTGGCCCCCGACATGATCAGGCCCGGCGCGGCGGTGCTGGACGTGGGCATCACCAGGACCGACGCGGGCCTGGTTGGTGACGCCGATCCCGGCGTGGCCGAAGTGGCCGGGTGGCTCGCCCCCATGCCCGGCGGCGTGGGGCCGATGACCAGGGCGATGCTGCTGGTTACCGTGGTGGAGGCCGCCGAGCGGGCTAGCGGGTAGTCGCCGAATTTGCTACTCGTGGGTAACATGACAGAGCGCGAGACAAGACTGGATTCAGGGGAGGTCGGTCACCGGCCATGAACATCGTCGTGTGCGTCAAGCAGGTCCCGGACACCGGGATGGAACGCAAGCTCAAGCCGGACGATTCCACTCTCGACCGGGAGAGCGTGGACGGCCTCATCAACGAACTCGACGAGTACGCGATCGAGGAGGCGCTGCTGATCGCCGAGGCACACGGCGGCGAGGTGACGATCTTGTCCATGGGCCCGCAGAAGGCGGCCGAGTCGATCCGCAAGGCGCTGTCGATGGGCTGCGACCAGGCCGTGCACGTGCTCGACGACGGCCTGGCCGGCTCCGACGCGCTGGCCACTTCCCAGGTCATTGCGCAGGCCCTGACCAGGATCGGGTTCGACCTGGTCATTCTCGGATCGGAATCGACCGACGCCAGGATGGGCGTGCTCGCGGCCATGCTCTCCGAGCGGCTCGGCGTGCCGCAGATGTCGCTGGCCGGCCAGGTGGAGATCGACGGCCCGGCGATCAGGATCCAGCGCCAGACCGACTACGGCTACGACAAGGTCGAGGCGTCCCTGCCCGCGGTGGTGAGCGTGGTCGAGAAGATCAACGAGCCGCGGTACCCCTCGTTCAAGGGCATCATGGCCGCGAAGAAGAAGCCGGTGGAGACGCTGAGCCTCGCCGACCTGGGCGTCGACGCCTCGCAGGTCGGCCTGGCCGCGGCGGCGACCGAGGTGGTCGACTTCGCGCAGCGTCCACCTCGGGCCGCGGGCACGATCGTGAAGGATGACGGTGACGGCGGCGTCAAGGCGGCCGAGTTCCTCGCGGCGCAGAAGTTCATCTGAGATGCGGCCGGACAACAGACTCCCGGGAGGAGCACGCGGGCATGGCTGAGGTGCTGGTATTCGCCGAGCACGCCGGCGGTGAGGTTAAGAAGGTCACCAACGAGCTGCTGACCCTGGCCCGCCGGCACGGTGAGCCGGCCGTGGTCTGGACCGGACCCGATGCCGCGGCCGGCCGGGACCGGCTGGCCGAGTTCGGCGCGGCCCGGGTATACGTCGCCGACGGCGGCGAGTTCGACGAGTACGTGGCCGCGCCCAAGGCCGAGGCGCTCGCCGCGGCGGTCGCGCGGACGTCGCCTTCCGCGGTGCTCGTCGCGGGCACCGCGGAGGGCAAGGAGATCGCCGCCCGGGTGGCGGTGAAGACGGGGTCGGGCGTGATCACCGACGCGCTGGATCTGGGCGACGGCCTGGTCGCCGAGCAGTCCATCTTCGGCGGGTCGATCGTGGTCCACTCCCGGGTGCGGACCGGGACTCCGATCATCGCGGTCCGGCCCAACTCGGTGACCCCGGAGCCCGCGCCCGAGCCGGGCGCGGCCGAGGTCGTCCCGCTCGACGTGCCGCTCAGCGACACCGCCAAGGCCGCCCGGGTCACCGAGCGGGTGGAGCAGAAGCGAAGCGAGCGGCCCGAGCTCACCGAGGCGTCCATCGTGGTGTCCGGCGGCCGGGGAGTGGGCAGCGCCGAGCACTTCGCGCTCATCGAGCAGCTGGCTGATTCGCTCGGCGCGGCCGTGGGGGCCTCCCGCGCCGCGACCGACGCGGGCTGGTACCCACACCAGTTCCAGGTGGGCCAGACCGGCAAGACCGTCGCACCCCAGCTCTATCTCGCGGTCGGCATCTCCGGCGCGATCCAGCACCGGGCCGGCATGCAGACCTCCAAGACGATCATGGTGATCAACAAGGATCCGGAGGCGCCGATCTTCGAGCTGGCCGACTTCGGCGTGGTGGGGGATCTGTTCGCCGTGGTGCCGCAGCTCGTCGAGGAGATCGGCCGGCGCGGCCAGGGCTGAGGACCGGAGGCGGGCAGCCTGACGACCGGGGAGGCAACCGCGGCTCCCCGGTAGGCTGAGCGCGTCATGGGGTATCTCGACGGCGGGACAGGGGCAGCGGCCCCGGGATCAGGGTGCCTGGCGTACCTGGATCATGCGGCTACGACGCCGCTGCTGCCCGAGGTGCTCGACACGATGGCCGCGGAACTGGCCCGGCTCGGTAATCCGTCCTCGCTGCACAACGCCGGGCGCCGGGCCCGCCGGGTGGTCGAGGAGTCGCGCGAGCAGATCGCCGAGGCCTACGGTGCCCGCCCGAGCGAGGTGATCTTCACCAGCGGCGGCACCGAGGCGGACAACCTCGCGGTCAAGGGGATGTACTGGGCCCGGCGGGACGGCCGGGCCGGCCGCCGCCGGGTACTGACCACGCCCATCGAGCACCACGCCGTGCTGGACAGCGTGCACTGGCTGGCCGATCACGAGGGAGCCGAGGCTGGCTGGCTGCCGGTCGATGGCGCCGGGCGGGTCAGTCCGGACGCCTTGCGCGCGGCCATCGAGACCGATCCCGGCGGCGTGGCCCTGGTCAGCATCATGTGGGCGAACAACGAGGTGGGCACGGTCGAGCCGGTGCGCGAGCTGGCGGCCGTGGCCCGCGGACACGGGATCCCGTTCCACAGCGACGCGGTGCAGGCCGCCGCGCAGCTGCCGGTGGACTTCGCCGCGTCCGGGGCCGACGCCCTCAGCATCAGCGGGCACAAGCTCGGTGGCCCCGTCGGCGTGGGCGCGCTGCTGCTCACCCGGCAGGCCGAGCCGGTGCCCGTGCTGCACGGCGGCGGCCAGGAGCGGGACATCAGGTCGGGCACGCTGGACACCCCGGCCATCAGCGCGTTCGCGACCGCGGTCGCGCTGAAGTCTAAGCAGATCGGCGACGAGGCCCGCAGGCTGGCCGCGCTGGCCGCCGAGCTGATCGGGCAGGTACGGGCGGCCGTGCCCGACGCGGTGCTCAACGGCCCGCCGCCGGGGCCCGAGCGGCTGCCAGGCAACGTCCACTTCTCCTTCCCCGGCTGCGAGGGTGACGCGCTGCTCATGCTGCTCGACGCCAAGGGGATCGCCTGCTCGACCGGCTCGGCCTGCACGGCGGGGGTGGCCGAGCCCAGCCATGTGCTGCTCGCCATGGGCGCGGGCGAGGCGCGGGCCCGCGGCTCGCTCCGGTTCTCGCTCGGGCGTACCTCGACCCAGGCGGACGTGGACGCCGTGGGCGCGGTGATCGGCGAGGCCGTCGAGCGCGCCCGGCGCGCGGCCCGCTGACCGGCGTGCCGCGACATGCGTGCCGCTGACGGGGCTGGCCGGTTATGAGCCGGCTGCGGAACGCGCCCTCTCGCTGAGCAGGGCCAGGTGCAGGGGGGCGATCAGATCCCGGGCGAAGGCCCGGGCATCCTCCGGCGTGTCCATCGGGATGGCGCTGGACGGGGTGAGTATGAACGACAGCACGATCCGGACGCCAAGCTCGGCGACGGTCTGGATGCGCCGCTCGGCCTCGGCGGGCGGCGCCTGCGTCCCGAACAGATCCCGGCGGATGAGCGCCGCGCTGTGCTCGCGGGCCAGATCCACCACCGCGCCGCCGTTCACGGTCAGGGACGGCAGGATCGCCTCGGGCTCGGTCCGCAGCAGCCGGCACAGCAGCGGGTGGCGGCGCAGGTACTGGAGCGCGAAGGCGACCCGCTCGATCATGCGGTCCTCGGGCGTGGCGCAGGCCCCCCCCACGCTGCCCAGGTCGCCCAGGAAGTTCCTCAGCTCGCGCAGCACGACCGCCTCGATGAGGTTCTCCTTCTTGGGGAACCTGCGGTAGATCGTGATCCGGGACAGCCCGCAGCGCCGGGCGATGTCTTCCATCGTGGACCGGCGCAGCCCGAAGTCCTCGAACTGGCCGAGCGCCGCGTCCAGGATTCGCTCGGTCACCGCATCGGGGTCCTCGTCGCGATCGGGTGCCTGCGCCATGCGCAGCAGGTCGATGACCATCTTCAGCCTTCCGCCCGGACGCGCCGGGCCGCCCTGGTTCCCGGCTGACCCGCCGGACCGGATATCCGGATAAGACGAGTCCGACCCTACGCCTTGATACAAGTATGCAAGAAATGTATCTTATGTTTCAACCGTACTGGTACCGTAACTCGTAGCCGCCAGAGGAGCATCGTCATGGGCCAGCCCGCCGGCACCGAGGGCCACGTCGGCCACCAGCGCACGCACGCGGTCGTGATCGTGGGCACGGGCTTCGCCGGCATCGGCATGGCAATCGCGCTGAAGCGGGCCGGCGTGGAGAACTTCGTGATCCTGGAAAAGGCCGACCGGGTCGGCGGCACCTGGCGGGAGAACACCTATCCCGGCTGCGCCTGCGATATCAGGTCCCACCTGTATTCGTACTCCTTCGAGCCGAAGGCCGACTGGAGCCGCGAGTTCGCGCCGTGGCACGAGATCCTCGGATACATCGAGCACTGCGTGGACAAGTACGGGATCCGGCCGCACATCAGGTTCGGCGCCGAGATGACCGGTGCGGAGTACGACGAGCAGCGGGCCACCTGGCAGGTCAGCATCGCGGACGGCAGCCTGGTGCGCGGCCGGGCGGTGGTGATCGGGCAGGGGCCGCTGCACGTGCCGAACGTCCCCGAGCTGCCCGGGCTGGAGCGGTTCGAGGGTAAGGCGTTCCACTCCGCGGGCTGGGACCACGACTACGACCTGACCGGCAAGCGGGTCGCGGTGATCGGCACCGGAGCGTCGGCGATCCAGTTCGTGCCCCAGATCGCGGCGCGGACCTCGCGGCTCACCGTCTTCCAGCGGACCGCGCCGTGGATCGTGCCGCGACCCGACCGGCCGTTCACCGAGGCGCAGAAGCGCAGGTTCCAGGCAATCCCGCCGTCCAGGCTCGCGCACCGCTACATGATCTACTGGCTGCAGGAGAGCCTCGTTCTCGGCTTCGAGCACCCGAAGCTGATCGGCGCGGCGGAGCGGCTGGCCCGCGGGCACATCGCGCGCCAGGTGAATGACCCGGGGCTGCGCGGCAAGCTCACCCCCCGCTACACGCTCGGCTGCAAGCGCACGCTGGTTTCCAGCGACTATTACCCCGCGTTCAACCGGCCCAACGTGGACCTGGAGACCGCCGGCATCGCCGAGATCCGCGAGCACTCGATCCTCACCAGGGACGGCCGCGAGGTCGAGACGGACGCGATCATCTTCGGCACCGGGTTCCACGTCGTGGACGCCATGTCCAGGATTCACATCGTCGGCAAGGACGGGCTCAAGCTCGCCGACGCCTGGCGAGACGGGATAACCGCCCACCTGGGTACCACCGTGGCCGGCTTCCCCAACCTGTTCTTCCTGGTCGGGCCCAACACCGGGCTCGGCCATAACTCGATCATCTTCATGATCGAAGCCCAGGTCCGCTACATCATGAGCTGCCTGCGGCTGGTGGCCAGGTCGCAGGCGCGCTCGATCGAGGTCAGGCCGCAGGCCCAGCAGCGCTTCAACGAGTGGGTGCAGGAGAAGTCCAGCGGCTCGGTCTGGCTGAAGGGCGGCTGCGTCAGCTGGTACCTCGACGCCGAAGGGATCAACCGCGCGCTCTGGCCGGCCTCCACGCTGAGCTTCTGGCTGCGCATGCGCCGGGCCAAGGCCGCGGACTTCCACCTGGAAGGAGCCGTGGCATGACCGCCCTGGCCGACGCGCGCACGGCCGTGATCCGCTGCCGGGACGGCGATCACACGATCGCGCTGACCGACCGGGAGCTGACCGCCGAGCGACTGATCGGGGCGTCGCGCAAGCACTCCTTCGATCCGGACGTGGACGTGGACTGGGATGCGCCGCCGGCTGCGGGCCTGCTCTACGCGCCGCCGGAGGTGGTCTCGCTGTACGAGACGCCGCTGTGGGACCGGCTCACCGACGACCAGCGCGTCGAGCTGACCAAGCAGGAGACGGCGAGCCTGGCATCGTTCGGCATCTGGTCGGAGCTGCTGCTCATGCAGATCCTCGTCCAGCACTCCTACCGGAACCGGTTCGACAGCAACCACGTCGCCTACGCGCTGACCGAGCTGGCCGACGAATGCCGGCACTCCGTCATGTTCGGCCGGATGGTGCGGACCTTCGGGCTGCGTACCCATCGGCCGCGGGCTCCCGAGTTCCACCTGCTCAAGGTGCTCGGCGCGATCCACGACCCGATGCTGATGTTCGCCGCGGCGCTCGTGATCGAGGAGTTCACCGACGCGATCCAGCGCATCACCTTCCCCGACGAGCGGATCCAGCCGCTGGTCCGCCAGGTGAGCCGGATTCACGTGATCGAGGAGGCCCGGCACATCAAGTACGCGCGCGAGGAGCTCAAGCGCCAGGCGGCCGCCAGCTCGGCCATCAAGCGCAAGCTCACCGCGGCCAGGCTGGCCTGGGGGATGTCCGCGATCATCCTGCGGAACCTCATGCACCCGTCCGGCTACGCGGCGGTCGGCCTCGATCCCGAGCTCGCCCGGCGCGAAGCCGCCGCCAGCCCGCACCGCCAGGCGGTCCTGCAGTGGGCCTCCCGCAAGTCCATGGCCGCCTTCGACCAGGTCGGGTTCCTCGACGGCCGGGCCCGAGCGATCTGGCAGCGGTCAGGCTTCCTGCCCCGCGCGGATCAGCCCGCCAGCTCGCGGTAGAGCGCGACGGTCTGCGCCGCGATCGCGGTCCAGTCGAACTCGGCGGCGGCGCGGGCGCGGCCCCGCGTGCCCATCGCCGCCGCCCGGTCCCGGTCGCGCAGCAGCGCGTTGAGCGCGGCGGCGAGCGCGTCCGGGTCGTCCGGCGGCACCAGCAGGCCGGTCTCGCCGCCCGCCACGACCTCGGGGATGCCGCCCACCCGGGACGCCACGACCGCGGCGCCGCACGCCATCGCCTCCAGGTTCACGATGCCGAGCGGCTCGTACACCGACGGGCAGGCGAACACCCTGGCGTGCGAGAGCAGCTGGATGACCTCGCGCTTGGCCAGCATGCCGGAGATCAGCCGCACCCCGGACCTGGTCGCGGTGAGCCGGCTGACCAGGCCGTCCACCTCGGCCGCCAGCTCGGGGGTATCCGCCTGCCCGGCGCAGAGCACGAGCTGGGCGCCGGGGTCGAGCCGGGCCGCCGCGCGCAGCAGCACGGGCAGCCCTTTCTGCCTGGTGACCCGGCCGACGAAGATGACATAGGGCCTGCCGGGATCCACGCCGTACTTGGCCAGCACGTCGGTGCCGGGGTCCGGCGCGTACTCGCGGGTGTCGATGCCGTTGCGGATCACCCGGACCCGTCCGGGGGGCACGGCCGGGTAGGCGGCCAGCACGTCCGCGCGCATGCCGTCCGACACCGCCACCACGGCGGCCGCGCCCTCCACCGCGGTGCGCTCGCACCACGAAGACAGTGCGTACCCGCCGCCGAGCTGCTCGGCCTTCCACGGCCGCAGCGGTTCCAGCGAGTGCATGGTGACCACGTGCGGCACCCCGTAGAGCAGCCCGGCCAGGTGGCCGGCCAGGTTCGCGTACCAGGTGTGCGAGTGCACGAGGTCGGCTCCGCCGACCGCCGCGGTCATCGAGAGGTCGGCGGAGATCGTGCGCAGCGCGGGGTTCGCCCCGTCCAGCAGCGGCCACGGCCGGTGCGCCACCGCCTCGGGCCGGTCCGCGCCCTGGCAGTGCACGGTCAGGTCCACCAGGCCGGCCAGCTCCCGGGCCAGGTACTCCACGTGCACCCCGGCCCCGCCGTACACCTCGGGCGGGTACTCCCTGGTCAGCAGGGCCACCCGCATCCGGCCGCCGCCGCGCTCGGCGGTCACCGCGTGACCAGCTGACCCTTGCCGACCACGGTGACCCCGCCGTCGGAGACCACGAAGCCGCGGGCCCTGTCGTGCTGCTTGTCCACGCCGACCTCCACCCCCTCCGGCACGATCACGTTCTTGTCCAGGATCGCGTTCCTGACCACCGCGCGCGGCCCGATCCGGGTGTTGTGCATCACCACCGAGCGTTCCACCGTGGCCCAGTTCTCCACCCGGACGCCGGGCGACAGCACCGACTCGCGGACCAGGCTTCCGGACACGATCACGCCGTTGCTGACCAGGCTGTCGAGCGCCCGGCCCATCCGGCCGTCGCCGTCGTTGTGGACGAACTTCGCCGGCGGCAGCGACGGCGCCTGGGTGAGGATCGGCCACCGGTTGTTGTACAGGTTGAAAACCGGGTGGACAGCACACAGATCCATGTGCGCGTCGAAGTAGGAGTCCAGGGTCCCGACGTCGCGCCAGTATCCGGCGTCGCGTTCGGTGGCGCCCGGCACCTCGTTGTCCAGGAAGTTGTATACCTGCGCGGCGCGCTGCCCGACCAGCATCGGGACGATGTCGCCGCCCATGTCGTGCCTGCTCTCCGCGTCCGCCGCGTCCTTGCGCAGCGCGTCGACCAGGACGTCGGTCGTGAATAGGTAGTTGCCCATCGACGCGTAGGCCTGGTCGGGGTGGCCGGGCATGGCCGGCGGATCGGCGGGCTTTTCCAGGAACGCCTCGATCGACCGGCCGTCCTGCGCGGTCTGGATCACGCCGAACGCGGTGGCCTCGGCGCGCGGCACCGGAATCGCCGCCACGGTCAGGCCCGCTCCCGCGGCCACGTGCTGGTCGACCATCTGCCGTGGATCCATCCGGTAGACGTGATCGGCGCCGAAGACGATCACCAGGTCGGGCTCGTCGTCGTAGATGAGGTTGAGCGATTGGTGGATCGCGTCCGCGGAGCCGGTGTACCAATGCGGCCCGAGCCGCTGCTGCGCCGGGACCGGAGTCACGAAGTTGCCGAGCAGCGTGCTCATCCGCCAGGTCAGGCTGATATGCCGGTCCAGGCTGTGGCTCTTGTACTGGGTCAGCACGGCGATCCGCAGGGTGCCCGCGTTGGCCAGGTTGGATAGTGCGAAGTCGACCAGCCGGTACAGGCCGCCGAAGGGGACGGCGGGCTTGGCCCGGTCGTCGGTCAGCGGGGCCAGCCGGGTTCCCGCCCCGCCCGCCAGCACGATGCCGAGGATCCGCTTCTGAGCCACCTCGCACCTCCTCCTCACGTCGCGGGCAATCGCCCTATCTCAGTGTGTTCTGCCCGCCGCCGGGACCGCCACCCTCAACTCCGGCGGGCGCCGGGCGGGGCAGCCGCGATCCCCGCGTACCCTCGGTAGGCGATGACTCAACTCCGCGTGCTCGCTGCCATGTCCGGCGGCGTCGACTCGGCCGTGGCCGCGGCCCGGGCCGCCGACGCGGGTCACCAGGTGACCGGCGTCCACCTCGCGCTGTCGGCCAACCCCCGCTCTTACCGGACCGGTGCCCGGGGATGCTGCACCCTGGAAGACGCCCGCGATGCGCGCCGGGCCGCCGACGTCATCGGCATTCCCTTCTACGTCTGGGACATGGCCGAGCGCTTCAGCCAGGACGTGGTGGCCGACTTCGTCGCCGAGTACGCGGCGGGCCGCACGCCCAATCCCTGCCTGCGCTGCAACGAGAAGATCAAGTTCACCGCGGTGCTCGACCGCGCCGTGGCACTCGGCTTCGACGCGGTCTGCACCGGCCACCACGCGCGGCTGGACGGCGATCCAGGCCGCACCCGGCTGCGGCGCAGCGTGGATCCGGCTAAGGACCAGTCCTACGTGCTCGCCGTGCTCACCGCCCGCCAGCTCGGCCGGGCCATGTTCCCGCTCGGCGACTCGACCAAGGCGCAGGTACGCCAGGAGGCCACCGCCCGCGGCCTGGCCGTGGCCGACAAGCCGGACAGCCACGACGTGTGCTTCATCCCGGACGGGGACACCCGGCAGTTCCTGGCGGGCAGGCTCGGCCAGGCCCCCGGCCAGATCGTGGACACCGGCGGCAGCGTCGTCGGCGGCCACGACGGTGCCTACGGGTTCACCATCGGGCAGCGCAAGGGGCTGCGCATCGGCCGCCCCGCCGACGACGGCCTGCCCCGCTACGTGCTGGACATCGAGCCGGCCAGCGGGACCGTGACGGTCGGCCCGCGCGAGCGGCTCGACGTGCACGAGATCACGGTCAGCCGCCCGGTTTGGACCGGCTGCCCGCCCCCCGGGGCCCCGCTTGACTGCACCGTCCAGCTGCGCGCGCACGGCCAGACGCACCCGGCGACCGCGTGGCCGGAAGGGGACCTGCTCCGGATCCGGCTGCACGAGGCCGCCCGGGCCGTGGCCCCGGGCCAGGCCGCCGTCCTCTACGACGGCGACCTCGTGCTCGGCTCCGGCACCATCCACGCCACGCGCGCAGCTACCCCGGCCTGACCCCGGACCCCGCCCCCGCCGGCGCCCCGGCCCCGGCGACGGTCGATGTGCCATCGCCGACGCTCCCGGGGAGGCAACGTGCCATCGACACCCTGTGGCCGCGGCCTTCCGCGGCGCCGCGGCGCGGGCCATCGCTGTCCGCCGGAGTCGCTAGGCTCGGCTGCGTGACCAGCGATGCACCGCGCTTCCCCTGGCCGGCCGGCAGTGCCTCGGGCGCCGGCTCGATGCCCGGCACCGACCCGCTCGCCGCCGTCCGCACCGTCCTGGACGAACTGCCCGACCTGCCCTACCTGCCCGAGCTGCCCGCGCGCGGGCCGGGAGCCGACCTGATCGGGCGCACCGCCGCGCTGCTCACCGAGCTGCCGGTCGAGACCACGCCGGCCGGCTGGCGGCTGGCCGCCCGCCCCGGCCGCGACCAGCGCCGGGCGCGCGCCCTGCTCGACCAGGATCTGGACGCGCTCGAGGAAGCCGCGGCCGGGTACACGGGCCCGCTCAAGATCCAGGCCTGCGGGCCGCTGACGCTCGCCGCATCGCTCGAGCTGCCGTCCAGCCTGGAGGTCGCGCTGGCCGACCGGGGGGCGCTGGCCGACCTCACGCAGTCGCTGGCCGAGGGCATCAGGGCGCACGCCGACGACGTCCGCAACCGGGTGCCCGGGGCGACGCTGCTCGTGCAGTGCGACGAGCCCCGGCTGCCCGCGGTCCTGGACGGGGCGATCCCCACCGCCAGCGGCCTGCGCCGGGTCGCCGCCGTCGAGCCCGGTCCGGCCGCCGACATCCTAGGCGCGGTACTCGCGGCCTCCGGCGCCTACCGCGTCGTGCACTGCTGCGCCGCTCATCCGCCGCTGCGGGTCATCAGCCGGGCCGGCGCGCAAGCGATCTACCTGGACATCAGCCTGCTCCGCCGGGAGGACGAGGATCCGCTGGCCGAGGCGGCGGACGCGGGCAGCGGAATTTTCGCGGGCGCGGTTCAACCCTCGGATTCCGAACGGCCCGAGGCCGGCCAACTGGCGAAGCGGGTCATCGACCTGTGGCGCCGGCTCGGCCTGCCGCCGTCCCGCGGCGCGGAGCAGGTGGTGATCGCGCCCGCCTGCGGGCTGGCCGGCACGTCGCCCGAGCGGGCCGCCGGGCTGCTCGCCGCCTGCCGCGAGGCAGGCCGGATACTGCCCGAGATGATCGAGGAGGGTGCGGGGTGACGGAGCTACCGGAAGCCGCCGAGCTGGGCGGCGTGCCGACCGAGGTCCGGCAGCGGGCCGCCACGCTCAGCGTGGAGCTGACCGAGCACCAGCACCGCTACCACGTGCTGGACTCGCCGCTGATCTCCGACGCCGAATACGACACGCTGATCCGCGAGCTGCGCGACATCGAGGACCGCTATCCCGAGCTACGCAGCCCCGACTCGCCCACGCAGAAGGTCGGCGGCCCGGTGTCCACGCTGTTCACCGCGGTCACGCACGTCGACCGGCTGCTCAGCCTGGACAACGCGTTCTCGGCCGAGGAATTCGACAACTGGTCCGCACGGGTGACCCGGCTGGCCGAGTCCGGCCCGGTGGGGCCCTACCTGTGCGAGCTCAAGATCGACGGCCTGGCCGTGGCGCTGCTCTACCGCAACGGCGCGCTGGTCCGCGGGGCCACCCGTGGCGACGGCGTCACCGGCGAGGATGTCACGCCCAACATCCGCACGATCGCCAGCGCGCCGGCCCGGCTCAAGGGCGATGGCTTCCCCGAAACGCTTGAGGTGCGCGGCGAGGTGTTCTACCCGGTGGCCGGGTTCGAGGAGCTGAACCTGGCCCTGACCGAATCCGGCAAGCCGCCGTTCGCCAACCCGCGCAGCGCCGCCGCGGGCTCGCTGCGGCAGAAGGATCCCCGGATCACCGCGACCAGGGCACTGGACCTGATCGTGCACGGCGTCGGCTCGACCCGGGGCGGGCCGGACACGCAGTCCGGCTGGTACGAGCGGATGCGGGCGTGGGGGCTGCCGGTCAGCGACTTGTACCAGGTCACCCCCGGCCTGGACGGGGTGCGCGAGTACATCGGCCACTACGCCGAGCACCGGCACGACCCGCCCTACGAGATCGACGGGGTCGTGGTCAAGCTGGACCGGATCGCGGTGCAGCGCGAGCTGGGTTCCACCAGCCGCGCGCCGCGCTGGGCGATCGCGTACAAGTACCCGCCCGAGGAGGTGACCACCCGGCTGCTCGACATCAGGGTCAACGTGGGCCGCACCGGGCGGGTCACCCCGTTCGCGGTGATGAAGGCGGTCAAGGTCGCCGGGTCCGTGGTGGACCGGGCCACCCTGCACAACGCCGACGAGGTGGTGCGCAAGGGCGTGCTGATCGGCGACATGGTCGTGCTGCGCAAGGCCGGCGACGTGATCCCCGAGGTGGTCGGGCCGGTCGCGGACCTGCGCGACGGCTCCGAGCATGCGTTCGTGTTCCCCGACCACTGCCCGGCCTGCGGCACCCCGCTGGCCCGCGAGGAGGGGGAGGTGGACTGGCGCTGCCCGAACACCCGGTCCTGTCCCGCCCAGCTGCGCGAGCGGCTGTTCCACCTGGCCGGGCGCGGCGCGCTGGACATCGAGGTGCTCGGCTACGAGGCGGTGGTCGCGCTGCTGGGATCGGAGGAGTCCGAGGGAGTCGTCCCCCCGGGGGAGCACCGCGGCCTGGTCACCGACGAGGGCGACCTGTTCGCGCTGACCGACGAGCGGCTGGCCACCGTGCCGTTCTTCGTGAACAAGGCCGGGACGCTGACGGTCAACTCGCGCAAGCTGGTGGCGAACCTGGAGGAGGCGCGGTCGCGGCCGCTGTGGCGGATCCTGGTCGCGCTGTCGATCAGGCACGTCGGCCCGACCGCTGCCCGGGCGCTCGCCGCGCACTTCGGGTCGCTGGACGCGATCGAGGCGGCGTCGGTGGACGACCTGGCCGCCGTGGACGGCGTCGGCCCGACGATCGCGGCCGCGGTGATCGACTGGTTCACGGTGGACTGGCACCGGGCCATCGTGGACAAGTGGCGGCAGGCCGGGGTGCGGCTGGCCGAGGACGGACCGGCCGGCGGTCCTGGGGGGGCGGGCCGGACGCTGGCCGGGATGTCACTGGTGATCACGGGCTCGCTGGCCAGCTTCAGCCGGGACTCGGCCACCGAGGCGGTGCGGGCCCGCGGCGGCAAGGTCACCGGCTCGGTGTCGAAGAAGACCGACTTCGTAGTGGCCGGCGAGAACGCAGGCTCAAAACACGACAAGGCAGTCGAACTCGGCGTCCCAGTCCTGGACGAGGCGGCCTTCGCGATCCTGCTCGACCAGGGCCCCGACGCAGTCCGCACCCCCGCTCCCGAGGGATAGCGTCCCCGCGGACCGTCCCGCTCTGTGGTCGGCCACGTACTCAGTCCGGCCAGGTGCAGCCACTCGGGGAGGCGGCGTTCGGCTCCCGCCGACAGCCGCCGGACCGAGCGGCTGCACCAGGCCCTCCAGGCCGGGGCCGTTCAAAACCCGGTTCGGGCCAAGCCCGGCCGGCACCTAGGATGGCCTGCATGTCCATCACCCGTGACGAGGTAGCCCACTTGGCCAGGCTGGCCAGGATCGCGCTCACCGACGCTGAGCTCGACCACTTCGCCGGACAGCTTGACGTGATCATCTCGGCGGTGGCGCGGGTCCAGGAGGTGACCGCCGAGGGTATCCCGGCGACCTCGCACGCGGTGCCGCTCACCAACGTGTTCCGCCCGGACGAGCTGACCGAATGCCTGACCGCGGAGGCCGCGCTCGCGGCCGCGCCCGCCGTCGAGGACCAGCGGTTCCGGGTACCCAGGATCCTGGCGGAGGAGTAACGATGACCGCCGAGCTGACCCGGATGACCGCCGCGCAGCTGGGGTCCGCGATCGCGGCGGGCGAGGTGTCCGCGACCGAGGTCACCCGGGCCCACCTGGACCGGGTCGCGGCCGTGGACGGGCAGGTGCACGCGTTCCTGCACGTACCGTCCGAGCTGGCGCTGGCGGCCGCCCGCATGGTGGACGACCGCCGCGCGGCGGGCCAGCCGCTCGGCCCGCTGGCCGGGGTACCGGTCGCGGTCAAGGACGTGTTCGCGACCGCCGACATGCCGACCACCTGCGGATCCCGCATCCTGGACGGCTGGCAGCCGCCGTACGAATCGACGGTCACCCGCAGGCTACGCGAGGCCGGCGCGATCGTGCTGGGCAAGACGAACATGGACGAGTTCGCGATGGGATCGTCCACGGAGAACTCCGCGTTCGGGCCCTCGCGCAACCCCTGGGACCTGACCCGGGTCCCGGGCGGCTCGTCCGGCGGCTCGTCCGCCGCGGTGACCGCGTGCGAGGCGCCGCTGGGCATCGGCACCGACACCGGCGGCTCGATCCGCCAGCCCGGGGCGGTCTGCGGGATCGTGGGGGTGAAGCCGACCTACGGCGGATCGTCCCGGTACGGCGTAGTCGCCTTCGCCTCCTCGCTTGACACGCCGGGGCCGCTGGCCAGGACCGTGCTCGACGCGGCGCTGCTGCACGAGGCGATGTCCGGGCATGACCCCTGCGACTCGACGTCAATCGACGCGCCGGTGCCGCCGGTGGTGGCCGCGGCGCGGCAGGCGGACGTCGAGGGCATGCGGATCGGCGTGGTCACCGAGCTCGGCGGCGAGGGGTACCAGCCGGGGGTGCTGACCAGGTTCGGCGAGGCGGTCGAGTTGCTCGAGTCGCTCGGCGCCAAGATCACCGAGGTGTCCTGCCCGCACTTCGTCTACGCCCTGCCCGCGTACTACCTGATCGCCCCCAGCGAGTGCTCGTCCAACCTGGCCCGGTTCGACGCGATGCGGTACGGGCTGCGGGTCGGCGACGACGGCACCCGCAGCGCCGAGGAGGTCATGTCCCTGACCAGGGAGGTGGGATTCGGCGCGGAGGTCAAGCGGCGGATCATGCTCGGTACCTACGCGCTGTCCAGCGGTTACTACGACGCCTACTACGGCAAGGCCCAGCAGGTCCGCACGCTCGTGATCCGTGACTTCGAGGCCGCGTTCGAGCAGGTCGACGTGCTGGTTTCGCCGTCCACCCCGACCACCGCGTTCAAGATCGGCGAGCGGGTGGATGATCCGATAGCCATGTACCTGGCCGACCTGTGCACGATCCCGTCCGACCTGGCCGGGAACGCCGCGCTGTCCGTGCCGTGCGGGCTGGCCCCGGACGACGGGCTTCCGGTCGGCCTGCAGGTCATGGCGCCGGTCCTGGCCGACGACCGCGCCTACCGGGTAGGCGCGGCGGTCGAGGCCGCGCTGACCGAGCGATGGGGGCACCCGCTGCTGGACGAGGCGCCGGCCCTCGCCGCCGGGCCGGGGGAGGAGCGCGACCGATGACTGAGACCGCTACCAGGCTGGTCCCGTTCGACGAGGCGCTGACCCGCTACGAGCCGGTGATCGGCCTGGAAACGCACGTCGAGCTCGGCACCAGGTCCAAGATGTTCTGCGGCTGCCCGACCACGTTCGGCGCCGAGCCCAACACCCAGGTCTGCCCGGTCTGCCTCGGCCTGCCCGGCTCGCTGCCGGTGACCAACGCCGCGGCGATCGAGTTCACGATCAGGATCGGCCTGGCGCTGAACTGCACGATCGCGCCGTGGTGCCGGTTCGCGCGGAAGAACTACTTCTACCCGGACATGCCGAAGAACTTCCAGATATCCCAGTACGACGAGCCGCTGTGCACCGACGGCTGGCTGGACGTCGACGTCCAGCCAGACGACGGGCCGGCCCGCGTGGTACGGGTCGAGATCGAGCGCGTGCACCTGGAGGAGGACACCGGCAAGTCGCTGCACAAAGGCGGCTCGACCGGGCGGATCCACGGCGCCGACTACTCGCTGGTCGACTACAACCGGGCGGGCATCCCGCTGGTGGAGATCGTCACCAAGCCGGTCCCCGGGACCGGGGCGCTCGCCCCGCAAGCCGGGCGCTCCTACGTCACCGAGCTGCGGGATCTGCTGCGCGCGCTCGGCGTGTCCGATGTCCGGATGGAAGAGGGCTCGCTGCGCGCCGACGTGAACACCTCGCTGACCCCGGCCGGGTCGGGCCGCTGGGGCACCCGGACCGAGACCAGGAACGTGAACTCGCTCCGCTCGGTCGAGCGGGCCATCCGGTACGAGATCGAGCGGCAGGCGGCCGTCCTCGACGCCGGCCACCGGGTCATGCAGGAGACCCGGCACTTCCACGAGGACAGCGGGATCACGACGGCCGGGCGCAGCAAAGAGGAAGCGCAGGACTACCGGTACTTCCCCGAGCCCGACCTGGTGCCGATCGCCCCGTCGCCGGAGTGGGTGGCCGAGCTGCGCACTTCGCTCCCCGAGCTGCCCTCGGCCCGGCGCGCCCGGCTCCGGTCAGAGTGGGCCCTCTCCGACCTGGACATGGCCGCGCTGGCCCACGCCGACGCCCTCGACCTGGTGGCCGGGACCGTGGCCGCCGGCGCCACGCCGGCCGACGCCCGTAAGTGGTGGCTCGGCGAGCTCCGCCAGCGTGCCAACGCCGCCGGCGTCGAGCTCTCCGCGCTCAGCATCACCCCGGCGCAGGTGGCCCGGGTGAGCGAGCTGGTCGCCTCCGGCGTACTCAACGACCAGCTGGCCCGCCAGGTCCTGGATGGCGTGATAGCCGGCGAGGGCTCGCCCGACGACATCGTCCGCGACCGCCAGCTTGGGATCGTGAGCGACGACAGCGCCCTGATCGCCGCCGTGGATGACGCCATCGCCGCCCACCCCGACGTGGCCGACAAGGTGCGCGGCGGCAAGACCCAGGCCGCCGGGGTCCTGGTCGGCGCGGTCATGAAGGCCACCCGCGGTCGAGCCGACGCTACCCGGGTCCGTCAGCTAATTCTCGGTCGCCTGGGTGCGGCCTGAAGCACTCACTAGATCATCCGGCTGTCGGCTGCGCCGAACGCCGGCTGCCCGAGCAAGCGCTCCATGCCTGTGAGGCACAGATGGCGGGCAGAAAATGAGGTGAACGCCCTGATATTCTCAATACGTGACGACTTACGCGTACCAGGTGATGATGCCCCGCTAGCCGGGGCCAGTCAGAGCTGCGCGGATCGCCGCCGCATGAGGCCCCTTACGGGGCCTCGATTCATGTGCGGGGTCGGAGCCCCGGTGTCTTCTCCCGGAGGTTCCGATGACCGAACGCATCTATCTCAGTACGACGATTCCTTACGTCAACGCGCGGCCGCATCTGGGGTTCGCGCTCGAGCTGGTACAGGCGGACGCGCTGGCCCGGCACTACCGGCAGCGCGGCGACCTGGTGCGGTTCCAGACCGGGACCGACGACAACTCGCTCAAGAACGTGCTGGCCGCGCAAGCCGAGGGCGTGCCGGTGCGCGCGCTGGTGCGGCGCAACGCGGCCGCGTTCGCGGAGCTGGCCGGGCCGCTCGCGCTGTCGTATGACGACTTCATCCAGACCAGCAGCGACCCGCGCCACCTGGGCGGAGCGCAGCGGTTGTGGCGGGCCTGCGCGGAGCGCGGCGACCTGTACCGGAAGGAGTACCACGGGCTGTATTGCGTGGGGTGCGAGCAGTTCTACCGGGAGGCCGAGCTGACCGGGGGCCGCTGCCCGGAGCATGGCACCGTCCCGCAGCTGGTGTCGGAGCGGAACTGGTTCTTCCGGCTGTCGCGGTACCGCGAGCAGCTTCACGACCTGATCAGCTCGGGACTGCTGCGGGTAGAGCCGGCCGGCCGGCGGAACGAGGTGCTCGCGTTCATCGCCTCGGGCCTTGAGGACTTCAGCGTCTCCCGGTCCACGCAGCGGGCGCACGGCTGGGGCATCCCGGTGCCAGGCGACCCCGGCCAGGTCATGTACGTATGGTGGGACGCGCTCGGCAACTACATCAGCGCGCTCGGCTACGGCGGGCAGGCCGAGGAGTACGAGCGATGGTGGCGGCACGGCGACCGGCGCGTGCACCTGGTGGGCAAGGGGGTGCTGCGGTTTCACGCCGTGTACTGGCCCGCGATGCTGCTGTCGGCGGGCGAGCCGCTGCCCACCGACATCCTGGTGCACGATTACCTGACCACGGACGGGCGCAAGATCAGCAAGTCTGGGGGCGGCACGCCGGACCCGGTGGCGCTGGTGCGGCAGTTCGGCACCGACTCGGTCCGGTGGTGGCTGCTGCGCGAGGTGCCCCGGGTCGGGGACGCCGACTTCACGGCGGCCAGGCTCATTGCCCGGGCCAACGCCGATCTGGCCGGCGGCCTGGGCAACCTGGTCAGCCGGACGGTGGCCATGGTGCACCGCTACCGGGGCGGTGTGGTTCCCGGCGACGTGGTTCCCGCCGAGGGTGCCGATCTCGGCGGCGTGGATCCCGGCGGCGGGGAGGGCTGGGCAGGCGATCCGGGTGCCGGGCGGCTGCTGGCCGCCTGCGAGCAGGCACCCGGCCTGGTTGACGCCGCCCTCGGTGGTTTCGACTTCCGGGCCGCGGCCGATGCGATCTGGGACATCGTCGATGCGGCCAACCGCTACATCGAAGACGTCCGGCCCTGGCAGCTCGCCCGCTCGCACCGCCACCCGGAGGCCGCCCGCCTGGACGCCGTCCTCGCCCTGCTCGTCCACGCCTGCCGTTGCCTGGCCGGCCAGCTCGCCCCGTTCGTGCCCGACATCGCGGCCAGGTTGGCCGCGCAATGCACCCCGGCTGACCTGTCCGGCCGCCTACCCGAGCCCGAGCCGGTCTTTCCCAGGATCCAGCCGGCCTGACTCCAGGGCTGCACCACCGGCCGGAACGAGCAGCGGGTTATAACGTACCCGCACCAGTCACGCAGAGCGACGTAATAACAATAGAAGTTCATGCCCCGGGCAAACTGAACTAATTGCCACGTTTTGCCCGTTATCCAGCGAGGGAAGTTGTCTCTGGGTCTACGCACTAGCTCAACCTAAGTGTGACCTTCGGTACGTAGGGTGAGATCCATCGCCAGGAGCGATAACACCTCCAGCCGGCCGGCGATCCCGGCCTGGGCCCGGAGGCCATGGCATCACTTCGGTCGGGAAGCATCGGCAGAGGTTGATCAGGCACGCGTCGGGTGGCCTGGACCCGCACCATTCTCGTGGGCGCGACTAAGGGAGGCTCGCACGTGTCGGTGGACCACCGATGAGCACTGCCGGACATGCGCTCGCGGTTGCCGGGATCGCCGCATCGGCGCTGGCGGCGCTGATCCTGTGGCTGGCGGCCCGGCGGCGATCCGGCCGGTGCAGGCTCGCCTACCTGTGGTTCGGCGGCGCGGCCGGGTTCTGGTGCCTTGGTGTTATCGCGCAGCAAGTCCTCAGCGCACCGCTCAGCGGTGTGGCTGTCGGCCTGACATTCGCCGACCTGCCGCCGCTCCTGGCGCTCATCGCGGTGGTGGCGGGCGTCGTGGCGCTGGTGGCGGCGGGCGGCGGGAAGGCCGGCGACGGATGGCGGATCCTCGGTCAGCGGATGGCCAGGCGTCCGGAGATCCCGCGGCTGGCGGACGGCTTCGTGCTCGCGGCGGTGCTCTTCGTCATCGGCTGGATCACGCTGCTCGGTCCGGACTACATCAGATCCGGGAGCGGGCCCGGGGCATTCGCGGTGGAGCTGCTGCACCCGCTGGCCGACGTGGTGGCGGCCGCTCTGGTGCTGCCGATGATCTCGGACGCGGGCGTCGCGGCGGTGCCGCCGTTCGTTGCGGTGCTGCTGGTGACGGTGAGCGACGCGCTGGGGGTGAACGCCCGGCTTGACGGCGGCACGCCGGGAGCCCCCCAGCAGGCCGTCGCCCTCGCGGCGTTCTGCGTGCTCGGGCTCACGCCGTGGCTGGCCGGGCCGCGCGCCGCGCGGCGCGGCCGGATGGCGGCCGAAGTGCCCGCCGCGGCAGTCACGTCCGGGGCGGCCGCCCTGGCGGCGGTGGCCGTGTGCGTCTGGGCGCTGGCCCGGGGGCACGGCGCGCCGGCCCTGGTCGTCGTGGCGAGCGCGGCCGTCCTCGTGCTGGCCGCGCGGATGCTCGGCGCGGTCGCCGGCGGCAGGCGCCCGGCGCGGACCTCACTGGAATCGGGGCGCCGGTTCCGCGAGCTGGCCCACCTCACCAGCGACGCCGTGATCGTCTGCGAGCGCGGCGGGGTGATCCGTTACGCCAGCCCGGCGGTGGCCGAGTACGGATACTCAACCGACCGGTTGCTCGGCACCCGGCTCGACGAGCTGGTCCATCCGGAGGACAGGCCCGGTTGCAGGCAGGCCGTGGTCGCGTCGCTCGCCCAGCCGGGGCTGCCAGGCAGGTTCCCGTGCCGGGTACGGGCCGCGGACGGTACGTGGCGGCACGTCGAGGCGACGGTCTCGCCGTACCGGCATCCCGGCGGGACCGACCAGCTGCTGGTCACGGCGCGCGACGTCAGCGACCAGGTGGCGCTGCGCAGGCAGGTGACGCACCTGACCTTCCACGACGGCCTGACCGGCCTGCCCAACCGGGCCTACCTGGAGGAGCGCGCCACGACGGCGATGGGGGATCAGGCCGCGGAGCCGGACTCCGGCGCCCGCCCCGTGCAGGCCGGCGTGGTCTTCCTCGACCTCGACGGGTTTACCGCGGTGAACGACTCGGTCGGCCATCGCGGGGGCGACCTGGTCATCGCGCAGGCGGCCCGGCGGCTGTGCGCGGCCGTGCCGCCCGCGGCCACCGTGGTCCGCTGGGGCGGCGATGAGTTCGCCATCCTGGCCGAAGAGGCCGCGGGAGTGCGGGCAATCGTGGATCTGGCCGAACGGCTGGCACAGACCGTGGCCGCGGAGCCGTTCCGGGTCGCGGGGCGGGACATCTCGCTCACGGCTAGCGTGGGCGTCGCGTTCGCGGGCTCCGACCCGCCCGGAATCGTGCTGCGTAACGCCGACGTCGCGATGGCCAGGGCCAAGGCATCGGGCGGCGGCCGGGTGGAGGTGTTCGCCGCTCAGATGCACCAGGACGTGGTGCACAGGCTCGAGCTGACCAGCGACCTGCAGCGCGCTATTTCCGGCGGGCAGTTGGTCGTGGAGTACCAGCCGGTGATGGAGCTGGCCACCTCGCGGATCAGCGGTGCGGAGGCCCTGGTCCGCTGGTGGCGCGGCGGTACGGCCGTCCCTCCCGGGGAATTCCTCGGTGTCGCGGAGGACTCGGGTCTCATCGTGCCGCTCGGCAACTGGGTGCTTCGCCAGGCGTGCGAACAGGCCGCACGGTGGTGCCGGTCGGCCGCCGACATCGGCGTATCGGTGAACTTCTCGCCGCGGCAGGTGAGCGCGGAACGGTTCCCCGAGTCCGTGCTGGGCGCGCTCGACGACGCCGGCCTGCCGCCCGAGGCTCTCACGCTCGAGGTCACCGAGCGGCTTCTGGTGCAGGCCGCGGGCCCGGCGCTCGACCACCTCGGCGAGCTGCGCCGGGCGGGCGTCCGGCTCGCCATCGACGACTTCGGTACCGGCTACGCCTCACTGGCCTACCTGCGCCAGCTCCCGGTGGACATCATCAAGATCGACCGTTCGTTCGTGGCCGGCCTGGGCGAGGACGACACTCTCACGCTGCTGACCAAGACGATCATCCAGCTCGGCCGGGACCTGGGCATCGCCGTCGTCGCGGAGGGCATCGAGAGCTCGCGTCAGCTCGGCCTGCTCAGAGACATGGGCTGCGGGCTCGGCCAGGGCTACCTGGTGGCCGCCCCGATGTCAGCCACCGAGGTGGAGACACTGCTCGGGACCACGGTCGCCCAGCCCGGCGGCGGCGCCGTGCCGCCGGACCCGGAGGCCGAGCCCGAGGCCATAGTCTCATAATGCGAGACGCGGGTGCGCGGACCGTGAAACAGGCGGTAAGGTGAGCGACGTGCATCGCAGTCTGATTCTCGTACTTCGGCAGCGCGTAGGTCGCTGACGAGTCAGCCGCCTGCGCGCTCCCCTCGGTCGCCACCCGGCGCGGGGGGTTTTTTATTTGCCGCATCACCATCGACCAGGAAGCCGTCCGATGACCGAGCAGACGACGCCAGCCCGTCAGGCCCCCAGCCCGCGCGATCTCGCCGCGCGCGCGGGCACGGCCACGCCGCATGCCGCGCCCGCCCCGGCCCCGTCCACAGCGCCGGCCCGGCCGCCCGCGGCGGTACCGGCGGCCGTCCCGCGCCAGGTCACAGGGGCCCAGGCGCTGATCCTGGCCCTCGAGGAGCTCGGCACCGAGGTGGTGTTCGGCCTGCCCGGCGGCGCGATCCTGCCGGCCTACGATCCGCTGCTCGACTCCACCCGGTTGCGGCACATCCTGGTCCGGCACGAACAGGGCGCCGGGCACGCCGCCACCGGGTACGCGCAGGCCACCGGGCGAGTCGGCGTCTGCATGGCCACCTCGGGCCCTGGTGCGACGAACCTGGTCACGCCCATCGCGGACGCGTTCCTGGACTCGGTGCCGCTGGTGGCGATCACCGGCCAGGTGCCCACCAGCCTCATCGGCACCGACGGCTTCCAGGAGGCGGACATCTCCGGGATCACGCTGCCGATCACCAAGCACAACTTCCTGGTCACCCGGGCCGAGGACATCGCCAGGACCGTGGGCGAGGCGTTCCACCTGGCCGCCACCGGCCGCCCCGGGCCGGTGCTGGTGGACATCGCCAAGGACGCGCTGCAGGCCAGCACGGAGTTCCGGTGGCCGGTCCCGTTCAGCCTGCCCGGGTACCACCCCGTCACCCGCCCGCACTCCCGGCAGGTGCGGGAGGCCGCGCGGATGATCACTTCCGCGCGCCGGCCGGTGCTGTACGCGGGCGGCGGGGTCATCAAGGCCGGCGCGCACCGCGAGCTGCGAGAGCTCGCCGAGCTGACCGGCGCCCCCGTCATCACCACGCTGATGGCGCGTGGTGCCTTCCCGGACAGCCATCCGCAGCACCTCGGCATGCCCGGCATGCACGGCACGGTCACGGCGGTGGGCGCGCTGCAGAAGGCGGATCTCATCGTCGCGCTCGGCGCCAGGTTCGACGACCGGGTGACCGGCAGGCTGGACAGCTTCGCCCCCGGCGCGGCCGTCGTGCACGCGGACATCGACCCGGCCGAGATCTCCAAGAACCGGCACGCCGACGTGCCCATCGTGGGGGACTGCCGGGAGGTGATCGGCGAGCTCACCGCGGCGGTGACCGCCGAGCGCGAGGCCGGGAACTCCAGCGACCTCGCCGCCTGGTGGGCTCAGCTCGACGCCTGGCGCGGCACCTACCCGCTTGGCTACGAGCAGCCGGCCGACGGCTCGCTCGCGCCGCAGTACGTGATCGAGCGGATCGGGAAGATCGCCGGTCCGGATTCGGTCTATGTGGCGGGCGTCGGCCAGCATCAGATGTGGGCCGCCCAGTTCATTGGGTACGAGCAGCCGGCCACCTGGATCAACTCTGGTGGCCTGGGCACCATGGGATTCGCGGTGCCCGCGGCCATGGGCGCCAAGGTGGGCCGTCCCGAGGCGTGCGTGTGGGCGATCGACGGCGACGGCTGTTTCCAGATGACCAACCAGGAGCTGGCCACCTGCGCGCTGGAGGGCATCCCGGTCAAGGTGGCCATCATCAACAACGGCAATCTCGGTATGGTCCGGCAGTGGCAGACCCTGTTCTACAACGGGCGGTACTCCCAGACCGACCTGGGCCCGCAGCCTGATCCGGCGGCGTCGGCCGGGACGCGCGTGCCCGACTTCGTCAAGCTGGCCGAGGCTTACGGCTGCGTCGGCCTGCGCTGCGAGACGCCCGGCCAGGTGGACGAGGTGATCGAGCAGGCCATGAAGATCGACGACAAGCCGGTCGTGGTCGATTTCATCGTGCACCGGGACGCGATGGTCTGGCCGATGGTGGCCGCCGGCACGAGCAACGACGACATCAAGGTGGCCCGCGACATGGCCCCCGACTGGGACGTCACCGAATGACCGAAGCGCCCGCGAGGAAGGCAACGCAAACATGAACAGGCACACGCTGTCGGTGGCCGAGGCACAGCGGAGAACGGGGGGACGCCCATGAACAGGCACACGCTGTCTGTCCTGGTGGAGAACAAGCCTGGGCTGCTGGTGCGGGTGGCCGGGCTGTTCTCCCGCCGCGGGTTCAACATCGACTCGCTCGCGGTCGGGCCGACCGAGCACGAGGAGATCTCCCGGATGACGATCGTGGTGAACTGCGAGGATCATCCGCTGGAGCAGGTCACCAAGCAGCTCAACCGGCTGATCAACGTGCTGAAGATCGTGGAACTCGAGCCGGCCGCCGCCGTCGAGCGCGAGCTGATGCTGGTCAAGGTGCGGGCCGACCTGGAGACCCGGTCGCGCGTACTGGAGACGGTGGGGCTGTTCCGGGCGAAGGTGGTGGACGTGGCGACGGACGCCGTCACGATCGAGGCCACCGGCAACAAGGAGAAGCTGGACGCGCTGATCAGGGTGCTTCAGCCGTTCGGTATCAAGGAACTCGTGCAGTCCGGCATGGTGGCCATGGGCCGGGGCGGCCGATCCATCACCGATCGTGCGCTGCGCCCGGTCGAACGCAGCGCATGACCACGACGAGAAGAGAGCGGCAAGTGGCAGAGATCATTTACGACGATGGCGCCGACCTCGGGATCGTCCAGCGGCGTCACGTGGCGGTGCTCGGGTACGGCAGCCAGGGGCATGCCCACGCGCTCTCGCTGCGCGACTCGGGCGTTGACGTGCGGGTCGGGCTCCCGGAGGGCTCCCGCAGCGTCGAGAAGGCGGAGAACGAGGGCCTGCGGGTGCTGACGCCCCGGGATGCGTGCGAGGAGTCAGACCTGATCATGGTCCTGGTTCCCGACCACCTGCAGCGCGGCCTGTACACCGACGCGATCGGGCCGGCCCTGGTGGAGGGCGACGCGCTGTTCTTCGCGCACGGCCTGTCCATCCGCTACGGGCTGATCCAGCCGCCGCCGGGCGTCGACGTGTGCATGGTCGCGCCCAAGGGGCCCGGCCACCTGGTGCGCCGTCAGTTCAGCGAGGGCCGGGGCGTGCCCGTGCTGGTCGCGGTGCACGCCGACGCGTCGGGGAACGCGTGGCCGCTCGCCCTGTCTTACGCGAAGGCGATCGGCGGCACCCGGGCCGGGGCGCTCAAGACCACGTTCACCGAAGAGACGGAGACGGACCTGTTTGGTGAGCAGGCGGTGCTCTGCGGCGGGATCTCCGAGCTGATCAAGGCGGGGTTCGCCACCCTGGTCGAGGCGGGGTACCAGCCCGAGGTCGCCTACTTCGAGTGCCTGCACGAGATGAAGCTGATCGTCGACCTCATGTACGAGGGCGGCATCTCCAAGATGTACTGGTCGGTCTCGGACACCGCGGAGTTCGGCGGCTATACCCGCGGCCCGCGCATCATCGACGAGCGGACCAGGGCGGAGATGCGCAAGATCCTCGCCGAGGTCAGGGACGGCACGTTCGCCCGCGAGCTGGTGGAGGAATTCGACGCCGGCCGGCCCACCTTCCTCAAGCGGCGCGAGGCCGAGCAGTCCGAGCAGATCGAGCAGGTGGGCGCCGAGCTCCGGCCGCTGATGAGCTGGCTCGAAGCCACCGACTAGCGCCCAGCGGCTGCGGGTCTACTGTGACCGCGCGGTTACAAATTGCTATGCGATAATACTTTCGAGTAAGCTACCCAGAAAAGGCGTTACCTGATCCCCGATACTAGACGCATCCGAAGTGACCCACGGTGCGGCTGGTGGCTGGACGGCGCGGGGTTCCTGCGCGCTCTGGCGGGGGCATGAGGGGAGCCCTCGGCCGCGAGCACGAGGAGGGTGGCAGTGACCTCGGAAGTTTCCGGTGCGTCCGCGACGGTGCCCGGGATCGGGCCCGGCGACTTCTTCACGTTGCTGGCGGCCGACTTCGAGGGCGAGTACCGGGTCAACATCGCCGCCGCGGGCGAGCGGCTGGCCATGACGCGGTTTGCGCTCAGCCTGCTCGCGGCGCCGTTCGCCGCGACGATCGCGCTGGTCAGCGCCAAGGTGCTGGCGCCCGCCGCGCTGGAGTCCTGGAACCGGGTGCCCGGCTACCTATTCGGGCTGCTCGCGGTGTTCGGCGTGCTGGCGGTCCTGCCTTACCTGCGCATGATCGAGGCGAGCATCACGCACGTCAGGACCGCGCGGGCACTGAACAACTTCCGGCTGCTCTACGCGCGCGAGCTGCGCGGCGAGTTCGCGGCCCGGGGCTGGAGTCCCAACCTCCCGGTCGATCCCAGCTATCCCGACTCCTTCGCGCCGCTGAGCTGGCCTGGCATCAACGCGATGGTGCTGGCAGCGCTCGAGTCGAGTTACGTCACGGTCGGCATGGTCGGCCTGGCCCGGGTGCGGCCGGCCCCGCTGCTGGTCGGGTTCGGCATCGTGGTCAGCACGCTGCTGCTGTTTTCGGTCTACTACGTCCGGACGAACGTTTCCCGGCGCCGCCGGGAGCCGGACAACCCGCTGGGATTCCCCCGAGTGGAGATCTGATGGCGGGATACGACTGCCCGCCGGGGACCGTGTCCCGTGGCCGGGCCGGCCGTCGCCACCAGCGGTGGTGACGTGATGCACCGGTGGCCTACCTGCGGGCAGGCGTGGATAGCGCTGATGCGTCACGTGACCGACGCGGCCGAGCCCGCTGACGATGACCGGGGTCCGGTGCTGGAAGGACCGCCGGTGCTCTTCGAGATGACCGAGCTGGGCTGGGACGACCCAGTGATCAGCAGGTTCGGCCAGGCTTCGGCGGGCGAACTCTACGCGCGCAAGTTCACCAGCACGAGCGTCTGGGCGCCGTTCAAGTACAGCTATGGCGCCCGGCTACGGCAGCTTCAGGGCGTGGACCAGCTGGCCTGGGTCAGCCGGCTGCTGACCGAGCGGCCCTACTCCAAGAGCGGCTGGGTCTCCCTCACCGTGCCCGGCGAACGGCCCGACGCGGTGCCGTGCCTGACCGGCCTCTCCTTCCGCGCCCGGCGGGAGGCGCTGCAGATGTCGGCCGTGTTCCGCTCGCAGAACGCGTACACCTGCTATCTCAACTACCTGCCGCTGCGTGACGTACAGGCCGAGGTCGCGACCGCGCTGGACTTGCCGAGCGGGGCCATGCGGGTCTTTGTCGACGTGCCGCACCTGTACGTCGCGGACGCGGGCGGCGTGGACGCCATCCTGTCCGCCGCGCCCGCAGCCGACGCCGGCCGCTGTCGTCGCCGTCGCGCTGAGTAAACAACCGGTACGTATTCGTGGTTTCCTGTATCACGATGAGACGCGGCGCGGCATCCGGCCGCTGGAACAGCAGGTACTGCGGGCCATCGGTGTCGCCGACTTCCTGTCGCTGCGGACGGCGCAACCGCCGCCCGATGGCGGGACGGGGCCGCCGCCCGCCTGACCGGGCCCAGCGGCGGGGGAACCGGTTGATACGTCTGTGATCACCCGACTTGGCCGCTCGTGAAAATCTTCACAAGAGGGCGGCTAGACTGATGAGCCCGCCACGCAACACTCTGGAGAGCAGCATCGTGCCCATCGTTCTGGTCGCCGAGGAACTGTCGCCCGCAGGAATTGCCCTGCTCGAGTCCGACTTCGAGGTCAGGTACGCCGACGGCGCGGACCGCGCCCAGCTGCTGCCCGCCCTGGCCGACGCCTCGGCGGTGATCATCCGGAGCGCGACCAGGATCGACGCGGAGGCGCTCGCGCACGCGCCGAACCTCCAGGTGGTGGCGCGGGCCGGGGTCGGCCTGGACAACGTGGATGTGGACGCGGCCACCAAGGCCGGCGTGATGGTGGTCAACGCGCCCACCTCCAACATCGTGAGCGCGGCGGAGCAGGCGGTGGCGCTGCTGCTCGCCCTGGCCCGCAACCTGCCCCAGGCGGTCGCCTCGCTGCGCGGCGGCGAGTGGAAGCGCTCCCAGTTCACCGGGGTGGAACTCGAGGGCAAGGTAGCCGGCCTGCTGGGGCTCGGCCGGATCGGCGTGCTGGTCGCGCAGCGGCTGTCGGCGTTCGGCATGCGGATCGTCGCCTACGACCCGTACGTTCCCACGGCCCGGGCCGCGCAGCTGGGCGTACACCTGCTCAGCCTGGAGGAAGTGCTCGCCGAGGCCGACTTCGTCAGCGTGCACCTGCCCAAGACGGCCGAGACCGCGGGCATCCTCGGGGACAAGGAGCTGCGCCTGGTCAAGCCCGGCGTGCGCATCGTGAACGCGGCCCGAGGCGGCATCGTGGACGAGCACGCGCTCGCGCTCGCGCTCAAGGACGGCCGGGTGGCCGGGGCCGCGCTGGACGTATACGCGACCGAGCCGTGCACCGACAGCCCGCTGTTCGGGTTCGACAACGTGGTCGCCACCCCGCACCTGGGCGCGAGCACGCACGAAGCGCAGGAGAAGGCGGGCACCCAGGTGGCGCGCTCGGTCAAGCTGGCGCTGGCGGGCGAGTTCGTGCCGGACGCGGTCAACGTGCAGGGCGGCCCGGTGGATGAGGACGTCAGGCCGGGGCTGCCGCTGGCCGAGAAGCTGGGCCGGATTTTCACCGCGCTGGCCTGCGGGGTGGCCGCCCGGCTGGACGTCGAGGTGCGGGGAGAGATCGCCGCCAGTGACGTGCGGGTGCTCCAGCTCGCCGCGCTCAAGGGCGTGTTCAGCGACGTGGTCGAGGACCCGGTCAGCTACGTGAACGCGCCGCTGCTCGCTGCCGACCGCGGCGTCGAGGTCGGGCTGGTCACGCACGAGGAGAGCCCGGACTGGCGGAACGCGGTGACGCTGCGCGGCACGCTGCCCGGCGGTCACGTGGTGTCGGTCTCCGGCACCCTGACCGGCACCCGGCAGACCGAAAAGCTCGTCGAGCTCAACGGCTTCGAGATGGAAATCGCCCTGGCTCCGCACATGGTGTTCCTGACCTACACCGATCGGCCCGGCATCGTCGGCGTGGTCGGCGAGATACTCGGCGGCCACAGCATCAACATCGCGGGCATGCAGGTGTGCAGGAACGCGCGCGGCGGCCAGGCGCTCATCGTCCTCACCGTCGACTCCGCGCTGCCGCCGGACCTGCTCGATGAGATCACGGCCGCCATCGGCGCCGTCTCCGGCCGGACCGCGGACCTGGACGAAGTCTGACCAGCCGGTTCATTAACGCGAAGCGTTAGTAGCGTGATACCAACGCTTCGCCTTAACGGACGCAGCCCAGCGCCGTCTCATATGCCGAGACGGGCGACGGGCGGCTTAACAGCGAACCGAGGGCCCGGCGGGGTGATCCCGCCGGGCCCTGCGCGCGTACCGCTGTGGCCTACTCGGTCCACCAGTCTTCGTCGTTGGACTTGGTGGCCTTGCTGGTTACCGGCCGCCTGGACGCGGCCTGCTGAGTGCCGGGCTGCTGAGTGCCGGGCTGCTGAGCGCTCGCCTGCTGAGCGCTCGCCTGCTGAGCGCCGGCCTGCTGAGCGCCGGCCTGCTGGCGGGCGGTTGCCGGTGGCACCTGCCGCGGCCCGGCCGGACCCTGGCCCTCGGCACCGTTCCCCGGCCGCGGCGGAGCGGCGTGCCGGGGTTCCTCGGCCCGTTTCGGCAACTGGGCGGGAGCCTCCGCCTGTGCCGGTGCGAGGGCCGGGGCAGGCGCGGCCCCGATGCCCGGCTTGGCCGGGGCGGACTGCAGGGCCTCGTCCATGCCGGGCAGCTGCCCGCCGAGTAGCTGGCGGAGCTGGGTGAGGTGGCTGGCGATGCTGTCCTTCTGCCGGGTCAGCTCGTCGACCTGGCGCTGCGCGATCGCGCGGTGCCGTTCGGCCTCGGACCTGGTCTCGTTCAGTAGCTGGCTGGCCTGCGCCTTCGCCTGGGTCACGATCTGGTCGGCGTTCTTCTTGGCGTTGCCGACCAGGGTCTTCGCGTGCTGATCGGCCTCGCGCCGGGTCTGCTCGGCCTGCGCGCTGGCTTTGGACGCCCGCTGCTCGGCGGTCGAGGCGCGCTGCTCGGCCTCGGTCACCAGCTTCTGCGTAGCGGCCTGCGCCGCGGCGAGCCGCTCGGCCTGCTGGCGCTCGGCCTCCTCGCGCTTGGCCGCCAGGTGGATCTCGAATTCGGCCTCGGCCTGCGCCCGTTGAGCCTCGCTCTCCTCCAGGATCCGCTGAGCCTGGCTGCGCATCTCGTCGGCCTGGCGCTTGGAGGTGGTCAGGATCTCGTCGCGGTCCCGCTTGGCCGACGCCTTCAGCTGCGCCACCTCACGCTCGGTGGAGGTGCGCAGTTTGGAGATGTCGCGCTCGATCGCGGCCCGCTTCTCTGCGATCTCGTGATCGGCCGTCGCCCGGAGCTTGCTGACCTCGCGTTCGGTGGTCGAGGTCAGCTCCTCGGCCTCCCGCCGGGAGGCGGTGCGGATCGCCTCGGCCTCGCGCTCGGCCGTGGCCCGCTGGTCGTCGGTCTCCCGCTTGGCGGTGGCCCGCAGCTCGGTAGCCTCATTCTCGGCCGACGCGCGAACCTCGGCCGCGTCCACCTTGGCCGCGGCATGGAATTCGTTCGCGCTGGACCGTGCCTCCTGCACGATCTCCGTGGACTGTTCCTCGGCCAGCCGCAGCAGCTGCTCGATCCGCGACCCCAGACCGGAGTAGGTCGGGCGTTCTTGCTCCTGAATCTGGCGGTGCGCGTCCGAGAGTTCCCGTTGCAGCGCCTGCGCCTGCTCACGGTGCTGGCGCACCTCGGCGTCGACCTGCTTCAGGTGCTCATCGACCTGATGCGGGTCGTATCCGCGCATCACCTTGGCGAACTCTCGCGGCGAGGACTCTTCGAAGAAGTTACTCAGCTGGGCATCAATATCGGACTGCATGGGCGCCTGATCCTGGTAGATGAGAGAGGGCTCACGATCGGTGAGCGAGTGGCTCGCTGATCCATCATCCCGGTCGTCGTGCAGCAGCGGAGGACCTGCACGCGCCCGGTACGGATCGGCAGCAGCTTCCCGCCCGGTCCACTGGAAGCGTACTCCGTCTGTCCCGGCTTGGCCGCGCCTTCAGGCACCCTCAAACCGAATATCCGGCCGTTCTGGCTGGGAGCGGGCGGCCCGGTCCTGGCCGTCGGCCAGTCATGCCGGCCGGCCAGAAATGATCACCGATCCGGGGCCTGGACCAGCTCGGTCAGCACGCCGCCCAGGCCCGAAGGATGCAGGAAGGCCACCGCGGCGCCCATGGAGCCGTGCCGCGGGCGCTCGTCGATCAGCCGGACGCCGGTGGCGCCGAGCTCGGCCAGGGCCGAGGCGAGATCTGCTACGCCGTATCCGATGTGGTGGATGCCCTCGCCGCGCCGGGCGATGAACCGGCCGACCGGGGTCTGCGGCGCCAGCGGCTCGAGCAGCTGGATGTACGACGAGCCGGCCGGGGCGTCGGCCACGTGCAGCATGGCCTCACGCACCCCCTGCGCCTCGTTGACCTCACGGCTCACCACCGTGAGGCCGAACGTGGCTTCGTAGAACGAGATCCGCTCGGTCAGGTCCCGGCAGGCGATCCCGACGTGATCGATGCGCGTGAGCACTGGGCGCCTCCCTCCATCGCGTGCCTGGTTGTCATCGTGGCCTAGGTATCGTGGCAGAAGTCCCCGCGCCGGCCGACGCGGGGCACGCCCGAGAGCGGAGGTCGCACGGATGCGGGAAGCGGTCATCGTGGGAGGGGCCAGGACCGCCTTCGGGCGGCTGCTCGGCTCGCTCAGGGACTTCAGGGCCGTGCAGCTGGGCGGGTTCGCGATCAAGGCGGCGCTGGAGCGCTCGGGGGTAGCAGCCGACCAGGTCGACTACGTGATCATGGGCCAGGTGCTGCAGGCCGGGGCGGGCCAGATACCGTCCAGGCAGGCCGCCGTGGCGGCCGGCATCCCGATGAGCGTCCCGTCGATCACGATCAACAAGGTGTGCCTGTCCGGTCTGGACGCGATTGCGCTGGCCGCTCAGCTGATCAGGGCGGGCGAGTTCGACATCGTGGTGGCCGGGGGCATGGAATCGATGACCGGTGCCCCGCATCTGCTGCCCGGCGCGCGGACCGGCTTTAAGTACGGCTCGGCCGAGCTGCTGGACGCGATGGCCTACGACGGCCTGACCGACGCCTTCGACCACCTGTCGATGGGGGAGTCCACGCAGCGGCATGCCTCGCGGCTCGGTATCAGCCGCCAGGAGCAGGACGAGTTCTCCGCCCGGTCGCACCAGCGGGCGGCCGAGGCCATCAAGAACGGGCTGCTCGACGACGAGATCGTGGCCGTCCAGATCCCGCAGCGCCGCGGGGATCCGCTGGTCTTCGAGGCGGACGAGGGCGTCCGTCCCGATACGTCGGCCGAGGTGCTGAGCAAGCTCCCGGCGGCGTTCGGCGCGGAGGGCACGATCACCGCCGGCTCGTCCTCGCAGATCTCCGACGGGGCCTGTGCCGTCGTGGTGATGTCGGCCGAGGCCGTAGCCGCGCGCGGCGCAACCGTCCTGGCGGAGATCGGGGCGCACGGCAACGTAGCCGGCCCGGACAACTCGCTGCTCTCGCAGCCGTCCGGGGCCATCAGGCAGGCGCTGGGCAAGGCCGGAGTGGCCGTGGAGGGCCTGGACCTCATCGAGATCAACGAGGCGTTCGCGGCGGTCGCGATCCAGTCGATGCGGGATCTGGGCATCGGCCCCGAGAAGGTCAACGTGAACGGCGGGGCCATTGCCCTCGGCCATCCGATCGGCGCGTCCGGGGCCCGGCTCGCGCTGCACCTCGCCTGCGAGCTGCGCAGGCGAGGCGGGGGCCTGGGCGCGGCCGCGCTGTGTGGCGGCGGCGGCCAGGGTGACGCGCTGCTGCTGAGAGTGCCCGCGCCGGGTGCTCCCGCCAGCGGTGGCTGACGACGCCGGGTCGTCTGGCCGGGGCCCGGGCTCGGCAGTGCTCGCGCCAGACACCGACCGGCTGGTTGACCGGGCATCCGGCGGCGACCTGCGCGCGCTCGCCCGGCTGGTCTCGCTGATCGAGAACGGCTCGCCGCAACTGCGCCAGATCATGCGGGCGCTCGCGCCGCGGACCGGCGGCGCGAGGGTGATCGGGCTCACCGGCGCCCCCGGGGTGGGGAAGTCGACCCTCACCGGCGCCCTGGTGAAGGCGTACCGGGGGCGCGATCAGCGGGTCGGGGTGATCGCGGTCGACCCGAGCTCGCCGTTCACCGGAGGGGCGCTGCTCGGCGACCGGATCAGGATGCAGGACCACGCAACCGACGACGGCGTGTTCATCAGGTCCATGGCCAGCCGCGGTCACCTGGGCGGGCTGGCCGCGGCCACGCCGCAGGCGCTGCGCGTGCTGGACGCGGCCGGCTTCGACCTGGTCCTGATCGAGACGGTCGGGGTCGGCCAGGCGGAACTGGAGATCGCGTCGCTGGCGGACACCACGATCGTGCTCGTAGCGCCGGGCATGGGCGACGCGGTCCAGGCGGCCAAGGCCGGCATCCTGGAGGTGGCCGACGTCTTCGCGGTGAACAAGGCGGACCGGCCGCAGGCCCAGCAGACGGTCAGGGACCTGCGTAACATGATCGCGCTCGGGCACCAGGGCACCCAGCAGGACGGGGAGCCCGGACACCCGGACCAGCCCGGCTGGAAGACCCCGATCGTCAGCACCGTCGCCACGACCGGGGAGGGCATCGGCGAGCTGGCCGACAAGATCGACGCGCACTGGTCCTGGCTGTCGTCCTCCGGGGGGCGCGAGCGCAGGCGGCTGGCGCGGGCCCGCGAAGAGGTGGCCGCGATCGCCGTCGGCACCCTGCGCCGGCAGATGTGGCAGCTGCCGGAGGGCAACGGGCTGGACGAGCTCGCGCGCCGGGTCGCCCGCGGCGAGATGGACCCCTACACCGCTGCTGACCAGCTGGTCGGGGGTCTGGTCACGCAGGAGGACCCGGGCCGCCGCGATCGGCCCTGACCGACTCTTCCGCCCCCGCGGCCGCGCTGTCCGCCGGCCCGGCCGGGGGAGGCCGGCCTGGTGCCCGCTGGGGCAGATCCGGTTTCCCGGCCGGGGGGTGCTCCGCCGCCGCCTCGACCTCGGCGGCGTCCAGGATGGAGTCCTCCCGCAGCCGGGCCTCGTAGGCCTTCCTGCCGCCGCGCACGCCGAACAGCCGCTTGGTCACCACCAGGTAGACGACCAGGGCCAGGTTGATCAGGAAGGTCAGCAGCCGCAGCACGGTGAACTTCACGCTCAGGTCGTAGATCTCATAGGGCAGGAAGATCGAGGTCGCCACCATGGCGAAGTACTCGCCCCAGCGCTTCAGCAGCCAGAGCCCGACGCCCTCGACGACCTCGATGAGCGCGTACGCGGCCAGCCCGATGGCCAGGTAGCCGAGCGTGCGCGAATTAAGCCGCAGCGCATGATGGGCCAGGCCGATCAGCGTGGAGTGCTGGAAGTTGAAGCCCAGGTCCATGTAGAGCCTGCGAACGTCCGGCAGAGCCCGGTTGAACTCCTGCTCCAGGGTGAGGCGCGAGTACGAGAACCTCCACACTCCGAACGCGGCCGCGCCGATCACCACGGCCCGGACGAACCGCTCGATGGCGAAGACCCTGAGGATGAAGGCGCTGCGCACTTCCCTGCCCCTGCGCACCCGCGGCGCCGCCGCGGCCGGGCCGCTGCGCCCCGGGGGCCCGATGACGAACGTCCCGCAGCGCAGGCAGCGCCAGGCCTCGCCGGCGGGAGTCTGCGCGGTCAGCCGGCCGCGCAGGGCAGGCTCGTCGGGGGCGTAGGTGACGTGACCACCGCGGCCGCACGACAGCATGCTCCAGTCCACGGTTCGCAGCCTACGGCAGCGATAGCGCCTGCGATCACGACCTGCGCCGCGATCCCCGCACTGCGGCGCGGCAGGCCAGCCCCCCAGCAGGCCAGCCGGGCAGGCCAGCCCGTGACGGCGCCCGCGCGCGCTACCGTGTCGGGTGTGGCGAAGCCGCTCGAGCTGCCCTTCGATCCCATCGCCCGGGCCGCGGACATCTGGCAGCGACGGTTCGGGCCGTCGACGGCCATGGCTGCCGTCACGTCGATCATGCGGGTGCAGCAGATCCTCCTCGGCGAGCTCGACCGCATCCTGCGGCCGCATGGGCTCACCTTCGCCCGGTACGAGGCGCTGGTGCTGCTGACCTTCAGCCGACAGGGCGCGCTGCCGCTGCGGGTGATCGGCGAGCGGCTGATGGTGCACCCGACGAGTGTCACGAACACCATCGGCCGGCTGGAGAAGCAGGGCATGGTGGTCCGCAGGCCTAACCCGCGCGACGGCCGGGGCACTCTGGCCGAGATAACCGCCGGCGGCCGGGGCGTGGTCGAGCGCGCCACCCGGGATCTGATGGCGGCCGAGTTCGGCCTGGGCCGGTATGACGGGGACCAGCTGAAAGAGATGTTCGACCTGCTCCGCGATCTCCGGCTGGCCGCGGGCGACTTCAGCGACGGCGAGCCAGCCGCCGCCGCGGGCGAGCCGGCCGACGCCGGCGGCGGGCCCGCTTCCGCCCGGCACGGCGATGCGCCGGCCGCGGTCAGCCGTCCTTGACCGGCGAACGCGTCCAGGTCCGCGCCCCGTTATAGCTGAACCACACCGCGTGCTCGCTGGGGTCGGCCGGTACGGCGACGCCCTGGGCCGAGCTGGTCAGGCCGACATAGCTGAACCCGTCGGCCGGTCCCCGGTGTGCGGTTCGCCAGGTACCGCCGCCGTCCGACGACACGTCGATGCCGTGCGTGGTGGCGAGCGCCATCACGCCGCCGACGGCGGCCAGCGACGTGGCCGTCCCGCTGATCGGCACGGTGCTCTTCTGCTGCCACTGCTGGCCGCCGTCCGACGAGGTGTAGATGACCTCCTGCTGGCTCCCGCCGGCCTGGACGCTTCCCGGGCAGCCGAGCGCAAGATCACCGGGGGCGGACGCGGCCAGCTGACCTTCGGACGGACGGCCGTCTGGCTGCGGCGCGCCCGGAGTGCAGGGCAGCGCGGACGTGCCGGCCGGGCTCCAGTTCGCGCCGTGGGTGACCGGCCCGCTCAGCAGCGTGCCATTCGGCGTGTACCAGTAGCCTCTGGCGCCGGTGAGCACGATGGTCGCCGCGCTGGCGGAACCGGCGGGAACGGATGCGCTGCCCGTGCCGGGCACCTGGGTCCAGTGGTCGCTGCGCGCGGGCGCGGAGTACAGCCAGAACCTGGTGCAGCCCGCCGCGAACTCGGCCCCGGTCCCCGTGCAGCGGGCGAGCACGGCGAATGCCTCGGTGCCGACGGTCTCCAGGCTCAGCACCCGGCGCCCGCCCAGCTGGACCGGAGTCCAGTTCTGGCCGCTGTTGTGGGTGGCCCACAGCGCCGGGCCGAACGCCCATCCGTTCACTCCTTCGAGGAACCGGATCTGGCTCACCCCGATGCTGCCGTTCGGGGGACCGATACGCGGCGCGGGCACGCCGTGCCAGGTCTTTCCCCCGTCGCTGGTCCCGGCTACCGACGTGCAGTACTGCGTGGCGCACCGGCCGGGGATCCCGGCCTGCCCGATCACCCAGCCGGTGCTCTGGCTGACGAAGGTGACCGAGGTGGCCGCGAAGTTAACGGGCACCGGCGGCGGCCCGGCCGGCACCGGATGGCTGGCCGTGCCGTCCGGAGTGGGCGTGGTCGAAGTGGCGGTGTGCGAGCTGGGGCGGGCGGAGGTGGGCGTCACCGGGCGCTCGGCTGCTGAACTGTTGCCCGCTGAATGCGACTTCAGGTGCAGCACAGAGGGGACGACGCGGGGCAGCGCCACGACGGCCAGCACGATCACGACCGCCGCGGCGCCGGCCGAGACGGCGGACACTAGTGCCCGCCGGGCCTTGCGCCGCCTGGCCTGCTTCCTGATCTGCTCGAAGGTGCCCGGCGGCGGGTGCAGCGGCTCAACCTGCGCGTTCAGCCAGGTGTCGAGGTCGTCATGCGGGTCAGTCACGTTCGGGCCCTCCGAGGCTGGCCCGCAGCTTCGCCCGCGCCTGGAACAGGTCGGCCTTGATTGTCCCTTCCGGCCGGCCGAGCAGCACGGCGACCTCGCGCACCGCGAACCCCGCGTAGTAGTGCAGCAGGAACGCGCTGCGCAGCCGGGTCGGCAGGTCCTGGATCAGCTGGCGTACGTCCACGTCGTGTGCGGGAGAGGGGATGTGGTCGGTAGCGGCCGAGGCGGCGACCGCGCGGATCGCGCGGCGCTCCCGTTCGGTCTTGCGCCAGTGGTCGCGGACCAGGTTGGTGGCGATCATGTACAGATAGCTCTGCGGGTTGTCGAGGGAGGTCCAACGGGCGAGCAGCCGGGTGAACGCCTCCGAGGCGATCTCGTGCGCCGTCTCGTCGTCGTCGACCAGCCGCCTGACCCACCCGGCGAGCCTTGGGTAGCAGCTGTTGAACAGCTCCTCCGCCTGGGCGGAGTCGGTGCCAAGCAACCGCGCCACGGACTCTCCCCTGCCGGTGCTCAGCGTGCGGGGTGCGATCCGCCGTTCCGGCATGACGATCACGCTGTCATGCGCCGGGGCAGGATCAGCGCTATCCAGGTAACAACGCACAGGCCTTTCCCCACCACATTCTGCCGCATCGCGGGGCCGGTTCGGCCGGGCACGCACGATCACGACCCAGGCCACCCGTTGAGACGACGGCACCCGGCTTTTGGTTGGGGTCATCTTTTGCCGGACGCCGCAGGCCCTCCCCGCCACCACAGCGATCGCCCATCGCCCGGCCGACCGCCGGCAATGGCACTTCGACCGGCAAGAGAGGGCCGGGTAGACTGGGCGCGGAAATACTAGGACTTCCTACTATTTAGCCCTGAGCGGCACACGAGCCGGGAGGAAGCGCCATGGATGCGCGAGACGGTCAGGCCGGCGCCGACGACGGCAGGCAGCGGTGGCAGCGGCGCTACGACGAGTCCCGGGTACGCGACGCCGACTTCAGCACCCTGTCCGGGCTCGAGGTGGATCCGGTCTACGGGCCGGCGCCGGGCGCCGAGCCGCCGGGCTTCGACCGGATCGGCTGGCCCGGTGAGTATCCGTTCACCCGGGGCCTGTATCCGACCGGCTACCGCGGCCGGGCCTGGACGATCCGGCAGTTCTCCGGGTTCGGCAGCGCGGCGCAGACCAACGAGCGGTACAAGATGCTGCTCAAGGCCGGGGGCACCGGGTTGTCGGTCGCCTTCGACATGCCCACGCTGATGGGCCGGGACTCCGATGACCCGCGCTCGCTCGGCGAGGTCGGGCACTGCGGCGTGGCCATCGACTCCGCCGCCGATATGGACATCCTGTTCGCCGGGATCCCGCTGGCCGACATCACCACGTCGATGACGATCAGCGGCCCCGCGATCCCGGTGTTCTGCATGTACCTGGCCGCCGCCGAGCGCCAGGGCGCCGATATCGGCCAGCTCGACGGCACGCTGCAGACTGACATCTTCAAGGAGTACATCGCGCAGAAGGAGTGGCTGTTCGGGCCTGAGCCGCACCTGCGGCTGATCGGCGACCTCATGGAGTACTGCGGCCGCAGCATCCCCGCTTACAAGCCGCTGTCGGTGTCCGGCTACCACATCAGGGAGGCAGGCTCCACGGCCGCCCAGGAACTCGCGTTCACCCTGGCCGATGGCTTCGGCTACGTGGAGCTCGGGCTGTCCCGCGGGCTGGATGTGGAGAAGTTCGCGCCCGGCCTGTCGTTCTTTTTCGACGCGCACATTGACTTCTTCGAGGAGATCGCCAAGTTCCGCGCGGCGCGCCGGATCTGGGCGCGGTGGCTGCGCGACCGGTACGGCGCGCGCACCGAGCGGGCGCAGTGGCTGCGCTTCCACACTCAGACGGCCGGCGTGTCGCTGACCGCGCAGCAGCCGGACAACAATGTTGTCCGTACCGCGATCGAGGCGCTGGCCGCGGTGCTCGGCGGCACCAACTCCCTGCACACGAACGCGCTGGACGAGGTGCTGGCGCTGCCGAGCGCGAAGGCGGCCGAGATCGCGCTGCGCACCCAGCAGGTGATCATGGAGGAGACCGGCGTGCTGAACGTGGCCGACCCGCTCGGTGGCTCCTGGTACCTGGAGGCGCTCACCGACCGGCTCGAGGCCGAGGCCGAGGAGATCTTCGCCCGGGTCCTGGCCATGAGCCCCGACGACTCCATGACCGGCGGCATTCTGCGCGGGATCGAGGAGGGGTGGTTCTCCTCGGAGATCGCCGAAGCCTCGTTCGCCTACCAGAAGAAGCTGGAGAAGGGCGACAAGAAGGTGGTGGGGGTGAACTGCCACACCGACAGCACCGAGCAGCCGCTGGAGATCCTGCGGATCAGCCATGAGGTAGAGCAGGAACAGGTCGCGTCGCTGCGGCAGCGGCGGGCCGAGCGTGACCAGGCGGCGGTGGACGCGGCCCTCACGGCGATGATCCAGGCGGCCAGGTCCACGCAGAACATGGTTCCGCCCATCCTCGCCGCTGCGCGCGCCGAGGCGACCCTGGGCGAGATCTGCGGCGCGCTGCGGGACGAGTGGGGCGACTACTTCGAGCCGCCCGCCTTTTAGGCCGTGTCCAGCCGCGGGCCCGGCCCGCCAGCACCCCGGCCCCGGCTACGGCACTAGTCGCGATGGGGCAGGATAAAGGCATGCAGCCGCAGCAATTCTCCCTCTATGGCGCCGTCGATCTCGGCGCGCGCCAGAATGCCACCCAGCGCAAGCAGCGGGCGGCGGAGTCGGGTGATCAGCCCGCAGCGAGCGCGGACGGGTTCGTGTTCGAGGCCACCGAAGAAACCTTCGCGACCGACGTGGTGGAGCGCTCGCGCTCGGTGCCGGTGATCCTGGATCTCTGGGCCGAGTGGTGCGGTCCTTGTAAGCAGCTCAGTCCGGTGCTTGAGAAGCTGGCCGCTGAGGCGGCCGGCCGCTGGTTGCTGGCCAAGGTGGACGTCGACGCGAACCCGCAGCTGAGCGCGGCGCTCCGGGTGCAGAGCATCCCGATGGTCGTCGCCGTGATCGCGGGGCAGATGGTAGACGGCTTCCTCGGCGCCCTGCCCGAGGCGCAGGTGCGCGAGTGGCTGGACCAGGTGCTCGCCGCCGGCGAGCAGCTCGGGGTCACGGAGGGCCAGCCCGGGGCCGGCCCGGAAACGGACGCGGGCGGCGCGGCACCCGGCGCCGCCGGGGCCGAGGATGCCCTGGCCGCGCCCGGCTCGACGCCGGCGGGGCAGCCGCCGGCCGGGCCGCGGCCTGGAGGGCCGCCGTCCCACCCCGGGTACGAGGCCGCGCAGCAGGCCATGGAGCGCGGTGACCTGGAAGGCGCCGCCGCCGCGTTCGAGCAGATCCTGGCCAGCACGCCGGATGATCCGGTGGCGAAGGTCGGGCTCGCCCAGGTGGACCTGATCCGGCGGGTGAACGGCTACGACCAGGCGCAGGTGCGGCGGGACGCGGCCGCGCATCCGGACGACGTGGAGGCGCAGGCCAAGGTCGCCGACGTCGACCTGGCCCTGGGCAAGATCGACGAGGCGTTCGACCGGCTGCTCGGCACGATCCGGCGGACCGCCGGCGAGGAGCGCGATCGGGCCAGACGCCACCTGGTCGGCCTGTTCGAGATCTTCCCGCCCCGTGACCCGCGAGTCACGAAGGCCCGTGCCACACTGTCCAGCCTGCTGTTCTAACCGTCAGAGCGCTCCGAGAGCCTGCTCTTAGCGCGCGCGGTCGTCGTCGGTGTCGCCGTCGGCGAGCTGCTCGATGGCGGGCAGCGCGGCCGCCAGCGCGGCCAGCTGGTCGGGCCGCAGCGATGCCAGGCTGCTCGCCAGCACCGTCGTGCTGTCCTGCCGGATGAGATCGAGTACATCGCGGCCCCGCGGGGTGATGGCCAGCTCGCTCGCCCGCGCGTCGCTGGCCACCACGGCGCGCTCGACATAGCCGCGGTCCTCCAGCGCCGCCACCAGCCTGGTCAGCGTGGACGGGGCCACTCCCTCGACAGCGGCGAGCTCGCTCAGCCGCAGCGGGCCGGACCGGTCTACGGTCGACAGGGCCGCCACCTGCGTCAGGGTCAGTCCGGCGAGCTGGTGTCGCCGCAGCCGCCGGGACAGCCGCGCGATCGCCAGCCGTAGCCGGGCCACGTCGATCGACGGCACGGCTTCCGCGGGCGCGACACCGGCCGGTGCGGTACGGGCTGGCACCGGGCTGGCCGGCGACGGCACAGGGCGCCGGGCGCCGCCCGGCCCGGCCGCGGCCCGGGGCAGGCCGGCCGCGGTCATGCCCGGCTGGGATGTCCCGGCCGCCGGCCGGACCCCGGCGGTGCCTCCGTGTGCCACCCTTGCAGGGTACGCGGTGTCACTGCTCCCCGGCCGCTGCGGCCGTATCCCGGGCGTGCGGCGCCTGGCCGGGCGGGTAGCGTGGGCCAGCGCCGCGAGGCACCGGCGGCAGCGCACGAGAGGGCGGACCGACATGACCATGGCGCCGAGCGTGTCGTACTCCATCACCGTTCGGCTGGAGGTGACCGCCCACGGGCGCGCGGTCAGCGAGCTCACCCGCGCGGTCGAGCAGACCGGCGGCGTGGTCACCGCGCTGGACGTCACCGCGGCCGGTCACGACCGGCTCCGGGTGGATGTGACCTGCGCGGCCCGGGACAGCGCGCACGCCGAGGAGATCGTGGCCGCGCTGGGCGCGATCGACGGGGTCACGCTGCACAAGGTGAGCGACCGCACGTTCCTCATGCACCTCGGCGGGAAGATCGAGATGCAGTCGAAGGTGCCGCTGCGCACCCGGGACGAGCTGTCGATGGCCTACACCCCCGGCGTGGCCCGGGTCGCGCTGGCCATCGCGGCCAACCCCGCGGATGTGCGGCGGCTGACCATCAAGCGCAACAGCGTGGCGGTGGTGACCGACGGCTCGGCGGTGCTCGGCCTCGGCAACATCGGCCCGTACGCCGCGCTGCCCGTGATGGAGGGCAAGGCCGCGCTGTTCAAGCGGTTCGCCGGCATCGACGCCTGGCCGATCTGCCTGGACACCCAGGACACCGACGAGATCGTGCGGACCGTGCAGGCCATCGCGCCCGGGTGGGGCGGGATCAACCTGGAAGACATCAGCGCGCCGCGCTGTTTCGAGGTGGAACGCAGGCTGCGGGACCTGCTCGACATCCCGGTATTCCACGATGACCAGCACGGCACGGCGATCGTAGTGCTGGCCGCGCTCACCAACGCGCTGCGCGTGGTGGGCAAGCAGATCGGCGCGGTCAAGGTGACGATGGCGGGCGCGGGGGCGGCCGGCACCGCGGTACTGCGGCTGCTGCTGCTGTCCGGCGCGAAGGACGTCGTGGTCTGTGACGATAAGGGCGCCGTGCACCTCGGCCGGCCCGACCTGGACGACAGCCTGCGCTGGATCGCGGAGAACACCAACCCGGGCGGTTACGCCGGTGACCTGGCCGGAGCGCTGCGCGCGGCTGACGTGTTCATCGGGCTGTCCGTGCCCGACATCCTGACCGGCGACGACATCGTCGCCATGAGCGGCCAGGCGATCGTGTTCGCGCTGGCGAACCCGGTGCCCGAGGTCGATCCGGAGGCCGCCCGCGAGCACGCCGCCGTGGTCGCCACCGGCCGCAGCGACTACCCCAATCAGATCAACAACGTGCTCGCATTTCCCGGCGTGTTCCGCGGCCTGCTCGACGCCCAGAGCCGGGCGGTGACCGATCACATGCTGCTGGCGGCCGCGCAGGCGCTCGCCGATGTGGTCTCCCCGGACGACCTCGGGCCGAACTACATCATCCCCTCGGTCTTCCACCCCGATGTGACCCCGGCGGTCGCCGCCGCGGTCCGGGCGGAGGCGGGGGGCAGAAGGCAAGCAACGGGCGCCTGAATCATGCAAGGAGCCGGCTACTGAATCATGATGGTGACATGGTGGATGCTGCCCGGGCGGGTGAACTGCTCGTTGCCACGCCGCTGCTCGGCGACCCGAACTTCCGGCGCACAGTGGTCCTCGTGGTCGAGCACGAACCCGAGGAGGGCACGCTCGGCGTGGTGCTGAACCGGCCGACCGAGGTGACGGTCGGGCAGGTGCTCGAACCGTGGACCGAGCTGGCGACCGGGCCGCCTGTGGTGTTCACCGGCGGACCCGTCGCACCGACCAGCGCCCTGGCCCTGGCCCTGGCCCGCGGCGAGGGTGAGCCGCTCGGCTGGCGGTCCCTCGACAGCGGTCCGGAGATGTCGCGGATCGGGCTCGTCGACCTCGAGGCTCCGCCGCAGGTCCTCGCGGCCGAGATCAGCTCGCTGCGGGTGTTCGCCGGCTATGCGGGCTGGGGGAGCGGGCAGCTGCAGGACGAGATCGACGAGGGCGCCTGGTACGTGCTGCCCGGCGACCCCGCCGACCCGTTCATGGCCGATCCGGAGCGACTCTGGCAGGCGGTGCTGCGCAGGCAGGGGGGCGACCTGGCGCTCGTGGCCACCTACCCCGACGACCCCCGGCTGAACTGAGCCGGCTCGGCGGCCGGATCACCGGTCCGCGGGTCGGGGTAAATTGGTGTCCGTGAATGCCGAAGTCCTTCCCGACAGCCGTACCGGCACCGGTACGCAGACCGATGTCCGCCCCGACCTCTCCCACGGTGACGGCGATCATGAGCGGTTTGCCCACTACGTGGACAAGAGCAAGATCGTTGACAGCGCGGTGAGCGGCACTCCGGTCGTCGCCCTGTGCGGCAAGGTCTGGGTACCGTCCCGGGATCCGAAGCGCTTTCCCATCTGCCCGGACTGCCAGAAGATCTACGAGTCGCTGCCCTCCGGCGACTGAGGCCCGCGGCCGCGCCCGCGCTCAGGGCGCGAGGTACTGGACGAACCAGTCCCGGGCCGGACCGCTGGCCGCCTCGAAGCCCTTCACGTAGGCGTCGAAGTGGCCGCCCGGCATGATGATGATCTTCTTGGGCTCGCGGGCCTGCTCGTAGCCGGCGATGGCCAGCTCGGCGGGGACCAGGTGATCGCCCGCGGCCACCAGCAGCAGCAGCGGCGTGGGACTGATGTAAGGCATGTAGCTGACCGGCTCGTACTCGGTGAACATCTCGACGCTGCGCAGCGTCACCTCGTTGCTCCAGGCCGGAGCGCGGTTCAGGCCGGTCTCGCTGAACCACGACCAGGAGTCGGGCGTAGGCAGCGCGCACGGGGCCAGCGGATCCTCGTCCACCACGGGCACCATGGCCGGTTCCTTGCCCTGGAAACGGGCCAGCCGGTCCGCGTCGAACATCTCGCGGAATCCGGCGATGAAGTCCGCCCGGACCAGGGCGCGCAGGTTGTCGTGCCCGCTGATCAACGGGACCTGGCCGACCACGGCCTTCACCCGCCGGTCGATCGCCCCGACGACGAGCACGTGGCCGCCAGAGTAGCTGCTGCCCCAGATCCCGATCCTGGCCGGGTCGACCTCGGGCAGGGTGGTGGCGTACGTGATCGCGTGCCGGTAGTCGCGAACCTGCGCCCACGGGTCGATCTCCTGCCGCGGCTCGCCGCCGCTCGCGCCGAAGTTACGGTTGTCGAACACCAGCGCACCCAGGCCCGCGGCGGAGAACACCTCGGCGAAGCTGTCCAGGTACATTTCCTTGACCGCGGAGAAACCGTGCGCCATGACGACCGTCGGCGCGGACCCGGTCGCGCCCTGGGCCGGGTAGAACCAGCCGCGCAGGGTGACGCCCTCGGCGTCGAATTCGATGTCGCGTCGCGTCATCGTGACCTCCTGGTGGACCCTCGGCAGCCGCGGGCGCATCAGCCCCGCTTACGGTCACGGTAATCCCGGGCATGCCGGGTCAGCGGTCTCGTCTCACACTGGGACGACTCACACCGGGACGGCCCGGTCAGGCTTTCTCGATCAGATCGACTCCGGCGGCGCGCAGTTCGCTCAGCGCCCGCTCCGTCGTCACCGGCAGGACCCCGGCGGTGAGCGGGAGCAGCACCCTGGTGCCGAAGCCCTCGGCCACCGCGTCGGCGGCAGTGGCGCGCACACAATGATCGGTGGCGATACCTACCACGTCGATGTCGGTGATGGCCCGGTCCCGCAGCCAGATGACGAGCGGATGGCCGACCCCGCTGGTGCCCTCGAACCCGCTGTAGGCCGCGGCGTACTCGCCCTTGGTGAACACCTCCTCTACCCTCGTCCCGTCCAGGCTGGGATGGAACTCCGCACCCGGCGTGCCCGCCACGCAGTGCGGTGGCCAGGTGTCGACGTAGTCCGGGTGATCGGAAAAGTGGCGGCCGGGCTCTATGTGATAGTCACGGGTGGCGACGATCCGGTCGTAGTCGGCCGCTCGGGCAGCCAGGTAACCGGTGATCGCCTTGGCCACCGCGGAGCCGCCGGTCACGGCCAGCGAGCCCCCCTCGCAGAAGTCGTTCTGCACGTCGGTGATGATGAGCGCGCGCATGTCCCGACCGTACCGGAGCAGCCGCCCGGCGGCGGTTTCTGCCTAGTCGCCCACGTCAGCGGGGTGCCCGCCGTCGGGCGCGAAGCTAGTCGCCGGCGGCCTCGAAGACGGTGGGGATGGCCGGGTAGCCGCGGGACAGCTGGAGCGCGTGGCCGGGCAGCTCTGCGAGCGCCGCACGGTGCATCTCGCGCGCCGCCTGCAGGCTCTGCCTGCCGATGATCTCGCCGCCGCGCACCAGCGGGCGCAGCAGCACGCGGTCGTCCGGCCCCTGGTCGGGCGGGGCCAGCGTGATCAGCTCGGCCTGCGCCGTACCGGAGCGGTCGCGGTGCCGAACCGCCCACTTGCGGCCGCCGATCCCCGGCTTGCCGACCGAGCGCTTGGCCATGGGACGCAGCGGGGCCGCGCGATCCTCGGTGTCCGCCCGGGCCACCAGCTTGTAGACCATCGCGGCCGTGGGCGAGCCCGATCCCGTGACCAGCGAGGTACCCACCCCGTACCCGTCCACCGGCGCCGCCGCCAGCGCGGCGATCGAGTACTCGTCGAGGTCACCGGTCATCACGATCCTGGTCTTGGTCGCGCCCAGCTCGTCGAGCAGCATCCGTACCTGGCGGGCCTCGCTGGGCAGGTCGCCGCTGTCGATCCGCACCGCGCCGAGGTCAGCTCCGGCCAGCTCCACGGCGGTACGCACCGCCCTGGGCACGTCGAACGTGTCCACCAGCAGCGTCGTCCCGTGGCCGAGCGATTCGAGCTGGGTGGCGAACGCCTGCCGCTCGCTGTCGTGCACCAGCGTGAACGCGTGCGCGCTGGTCCCCGCGCTCGGCACGCCGTAGTCCCGCCTGGCCTGCAGGTTCGAGGTGGTGTCGAAGCCGGCGATGTAGGCGGCCCGGGCGCTGGCCACGGCGGCGTACTCGTGCGTGCGCCGCGATCCCATCTCGATCAGCGGCCGGCCGGCGGCGGCGGTCACTATCCGGGAGGCCGCGGACGCGATCGCGCAGTCGTGATTGAGGATCGACAGGGCGAGCGTCTCCAGCACCACGGCCTCGCCGAACGGCGCCTGCACGACGAGGATCGGCGAGCCGGGAAAGTAACAGTCACCCTCCGCGTATCCCCAGATATCGCCGCTGAACCGGTAGGACGCCAGGTAGTCGAGGGTCTGCTCGTTGACGATGCCGGCGCCGCGCAGGAATTCGAGCTCAGCCGGGCCGAACCGGAACCGCTCGAGCGCGTCGAGCAGCCGGCCGGTCCCCGCGACCACGCCGTACCTGCGGTCGTGCGGCAGGTGCCGGGCGAAGACCTCGAATACGGCACGCCGCCCGGCCGTCCTGCTGTGCAGCGCCGCCTGCACCATCGTCAGCTCGTACTGGTCGGTCAGCAGCGCGGTGCCAGGCCCGCTGGCATCGCTGGTCGGGGTACGGCTCACGAGTGGAAGACTACGGATACCCCATCCGGGCCGATAGGCCCTACCTGGGATTTCGGCGGCCCGTCCACCCCACGTGTAGAAAATCGAACACTTCGACCACAGTCCATTACAGCGGGGTACAGCCTGTTTCAGGCCGTTCCGGTTACCCCGCCGTTACCCGAGGAGGACGACATGGCAGGCACATTCCACGGCGAGCCGCTGGACATGGCCACCGCGGCAGGCGACCGGATCGAGGTGATCCGGCTCGGCCGCGCTATCGGCTTCGGCGTCGCCAACGGCGAGGGTGCGGTGAGGGGCACCCTGACGCCCGACGAGGGCCGCCGGATCGCCTTCGAGATGATCCGGCTCTACGCCGAGTTGACATAGACACCGGCGCACGAGAGCCCCGGTCCGCTGACCGGACCGGGGCTCTCGGCATGTCAGGTTCTACGGGGTAGCGTCAGTCGCAGCCTGCGGGCATGGCTCCCCCCCGCCTGTCCGCAGGCTCTCCGCGCTCCGGCTGTCGGCGAGGTGCCGGGCCTTCGTCATGCCTCAGACGCTATCCGTCCAGTTCGGGTCGGCCAGCCACGGCGGGTCCGGCTGATCCCACACGGACGGCGGCCCAGTCGGCAGCCCGGCTGCCAGCCGTTCCAGCATCCGGCCCTCGTAGTTACTCCAGGGCCCTGACATGGCCGTTCACCTCCCGATTTGCGGGTTCCATCGCAACTGGAAGACTACGGATAGGAGGTGGGTACCGGTGAGCGTGGCACCAGTTGAACTCGATCAGCCGAAGTCCAGCGAGGACACGACCCCGGCCATGCCCTGGGTCGCCATCGTATGGAACGACCCGGTCAACCTCATGTCCTACGTGACCTACGTGTTCCAGCAGGTGTTCGGCTACTCGCGCAAGAAGGCTGAGCGCCTCATGATGGACGTGCACCACAAGGGCAAGGCCGTGGTGGCCGCGGGAGCGCGGGAGGAGATGGAGCGGGACGTAGAGATCCTGCACGGCTACGGGCTGTGGGCTACGGTCCGCCACGACTCGTGAGCGAACCCGAGGGTCAGGAGGATCTGCAGTTGGCAGGCAGCGGCTTTCGCCGCGTCCGCGGCGGGGGCGCGACCGCGAGGTTCGCCCCGGCCGAGGCGATCCTGCTCCGCAACCTGGTCGGCCAGGTGGCCGAGCTGGTCGGTGGCGAGTCGCTGGCCGAGGACCGGCCCCCGGGGGCCCAGCCGGGAGCCGGAGAACCGGCGGGAGCCGGAGATTCGCCGGGAGCGGGCGGGCGCCCGCCGGCCGGGGAAGAGGCCATCGTCACCGACAGCAGCCAGCTCGAGGCGATGTTCGCGCTCAGCGACAGCGCCACGCCGCCCGACGACCCGGCGCTCGCCCGCCTGCTGCCCGACGCCTACCCGGACGATCCGGCCGCCGCGGGGGAGTTCCGCAGGTACACCGAGAGCGGCTTGCGATCCGGCAAGGTGGCCGCGGCCAGGACGGTGCTCGACACGCTGCCCGAAGACGGCGGCCGGGTCCGGCTGTCCGCCGACCAGGCCCAGGCTTGGCTGCGCTCGCTGAACGACATCAGGCTCGCGCTGGGGGTTCGCCTGGAGGTCACCGAGGACCGGGACGCCATGCTCGAGCGGGCCAGCCAGGGCGGCTCGCAGGCGGCCGGGCTCTGGATCTACGACTGGCTGACCCTGCTCCAGGAGACCCTGGTCGAGGCGCTCTGGTAGCCGATCGCGGCGGGCCCCCGGGTACGCTCGCATCCATGCTGACGATCAGCCGCGCCTTGCACGACAAGATCGTTGCGCACGCTCGGGCCGACCACCCGGACGAGGCCTGCGGCGTGGTCGCCGGACCCGCCGGCAGCGACCGGGCCGAACGGTTCATCCCGATGACGAACGCCGAGCGGTCGCCGACCTTCTACCGGTTCGATTCGGCCGAGCAGTTCCGGGTGTGGCGGGAGATGGACGAGCGGGACGAGGAGCCCGTGATCATCTACCACTCGCACACGGCCACCGAGGCTTATCCTTCGCGCACCGACATCTCGTACGCCAGCGAGCCGGGCGCGCACTACGTGCTGGTCTCCACCCAGGACACCGACCACACCGAGTTCCGCTCGTTCCGGATCTCGGAGGACACGGTCACCGAGGAGGAGGTCCGCGTCGCACCGGAATGATCCCGGCGGGCGGCCGGTTGACATGCCAGGGAGCCGCCCGCCACCCACGCCGCGTCCACGGAATCTGACCACCCGCATCACACTGGAGCACTGACGATGGCCATCGAGGTCCGTATCCCGACGATCCTGCGCACCTACACGGACGGGGCCAAGTCAGTCGAGGGCTCCGGGTCGACCCTGGACGAGCTGTTCGCTGACCTGGAAGCCCGGCACAGTGGGCTGCGCGAGCGGCTCGTCGACGACTCCGGGCTGCGGCGGTTCGTGAATGTCTACCTCAACGATGAGGACGTGCGCTTTCTCGGCGGGCTGGAGACCCCGGTGACCGACGGCGACACCGTGACCGTGCTGCCCGCGGTGGCGGGCGGAGCCGCCGCCGGGCGCGGCCCGGCTTCCTGAGCCCGCTCTGCCTAGCCGCCGGCATGCGTTACGACTCGCTACTCGACTCGGTCGGCCACACGCCGCTGGTCGGATTGCCGGGGCTGTCACCCGGAGAGGGCGTCCGGCTGTGGGCCAAGCTCGAAGACAGGAACCCGACCGGATCGGTCAAGGACCGGGCCGCCTTCTACATGATCGAGAAGGCGGAGAAGGAGGGCCTGCTCACCCCAGGATGCAGGATCCTGGAGCCGACCTCGGGGAACACCGGGATATCGCTGGCCATGGTGGCCAAGCTGCGCGGATACCGGATGACCTGCGTCATGCCGGAGAACACCTCGGTCGAGCGCAGGCAGCTGCTGGAGATGTTCGGCGCCGAGATCGTGTTCTCGCCGGCCGCGGGCGGCTCCAACGAGGCCGTCCGGGTAGCCAGGCGGCTGGCCGCCGAGCACCCGGACTGGGTAATGCTCTACCAGTACGGCAACGAGGCCAACGCCCGGGCGCATTACGAGACCACCGGCCCGGAACTGCTGGCCGACCTGCCCGAGCTGACGCACTTCGTGGCCGGGCTCGGCACCACCGGCACCCTGATGGGCGTCGGGCGCTTCCTGCGTGAGCGCCGCCCCGGCGTGCAGATCGTCGCCGCCGAGCCCAGGTACGGCGAGCTGGTGTACGGGCTGCGCAACGTGGACGAGGGATTCGTCCCCGAGCTTTACGACGCTAGCGTGCTGACCACGCGATTCTCGGTGTCCTCGGCGGATGCACTGCGCCGTACCCGCGAGCTGCTGACCGTGGAGGGCATCTTCGCCGGGATCTCGTCCGGCGGCGCGCTGCACGCCGCGCTGGCCATGGCGAACAAGGCGGTCGCGGCCGGGGAGCGCGCCGACATCGCGCTGGTCGTCGCCGATGGCGGCTGGAAGTACCTGTCCACCGGGGCCTACGACGGGACCCTGGAGGAGGCGCAGGCGCGGCTGGAGGGTCAATTGTGGGCGTGACCGCTGCGGGCGCCTCCGAGGAAGGCGCAGGCGCGGCTGGAGGGACACAGTCGATTGCGGGCGTGACCGCTGCGGGCGCCTCCGAGGAATGCGCAGGCGCGGCCGGACGAACAGGGACAGCTGTGGGCGTGGCCGCCGCGGGGGCGTTCGACCAGGCCACGGCCGTGCGGCGCACCGCCGGCGGCCGGTATGACATGCAGCCCGACCCGCGGTTCTCACCCGCTGCGCCGTCCGGAGACTTCCAGCCGGCGGTGAACGGCGGCGTGCTCATCGCGGCCATGCTGCGCGCCGTGCTCGACACCTCGCCGCACCCGCACCCGGTGGCCACCAGCGCGAACTTCCTACGGGTACCGCGGATCGCGCCCGCCCAGGTCGTGGTGACCTGGCTGAAGCAGGGCAAGACCGCCGCCGTGGCCCGCACGTCTCTGCTGCAGGACGACCAGCTGGTGATCGAGTCGACCGTCGCGACCGGCTCGCTGGCCGGCGGCGCGCGCGACCCGGTGCTGCCCGAGGCCATGCAGGCCGCGCAGGCGCTCTCCTGGACCGCCGAGCCGCCCAGTCTGCCTCCGGTCGATGAGTGCGTCCCGGTCGAGGCGGGCGGCGGCATCCGCGGCCAGGTGGATCTCCGGCTGGATCCGGCCACCGCGGGCTGGATGAAGCGCAGCCCGGCCGGGATCCCCGAGATGCGCGGCTACTTCCGGCTGCGCGATGACCGCCCGCCGGACGCGTACCTCCTTGCCTTCGCGGTGGACGCGCTGCCGCCGGTGGTGTTCGGGCTCGGCGCGTTCGGCTGGGCGCCCACGGTGGAGCTGACCTGGCACATGCGCGCGGTACCGGCGGACGGCCTGCTGCGGGTGGCCGCCCGGTGCCGGCACGTGGGCGGCGGCTGGTTCGACGAGGAGGCCGAAGTGTGGGACTCGGTCGGCCGCCTGGTCGCGCAGAGCCGCCAGATCGCCCGGGTGGGCCGGTAGTCCCGGCCGGGCTGGCGCCGGCGGTCGTGGCCGATGTGCGTGCCGCCTGCCCCCGGCGTAGCCTGGACCCTCATGCGCCTGACCGTGATCGGATGCTCAGGGAGCTTTCCTGGCCCCGACAGCCCCGGCTCCTGCTACCTGGTGGAGGCCGAGGGGTTCCGGTTACTGCTCGACCTGGGCAACGGGGCGCTCGGCGCGCTGCAGCGCCACTGCGGGCTCTACGACGTGGACGCGATCTGCCTGAGCCACCTGCACGCCGACCACTGCCTGGATCTGTGCTCGTACACGGTGGCCCGGCTGTACCCCGCCGACGGCGCCAGGCCGCAGATCCCGGTGTACGGCCCGGCGGAGACAGCGGAGCGGATCACCCGCGCCTACAGCCTGGAGCCTGGCCCTGAGGTCAGGAAGGCCTTTGACTTCCGAACGCTGACGCCGGGAACGCAGCGGATAGGGCCATTCCAGGTGACGGCCGATCACATGAGCCATCCGGTGGAGACGTTCGGTTTCAGGCTGGAGCACGAGGGGCGCAGCCTGGCCTATTCGGCCGACACCGGCGAGTCGGCGGCCCTGGAAGCCCTGGCCCGCGACGCGGATCTGATGCTCTGCGAGGCGTCCTTCCTGGACGGGCCGGACCTGCCGCCTGGCCTGCACTTGACCGCGCGCCAGGCCGCCGAGCATGCCACCCGCGCCGGAGCCCGGCGCCTGCTGCTCACCCACCTGGTGCCGTGGAACGATCGCGAGCGCAGCCTGGCCGAGGCGGCGCAGGCCTATGCCGGGCCGATCTGGATGGCCGTGTCCGGCCAGGTGGCCGATCTCGGCTAGGCTGACCGGATGCCCAGGCCTGACAGACGTTCTGATGACCAGTTGCGCGAGGTCAAGTTCACCCGTGGCTGGCTCGACCACGCCGAGGGCTCGGTGCTGGTCGAGTTCGGCGCCACCCGGGTGCTCTGCGCGGCGAGCGTGACCGAAGACGTACCCCGGTGGCGCCGCGGCGGCGGCCTCGGCTGGGTCACCGCGGAGTACGCGATGCTGCCCCGGGCCACCAACACGCGCAGCGACCGGGAGTCGGTCAAGGGCAGGCTGGGCGGTCGCACCCAGGAGATCTCCCGGCTGGTAGGCAGGTCGCTGCGGGCCTGCATAGACCCCAAGGCGCTGGGCGAGAACACGATCATCATCGACTGCGACGTGCTGCAGGCCGACGGCGGGACCCGGACCGCCGCGATCACCGGCGGGTACGTGGCCCTCGCCGACGCGGTTGGGTACCTGCGCGGCAGGAACCGGTGCAAGGGCGACCCGCTGGTCCGCTCCGTGGCGGCGGTCAGCGTCGGGATCGTGGACGCCCAGCCCAGGCTGGACCTGTGCTACGAGGAGGACGTGGCCGCGGAGACGGACATGAACGTGGTCTGCACCGGCGACGGGGGATTCGTGGAGATTCAGGGTACGGCCGAGCGCGAGCCGTTCGGCCGCGAGATGCTCGACCGGCTGCTCGGGCTGGCCACGGGCGGCTGCGCGGAGTTGACCAGGCTGCAGCGCGAGGCCCTCGCCGGGTGACCGACGGCGGCGCCGGGGCGGCCCGGCGGATCGTGCTCGCCACCAGGAACCCGGGCAAGCTCACCGAGCTAGCCAGGATCCTCGCGGCCAGCGAGATCGAGGTCACTCTGGCCGGGCTGGACGAGTTCCCGGGAGCTCCCGAGGTGGCCGAGACCGGCCGCACGTTCGCGGAGAACGCGCTGCTGAAGGCCCGGTCCGCGGCCAGATTCACCGGGGTCGCCGCCGTCGCGGACGACTCCGGCCTGTGCGTCGATGCGCTGAACGGGATGCCGGGGGTACTGTCCGCCCGGTGGGCCGGCCGGCACGGCGACGACCAGGCCAATCTCGACCTGGTCCTGGCCCAGCTCGCGGACGTGGCCGAGCCGGACCGGGGCGCGCATTTTGCCTGCGCCGCCGCGATCGTGCTGCCGTCGGGGACCGAGCGGGTGGCGGAGGGGCGGCTCTACGGGCAACTGGCGCGGGTTCCGCGCGGGACGAACGGGTTCGGCTACGACCCGATCTTCCTGCCGGACTCGTCCGACCTCACCACGGCGGAGATGGAGCCGGCCGCGAAGGATGCGATCAGCCACCGCGGCCGTGCACTGCGGGCGCTCGCCCCGGCGATCGCCGATCTGCTGACCGGCTGACGCGGGTCCGGCAGCGCCAGCTCAGCCCTGTGATGGGCGATTGAGCCGAAATTCTTCCCCCGGGGGTACACGATACGGGCGCGGGTTGCGGCTATCAAGGCGATTCCGGGCCTCCGCCGGGTGCCGGTGTACCGTAGGGGCGTTCGGGCCGGGCGGAAGGGAGCATGCGTGACGGACAAGAGGCTGGCGCCCGGTGACCCGGCGCCCGACTTCACCTTGAACGACGCCGACGGGAGCCCGGTGAGCCTGTCGTCGCTGCGCGGGCAGCGGGTGATCGTCTACTTCTACCCCGCGGCCATGACGCCCGGGTGCACCACGCAGGCCTGCGACTTCCGGGACAGCCTGAGCAGCCTGGCCGCGGCAGGCGTGAAGGTCCTGGGCATATCCCCGGATCAGCCCGCCAAGCTGGCCAAGTTCCGGGACAAGGAAGGGCTGAACTTCCCGCTGCTGTCCGACCCCGACCACGCGGTGCAGCGCGCGTACGGCACGTACGGTGAGAAGAAGCTCTACGGCAAGACGACCGTGGGCGTGATCAGGTCCACTTTCGTGGTGGGCCCGGACGGGGTTCTCGAGCACGTCTACTACGGGGTCAAGGCCAAGGGTCATGTGGAGCGCCTGAGGAAAGACCTGGGCATCTGATGTGCTTTTCATTGTTGGCACGCGCTAGGACGAAGAACTGTCGTACCCTGGCGATAACGTCGGCATATGCACACGAAGTACAACGAGAAATATACCCGCGAACTGCTAACCGACGCGGTCACCAACTCCGTCAGTGTCGCCGGTGTTCTGCGTTATCTTGAGATTCCCTGGTCCGGCGGCACGCACGCCCACATCAGCCGCCGAGTCAAGCAGTTCGGCATCGACACGTCGCACTTCAAAAGGGTGGCTCCGAACAAAGGAAAGCCCTGCACATGGCGGCTAACCCCGGATCAAATCCTGGTCGTATGCTCGCCGGGCTCAGGACGGCCGAAGCCACGCATGCTGCGCCGTGCACTACGTGAGGTCGGGGTGCCGTATGTCTGTGGGGCATGTGGAGTAGAGGCTGAGTGGAACGACAGGCCGATAGTATTACATGTGGACCATATCAATGGAAACTGGCTTGATAACAGAGGGGAGAATCTTCGGTTTCTATGTCCGAACTGCCACTCGCAGACGCCGACATTCGCAGGTAAACTAAAAAACAAGAAGGGGTCGTAGCCCAATTGGCCGAGGCACAGGCCTTAGGAGCCTGACAGTGTGGGTTCGAGTCCCACCGGCCCCACTTACCCCTTCGCCGTGCTTGCCGACTCAGAGATCACCAACGTGCCGCCGGAGGACGGGGGCTCCGCCGCCTGCCGGGCTAGCGCAGGGCCCCGGCTGACTGCTGGCCGGACCGCGCGGCGGCCGGGACGGCCGGCCGCCGCCGGCCACCCAGGCCCAGGGCCGCGGCCGCTCCCAGCACCGACAGGCCCGCCGCGACCGCGAGGGCCGGACGGTATCCGCTGGTCACCGCGGCCGGACCGGCCAGGCTGCCTTCGGAGTTGAACACGGCGGTGACGATCGCGACGCCGAAGACCGCGCCGAACTGCTGCAGCGTGTTCAGGGTTCCCGAGGCCTTCCCGAGCAGCGCGGACGGGGCCGCGTTCAGCCCGGCCGCGGTCACGCACGGCAGGGCCATCGAGATCCCGGTCCCGGCCACGACGAACGGCCAGACGTAGCTGGCGTAACCCGCGGACGTGCCGGCCAGCGAGACGATCCAGGCGAACCCCGCGCCCTGCAGCACCAGGCCGGGGACGACGAGCCTGCGGGCGCCGATCCGGTCCGAGATAGCTCCCGCCACCGGCGCCACCAGCAGCGGAGTGGCCGTCCAGGGCAGGAACCGCAGCCCGGTCCCCAGCGGTGAGTCGCCCGCGGCGAACTGGAAGAACTGGCTGGTGAGAAACGCGGCCGAGAAGATGGCCGCGCTCATCAGGAACTGGGTGGCGCTGGCGGCGGCGAAGCTGCCGCGGCGGAAGAGCCCGAGCGGGATCATCGGCTCGGCCACCCGCGCCTCGCGCTGCAGGAAGCCGGCCATGGCCGCCGCGCCCAGGGCCAGTCCCGCCACGTTCTGGGCGCTTCCCCAGCCGGCCTGGCCACCTTCCACAACCCCCCAGATCACTAGGGCCGCGCCGGCGGAGACCAGGACGAGCGCCGGGATATCGAGCCGCGCCGGCGGGCCGTAGCTCTCGCGCAGCCGCAACCGGGCGCCGCAGGCGGCGAGGAGGCCGATCGGCACGTTCACCCAGAAGATCCAGTGCCAGTTCAGGCCCTGCGTGATCGAACCGCCAACCAGGGGGCCGCACGCCACCGCCAGTCCCGCGATGCCGCCCCAGATGCCCAGGACCGCGCCTCGCTTCTCCCGTGGGAAGGCGGCGGTGAGAATGGTGAGCCCGAGCGGCATGATGAACGACGCGCCAATACCCTGCACAGCGCGGAAGGCGATGAGCCACCCGGCGCTGGGGGCCAGCGCGCACGCGGCCGATGCGGCCGTGAATACCGCCAGGCCGATCACGTAGACGCGCCGGCGCCCGAGCCGGTCGCCCAGCGCAGCGGCCGTAATGATGCCTGCTCCGAAGGCCATGGTGTAGGCGCTCACTGTCCACTGCAGGGTCGCGATTCCGCCGCCCAGCTGGCGGTGGATGGACGGCAGTGCGGTCACCACCACCAGCGCGTCCAGGGTCACCATGAAGTACGCCACCGACGTCAGGAGCACGGTGAGCGTCCGGCTCGGGATTCCGGTGCTGGACGGCGCGGTTCGCGCCGGGATAACGCGATCTATGTCAGTCATGTCCGTGCTCCGTTCGGCCGGCTCGCTTCCGGCCCGGGTCGGCTTTCGGCCGGCCCGGAGCCGGCCACTGTCACCGATGCCGACACCGGCGGCGTCGCGGAATGGGCCGTTGCCGGCCGCCCAGTTCACCGGGCCGCCGGTGTCTGTACGGAGAGATGGCGCGGGAGGTCTGAGTCGAGATGATGCGAGGATGGCGCTGTGATCATGGAGTTGCTGACGCAGGCCCGAGGCGGGGACGGGGAGGCGTTCGCGCAGCTCACCGGTCCGTACCGGCGCGAGCTGCAGGTGCACTGCTACCGGATCCTCGGCTCGGCGCAGGACGCCGAGGACGCGCTGCAGGAGACGCTGCTGGCGGCCTGGCAGGGCATCGGCGGTTTCGAAGGGCGGGCCTCGGTCCGGACCTGGCTGTACCGGATCGCGACCAGCCGCTGCCTGAACGCGCTGCGGTCGGCTAAGCGGCGCCCGCGGATGGAGCCGTCATTTTCCGCGCTGCGGCCGCCCGAGCCAACCCGCGCGGGCGACCCGGTCTGGCTCGAGCCCTACCCGGACCTGCTGCTTGAAGGTCTGGCCGACCGCAGCCCGGGCCCCGAAGCTCGGTATGAGACCCGGGAAGCCATTTCGCTGGCCTTCATTACCGCGCTCCAGTTGCTGCCGCCTCGTCAGCGCGCCGTCCTGGTCTTGCGGGACGTCCTGGGCTTTCGGGCCAGCGAGGTAGCGCACATCCTCGACACGACCGAGGAGTCGGTGACCAGCGCGCTCAAGCGCGCCCGCGCGACGCTGGAACACAGGTCCCCGGCCGGCCAGGCGGCCGCGGCCCCGGAACCGAATTCACCGGCCGAGACCGAGCTCGTCGAGCGGCTGACCCGGGCCTACGAGGCCAACGACCTGGACGGCGTGGTGGCCCTGCTGACCCACGACGTCTGGCTGCGGATGCCGCCCATCCCGCTGGAGTACCAGGGGCGCGACCTGGCGGCCCGGTTCTTCTCTGTGGTGGCGTTCCGTCCCGGCCGCAGATTCCGCGTCATCGCCACCCGGGCCAACCATCAGCCGGCGCTTGGCGTATACGTGGCCGAGCCGCACGCGCGGATCCTGCACGCGAACGGGCTCGTCGTCCTCACCCTGGCCGGCGACCGGATCGCCGCTATGACCCGGTTCGACAACACCGTGCTGCCCCTGTTCGGGCTGCCGCGGACGCTGCCGCTCTGATCTAGGCCCGAGGCATCCCGGGCAAGCGGGCCTCCGGTTGACAGCGGGTCGCCGCGGTCGATGTACTTCGTTGCATGTCGAATACTGCTCCCGGCATAGCGGGCAGCTTCCCTGTGACCACCGCGCTCGGGCTTCAGGGCCTGACCATCGAGCAGGACGTGGGTCTCGCGTTCGGCCTGGTCGTCCGCAGCATGGGCTTCGCCAAGGGAGTCGGCGCCAGCTTCAAGGCGCTGCGCCAGGGCGAGGTCACACAGTACACCGAGCTGCTCGAGGACAGCCGGCGGCACGCGGTCGACCGGATGATAGAAAACGCCCGGCTGCTCGGTGCCAACGCGGTCGTGGCCATGCGATTCGACTCCTCCGAGATCGGCCAGGGGCTCACTGAGATCGTCGCCTACGGCGCCGCGGTGATCGCCAAGCCCGCATCGTAGCCATGCCCGGGCCGGAGCCAGGCGGCCCGCGGTCGCCGCTGGCTGACGCCGATCGCGAGCGGCTGGCCGCCCTGCTGCGCGAACACTACGCGCAGGGCAGCCTCAGCCTGGACGAGCTGCGCCGGCGGGTAGGCATCGTCCTGGCCGCGGAGTACTCCGACGAGGCGATGGTCGCCGTCGCGGATCTTCCCCTGCTCGCCAGCGGCCGCGGCGCGGGCGCCGGATCGGGCGGGCCCGGCGCACCGCGGATGAGCATCGGGCAGCGCCGCCGGCACGCGCAGGCCGCCGTCCCCGGCCCGGGATGGATGCCCACGCCCGAGCGATTCCGGGATCCGTCCACCAAGAAGATCATGCGGGTCTGGATCGACCCCGCGGACGGCAGCAGGCACTATGTGCCCGACGACGGCTGACCCGGACCGGCCCGGCAGCCACCACGTTCATCGAGAGCGACATCGCCCCCACCCAGCAGCAACCAGCAGCACATCTACAAGGGCGGCACCGCGGGCTGCCGAACCTCTCTCGGCAGCCCGGTAGCCCCGGCAGGCGGGTGCCGGGGCCACCGCCACGGCGGGTCCCGGGGCGACGTGGCCCGACGCGCAGGCCGGGCGGCCCAATGATGGGCAACTAACCACTGACCTGAAAGACTGACGTGCAAGCAGCCCGCGGGTGCAGCGGCTGGGGCGAGGAAAGGACGCAGCGATGGCCGATACGGGCACAGCCTCAGTGCCGGCGGTGACTACAGAGACGGTGCCGGCGACGCAGAATCCGGACACGCTGGTCCGCGAGATCGAACGCACTCGGGACAACCTGGCGCGCACGATCGATGCGATCGCCGAACGGGTCAGTCCGGGCAACAACGCGCGGCGCGCGCTGGTGCGGGCGCGCGAGCGGACCGGCGGGATCGATCTGCGCTACGTGGCGGCGGGCGCTGCGGTCGTGGTCGGCGTCACCGCCGCCCTCGTGATCTGGCGCGGCCGCAGGTAGATCACCCCGCCCCGGTTCAGCCCTCGGCGGAGATCAGCTCGGCGTACTGCTCGGCCGTCAGGAGGTCTGACGGCGGCTCGTCATCCAGCCGCACCTTGAACAGCCACCCGGCGCCGTACGGATCGGAGTTGACCAGCCCCGGGTCGTCCTCGATGTCCGCGTTCACGTCGGTGACCTCGCCGCCCACCGGCGAGTACAGGTCGCTGACCGACTTGGTGGACTCGATCTCGCCGCACGGCTCGCCGGCGGTCACCTTCGTTCCCGGGGTTGGCGGGGACACGTAGACCACATCGCCGAGCGCGTCTGCGGCGTGCTCGGTGATGCCGACGGAGGCCGCCTGGCCCTCGATCGCCACCCATTCGTGCTCTGCGGTGTACCGGAGCTGCTGAGGCACGGTCATGGTCATCGCTTCCTGGAGTAGAAGGGGAGCGTCACCAGGTCAGCGGGCTCCCCGCGACCTCTGATGTCGATGGAGAGGCGGGTGTCCTGCGCGTCGGCGCCGGTGACGGCCTGCGCCTCGGCCAGCCCGGGAACGTCGGGGTCGAGGTAGGCCATGGCGATCGGCACGCCCAGCGTCGGCGACGGCGCGCCGCTGGTCACCGCGCCGCGCGCCTGCCCGTCCCAGAGCACGGAGTATCCGTGCCGGGGGACCCGGCGGCCCCGGACGGTGAGCCCGGCCAGCACCCGGCGCGGCGGCTGCCCGGCGCGCTGAGCCAGCGCGGCACGTCCCACGAAGTCTCCCGGTTTATCGAGCTTGACCACCCGGCCCAGCCCGGCGTCGAACGGTGTCATGTCAGGGCCGAGTTCATTGCCGTACAGCGGCATGCCGGCCTCAAGCCGGAGGGTATCGCGCGCCGCGAGGCCGGCCGGTATGAGCCCGTGCTCCGCCCCGGCGGCGGTGAGCGCGGTCCACAACGGCTCCGCGTCCTCGGGCCGGCAGAACATCTCAAAGCCGTCCTCGCCGGTGTATCCGGTGCGGGCGAGCAGGACCGGCCGGCCGCAGACGACCGCATCGTGGCTCGCGTAGTACTTGACCCCGGCGAGGTCGATGTCGGTGACCGGGGCGAGTATCGCAGCGGCGTTCGGGCCCTGCACCGCGATCAGGGCGTAGTCCGCGGTCTGGTCGGTTACCCCGGCGTCGAATCCGGCGGACCGGCCGGACAGTTCCCGGCTGACTACCGCGGTGTTCGCCGCGTTGGCCACCACGAGGAACTCGGCATCCGACAGCCGGTAGACGATCAGGTCGTCGAGCACCCCGCCGTCGGCGGCGCAGATCATCGTGTAGCGCGCCCGGCCCGGGGCGAGCGCGGACGGCTGCCCGACCAGCGCGTAATCGAGCGCGGCCCCGGCCCCGGCGCCGGTCACCGCGATCTCTCCCATGTGCGAGAGGTCGAACATCCCGGCCGCGGTGCGGACCGCGCGGTGCTCGGCGGTCTCGCTCTCGTACCGCAGCGGCATCTGCCATCCGGCGAATTCGGTCAAGGTGGCGCCAAGGCGCTGGTGAACCGGCAGCAGCGGGCTGCGCCGCGGCGGGCCGGCGGGTTCGGACTGGGTCATGGGCGGGCAACTCCAGAGGTCGGTTGCGACCCTAGCAGGATGCCATCGCCACGTGATAAGGCAGATCAATGGACCTGCTCACCGAGGAAGCACTCGCCGCAGAGCTTGTCACCGTGCCTGAGTGGGCACACGTCGGGGACAGCATCACGCGCACCGTCACCCGGGCCGATTTCCGCGCCGCGATGCTCTATGTCGGCGCGGTTGCCTACCTGGCCGAGGAAGCCAATCACCACCCGGACATCGGTGTCCAGTGGAACAAGGTGACGCTGACCCTGTCCACTCACTCGGCAGGCGGGCTGACCGGCAACGACTTCGCGCTGGCCCGGACCATCGACGCGCTGACCTGAGTTCGGGCGCGCCGCGGATCAGCGCGAAGCGTTGGCAGCGGCTGATAGCCGTGCTGATGCTTCGCGTTAACGGCTAGGTGCCGAACTCGCACGGCATCCGCTTGATGCCGTTGATGAACGCGGACAGCAGCCGGTCCGGCTCGCCGCTGGCGCGGATGTCGGGCACCCGGCGCATCAGTTCGCGCAGCATCACCGTGATCTCCCTGCGGGCCAGGTGCGCGCCCAGGCAGAAGTGCGGGCCCGGACCGCCGAACCCCAGGTGCGGGTTGGGCTGTCTGGTGATGTCGAACCTGGCCGGGTCGGCGAACACGGATTCGTCGCGATTCGCCGCCCAGTAGAACAGGACCGCCTTGTCGCCCGCCGCGTAGTCGTGCCCGCCCATCGTGTACTCGCGGGTCAGCGTGCGCCGCATGAACATGACCGGCGACGCGTAACGCACGATCTCCTCGACCGCTCCGCCGAACCGGCCCTCGAAGTCCTCGGCGAGCAGGGCGCGCTGGTCGCCGAACTCGGTCAGCAGCCACAGCGCGTGCGAGATCGCGTTGCGCGTCGTCTCGTTGCCGGCCACGACTAGCAGGATGAAGAACGAGGCCAGTTCCTGGCCGGTGAGCTGCTCACCATCGATGTTGGCGTTGACCAGGGCCGAGACCAGATCGTCGGTGGGGCTGGCCACCCGGGTGGCGGCCAGGTCGCCGACCAGGGCGCGCAGTTCCTCCGCGGCGGCGAAGATCTGGCCGAGCGCCTCGTCCATGTCCTCGCTGACCAGCTCGGTGTCGAACCCCGACAAGATCATGTTGCTGTTGCGCAGCACCATCGCGTAGTGCGCGTCGCCGATGCCCATCATGTCGCAGATGATCTTCAGCGGCAGCCGGACCGCGACGTGCTGCACGAAGTCGCATGGGCCGGTTTCCAGCAGCTCGGTCACGACCTGCTCGGCCGCACGCTGCACGTCGTCTTCGAATTTCTTGATCATCCGCGGCGTGAACGAGCGGGACACGATCCGGCGCAGCCGGGCGTGCCGCGGGTCGTCCATGTTGATCATGGAGCCGAAGTACTCGTTGAACTCGTCCGGCACGTCCGGGATCTGGGTAGCGCCGCGCCCCGAGCAGAATACTTCGGGGGTCCGGCTGGCCTCGATGACGTCGGCGTGCCTGACCAGGGCGTAGTATCCGGGACCCTGCTCGGCGAAGGGCGTCTCCGGCTCGGCGAAGAAGGCAGGCCGGCCGAGGGCCCGCAGCCGGGCGAAGGCCTCGTCACGCTCGGCCAGCGGGCGGCCCCAGAAGGCGGTGTCCGACAGGTCGATATCCACGGCCGCCATGCGGCACCGTCCTTTCCCGGGACTAGAACCCCGTTCGGTTCCATCCTGGCACAGTGGCTCGCGCCGCACCCCGACGGGTGCGCCGCGCGCGAATGTTCTAGCGCGCCCGCGCGCACTGATGCCAGGCTCGGAGGATGGAGATCGCCGATCACATCGCCTGCCTGCGCAGCGAGGGCGAACTGCTGGCCGAGGCGGCCGAGCGGAGCTCGCTGGGGGCGCCGGTACCCGCCTGCCCCGGGTGGCGGGTCCGGGACCTGCTCGCCCACCTGGGCTTCGTGCACCGCTGGGCCACGGGCTACGTCGCCGAGGAGCGGACCGAGATGACACCCGAGCCGGGGGAGGAGGAGATCATCCGGCTCGCGCCCGCCGACGAATCCCTGCTGGGCTGGTTTCGCGACGGCCACGCCCGGCTCGTGTCCGTCCTGGCCGCCGCCGACCCGGCCGTGCGCTGCTGGACCTTCCTGCCCGCGCCTTCACCGCTGGCCTTCTGGGCCCGCCGCCAGGCGCACGAGACCGCCATCCACCGCGCCGATGCGCAGCTCGCCGCGGCGGCCGCGGGGTCCGGCGCGGACCTGGATCCGTTCCCCGCCGGGCTGGCCGCCGACGGCGTCGACGAGCTGCTGATGGGCTTCGGCGGCCGCAACCCCGGGTCGCTCTCCGACGCGCCGGCGACGCTGGTCATCTCGGCCGAGGACGGCGCCGCGGCCGATGAGTGGACGGTGGTCATGGGGCCGCCGCGGGCTGGGGTGTCACGCGGCCCGGGCCCGGCCGCCGCGGGTCCGGCTGATACCGCGCCCGGTCCGGCCGAGGCCGGCCCAATCGGGCCGGCGCTGGCGTACTGCCACATCACAGGCCCGGCCTCAGCCCTGTACCTGACGCTGTGGAACCGCGGAACGGCGGCCGGCCTGGACGTGCGCGGCGACCCTGGCGTGCTGGCGACATGGCAGGAGAACATGCGAGTGCGATGGCACTGACCGGCGCCGTGCCCACGGTCACGCCGGCCCGCCCGCGGCCGCGCTCGTATGATGCCCCCGTGCTGGAAATCCTCCGACCTGGCTCCCGCCGGCTGCTGGCCGGCGTCACAGTCGCATCGGGCACGCTGCTGGCGGCCGCCTGCGGGTCGTCCGACCGGGGTGCGAACGACGTGGCCGGCACGCCCTCCCCGGCCACCGCGCGGTCCTCGGGCCCGGCCACGACCGCGGCTCCGGCGGCGACGACGGCGCTGGACACCGTCCTGGCTCCGGCTCCGACCGCCGCGCCGCCGCCCACGGCGGCCGCCGCGGGCAGCAGCTGCGGCGCTCGGGCCGCGCACACCTTCCTGCGCGTCGCGGCGGCGCGGCCGGCGGCCGGCGGCTCGCTCACCCTGACCGCCCACCCGGCCCGGCTCGTCTGCGGCGCCCGGGGTGACTCGCGCTTCGCCGTGTCCCCCGCCACTGTGACCGCCCACGTGACCCGGGGCGCGTCGATCACCGTCTTCTCCGGGCCTGGCGCGCGCCCCGAGCCGATCACGCCGGCCAGGCTGCCCGCCTACCTGGCCAGCGACCAGGACACCCGGCCATTCCTCGTGACCGGGCCGCTCAACGCGATCAGCGGCCTGCACGAGCAGTTCGGTTTCTTGACCGCCGGACGATGAGACACCACGCCGACGTCATCGTGGTCGGGGCCGGGCTGGCCGGGCTGGCCGCGGCGGCGGAGCTGACCGATGCGGGCCGCCGCGTGCTGCTCCTGGATCAAGAACCCCAGCAGTCGCTCGGCGGGCAGGCGTGGTGGTCGTTCGGGGGCCTGTTCTTCGTCGACTCGCCTGAGCAGCGGCGGCTGCGGATCCGGGACTCCCGCGACCTCGCCTGGCAGGACTGGCTGGGCAGCGCCGGCTTCGACCGGCCCGAGGACGATCTGCCGCGCCGGTGGGCGGAGGCGTACGTCGACTTCGCGGCGGGGGAGAAGCGGGCCTGGTTGCACGCCATGGGCCATCGCGTGTTCCCCGTCGTCGGCTGGGCCGAACGCGGCGGCTACACCGCGCTCGGACACGGCAACTCGGTACCCCGCTTCCACATCACCTGGGGGACCGGCCCCGGGATCGTCCAGCCGTTCGAGCGGAGGGTGCGCGCGGCCGCCGCGCGCGGGCGGCTGACGTTCCGGTTCCGGCACCGGGTCGATGAGCTCACCGCCACCGCCGGGGCCATCGACGGTGTCCGCGGCACGGTGCTCGAGCCCAGCCACGTACCCCGCGGGGAGCCCAGCTCCCGGGCCCCGGCCGGGGAGTTCGAGCTGCGCGCGCAGGCGGTGATCGTCGCCTCGGGCGGCATCGGCGGTAACCACGACCTGGTGCGCGCCTCGTGGCCCGAGCGGCTCGGCCGGCCACCCGCGCACATGATCACGGGCGTGCCCGCGCACGTCGACGGGCGGATGCTCGAGATCGCGCAGCGGGCCGGCGCGCGGATCATCAATCCGGACCGGATGTGGCACTACGTCGAGGGCATCCACAACTGGAGCCCGATCTGGCCAGGGCACGGCATCCGCATCCTGCCCGGCCCGTCGTCGCTGTGGCTGGACGCCACCGGGCGACGGCTGCCGGTGCCGCTGTTCCCGGGCTTCGACACCCTGGGCACGCTCGAGTACCTGCGTACCACCGGCCACGACCACAGCTGGTTCGTGCTCACCCGCAAGATCATCCAGAAGGAGTTCGCGCTGTCGGGCTCCGAGCAGAACCCCGACCTGACCGGCCGTTCGGTTCGCGCGGTCCTGGGCCGCGCCAGGGCCGGAGTACCCGCGCCGGTGCAGGCCTTCGTGGACCATGGCCGGGACTTCGTGACCGCCACCTCGGTCGCCGACCTGGTGGCCGGGATGAACGCGGTCGCCGGGACCGACCTGCTCGACCCGGCAGTGGTCGAGGCCGAGATCATCGCGCGCGACCGCGAGATGGCCAACCCGTACACCAAGGACCTGCAGGTCACGGCGCTTCGCGGCAGCCGCGCCTACCTGGCTGACCGGCTGGTCCGGACCGCGCGCCCGCACCGGCTGCTGGATCCGGCCGCCGGGCCGCTGATCGCGGTCCGGCTGTCCGTGCTGACCCGCAAGACGCTGGGCGGCCTGCACACCGACCTCGACGGCCGGGTGCTGGGCTCCGACGGGCTCCCCGTGCCCGGGCTTTACGCGGTCGGCGAGGTCGCCGGGTTCGGCGGCGGGGGCATGCACGGTTACCGCGCGCTGGAGGGCACATTCCTCGGCGGCTGCCTGTTTTCCGGTCGCACCGCCGGGCGCGCGGCGGCCAAGGCGGTGGGCTGACCGGACGCCAAGTGCCCGGCCAATCGAGCTGGCCGGGCATGCACCGGCCCGCCGAGCCGGACGAGATAATCCGTCCGGCAGCTGACCGGCCGCCGCCCATGTCGCCTTACTCGATCGGCCGGGCTGTCTGCCGCGCCGCTCCCCTCCTGGAGGCCAGCCCCCGGCCGATCGGCATGTGCCGGTCGGCCGGGCCGGGGCTGGCTCGGTCCCCGGCCCGACCGGCCGGGCCGGGGCTGGCTCCTTACCCCGGCCCGGCCGGCCAGGCCGGGCTGTTACTGCGCTGGCGCCGGCTCAGGCAGCCGGACCAGTCGCGAGGGTGACGGTGGCGGTGTGGCTGGCGCCGTTCTGGTCGGTCCAGCTGATGCTGACCTTGTCGCCGGGGTGGTATCCGTTGAGTACCGAACGGATCTGGCTCGACGAGGTGATGCTGTGGCCGGCCAGCGAGGTGATGGTGTCGCCGGCGCCCAGGCCGGCCGCTGCGGCCGCCGAGCCCTGCGTGACCCCGGCGATCTGCGCCCCGGCGCCGGCCGGCGTCCCCGGCACCTGGCTCCCGGACGCGACCTCGATACCCAGGAACGCGGTCGAGCCGATGTGCACCGTGGCTGAGCCTGTGCCCGCCTCGATCTGATGGGCGAAGTTCAGCGCCTCGTTAATCGGGATCGTGAACGCCTGGGTGGCGGACGAAGCCGAGCTGAGCTGGGTGGATCCGCTCGACCCGGCGGTGTCGATGCCGATCACCTGGCCGTGGGTGTTGGTGAGCGGGCCACCGGAGTCGCCGGGCTGGATCGGCGCGTTGGACTGGATGAGCCCGGTCAGCTGCTCGGAGGTGCCGGACCCTTCGTCGCCGGCGGTGATCGCCCGGCCCAGGCCGGTGACCCTGCCGGTGGCGACCGAGGGGGTGCCGTTGCGGCCGAGCGCGTTGCCGATGGCGACGACCTTGTCGCCGACGCCCACCGTCGACGAGTCGCCGAGGCTCGCGGTCGTCAGGCCCGAGGCGCCCTGCAACTGCAGCACCGCGACGTCCTTGGTCGCGCTGTAGCCGACCACCTTCGCCGGGTAGGTGCGGCCGTTGCCGACGTCCCTGACCTTGACCGAGGTGGCGCCGTTGATCACGTGGTTGTTGGTGAGCACCTCGCCGTTCGGAGTCAGGACGATCCCCGTGCCGGCCGCCTGGCCGCTCTGATAGCCGAGGTTGGAGACCACGTCAACCAGGCCGGGATCGGTCTTGGCCACGATCTGATCGGTGGTCAACACGGAGCCCGCGGACGTCCCCGCGGTCAGCGCCCAGGCCGAGCCCGCGCCGATGAGCACTCCGGCCGCCGCGGTCAGCGCCAGCACCCGGAGACGGGCCCGCCGCGACGGGCGCTTAGGCGCACCGGCTGCCTCCGGTCCTTCGGGGCCGCCGGGACCGTAGCCGCCGGGGCCGTATCCGGCCGGGCCGCCGGGGCCGTAACCGCCGGGGCCGTAACCGCCGGGGGCGCTTGGGCCGTAGCCGCCGGGGCCGTAGCCACCGGGGGCGTAGCTGCCGGGCCCGTATCCGGCCGGGCCGCCGGGGCCGTAGCCGCCGGGGGCGTAGCCGCCGGTGCCGTAGTCTGCGGAGCCTGCCGGGCCGTATCCGGCGGGGCCGTACCCCGCGGAGTCTGCCCGGCCGTGGCCGGTACCGCCGGCGGGGCCGTAGGCCCCGGAGCCCGAGGGGCCGTACGCCGCCGGGCCTGAGTGGCCGTATGCCGCCGGGCCGTAGCCTGCGGAGCCTGCCTGGCCGTACCCGGTCTGGCCTGCGGAGGAATAAGAGCTGTCAGGACCGGGCCATGATGCGTCAGCCTGCGGCTGCGTCGGTCCGGCCGGGACCGGTGATTCGTGGGCCATGAGCCTGTCTCCCTGGACGCCTGTCTCTCGTTTCGATGACCACCCTGCCGCCCGAACCTGCATGCCAACTAAGGGCTAGCTGACGTTTGACGGGGAGTTAGTTGAATGATAGCTGAATGAAACCTCTGAACAGGTCACCTGTCCCGGACCCAGCATCGCGGTCCCGGCTGAGCAGAGCCTCCGTCCTCGCTCAGACTTACCTCTCACCCCGGCCGCTCCTCCCCAGGCGGCTCACCTGGCCGCTTCCCCGAAGAGGGGCGGAGGTGATCGGCGGTCGGCGAGTCAGGTCGCCGTCGCGGCGTGAGACCACCACCGGGTCCCGGGTCGCTTATCGTGGCCGGACCAGAGGAGGGGAGACGCCGGTGCTTGACGATCTTGCTTACGATGACAGCGACGAGCCGGGCATCGGCCTGGTGCCGGGCGACGTCCCCTGGGACGCGGTGGAGGACCACATCAAGATCGTCCACGGCCCGCTCCTGGTCGGGCCGGACCCCAGCGGGCAGTATGCCGGCGCTTACTGGGCCAGCACCAGGATGGTGGTGGAATCAGACCTCGGCACCGACCAGGACGAGGCGGTCACCGAGTTCCGCGAACTGCTGCGCGAGCGCGGCCAGGTCTAGCCCCGCCCGGGCCCGGGCGCGGGCGGGTTAGTCGCGGTGCACGGTGCCGGGGGTGAAGGCGGGCAGGCAGACGGCGACGTACTCGGCGCCGGACGGGCCCGGGCTGCTGTAGCGCACCCACTCGCCGGGCGCGGTGTGAACGGCCTGGCCGGCCTGCACGGTCAGCTGGCCGCCGTCGAACTCCACCAGCAGCACCCCGCGCAGCACGACGGTGAACTCGTCGAACTCCGGGCGCTGCCCCGGCTCGGCCCAGCCGGACGGGCTGCGCATGTGAGCGACGCTGACCCTGGGCTCGGCGCTGTTGACCCGCCCGACGTACTCGTCGATCAGCTTGGGCGGCTCGCCGGCGGCGGTCACCCGGCTCGGCTCGCCGATCAGTTCGGGCATGCGGGCCAGTATGGCGCAGCCTCGGCCGGTCGCGATCAGCCGGCCAGCAGTCGCCGCACCCGGTCCAGGGTCTCCCGGAGGTTGGGCTCGGACGTGGCCCCCTGCGCCTCGCCCGGCGTGACCCAGCGCAACGGCGCATCCGGGCTCTCCGGCGTGGCCGCCTCCGGTCGCCGGGTGGCCAGCACGAACCTCAGGTCCGCGTGTTCGTGCGCGGGCTCACCCTTGCCCGCGGGAACCGAGACGATCGCCACGTGCCGCAGTTCGGAGTCCGGCCAGGGCACCAGGTCGGTCAGGCCGGTCTCCTCGCCGGCCTCCCGCAGGGCGATGGCCAGCGGGCTGGTCTCGCCGGGATCCGCGTGCCCGCCGACCTGCAGCCACGCCTGCTGCCGCTGGTGCCAGCGCAGCAGCAGGTCACCGTTGTCCGGCTGCACGATCACCGCGGACGCGGTGACGTGCAGCGGAATCGTGCGCAGCCAAGGGTCTTCCGCAGTGCGCACGAGTGCCCGCACCCGCTCCACGTCCGCCGTCTCCACCTGGCCCTGCGGCCGGTACCTGTCGAGCAGCTCGCTGGTTTCCGAGGTCACCCGCAGATGGTCTCAGATGTCCTTGATCCTCCGGCCCGCCGGGTCGAACGGCGGCCGCAGGTGCACGGTGGCCGGGCAGAGTTCGCCGCCCACGTTCACCTGGTAGGAGCCGGCCCGGGCGAGGTCGGCTGTCATCACCTCGTGGCCAGAGTGCCGGACGTAGGCCAGGCCCACCGAGCTGCCGATGGCCTCGCCCCAGGCCGCCGAGGTCACCTGGCCCGCCGCGCGCCCGTCGCGCAGCACGAGCTCACCGCCCCACATCATGACGTCCGGATCGTCGAGGACCAGCGAGACCAGCCTGCGCCGGGGACCGTCTGCCCGGGCCTTTTCCACCGCCTCCCGGCCGAGAAACGGGATGTCGGTCTTCAGCTTGCAGGCGAAAAGCAGGCCGGCTTCGACCGGATTGTAATCCGGGCTCAACTCGCGCCCGTACGCGCGATACGCCTTTTCCAGCCGCATCGACTCGATGGCGTAATAGCCTGCATTCACCACGCCCAGGCCGGTGCCCGCCGTCATCAGGTCCTCATAGACGCCGACCGCGAATTCAGCGGGCACGTAAAGCTCCCAGCCGAGCTCCCCGACGTAGGTAATCCGGGTCGCCCGAACGGTGGCATAGCCGATGTCAACGGTCTGGCTCGAGCCGAACGGAAAGGCCTTATCGCTGAAGTCGCTGCGCGATATCGCGGAAAGCAGCTCCCGGGACCGCGGTCCCATGACCCCGTAAACGGCATAAGCCGAGGTGACGTCCAGGAGGGTGGCGGCGGCGCCGGCCGGGATACGGCGGCGGATGTGATCCTTGTCGTGCTCGGTCTGCGAGGCGCTGCTGACGAGCAGGAATTCCCCGGCTGACAGCCGGGTGGCGGTGATGTCCGCCTCGTACGTGCCGCGCGAGTTGAGCATTCCGGTGTAGACCGTCCGGCCGGGCCGGACCGCGACGTCGGCGGTGCACAGCCACTGCAGGACCGCCTCCGCATCGGGGCCGGCCAGCAGGAACTTGGAGAACGAGGTCTGATCGAAGACCGCCACGGCGCGCCGGGCGGCCTGCTGCTCGGCCGCCGACCAGGGCAGCCAGCCCGGTTTGCCCCAGGCGTAGCCGAGCCGCGGCTCCTGGCCGGGCGGCGCGAAGAAGTTGGCCCGTTCCCAGCCCATCTTGCTGCCGAAACAGGCATTGGCCGCCTTCAGCAGGTGATAGGCGGGGGAGCGGCGGAACGGGCGGGCGGTGTCAAGCTCACGGTTCGGCCAGGGCACGGCGTAATGCAGGCCGAGTACCTCGCTCACCCGATCATGCAGCCACTGGTTATTACCGTGGAACCCGGCGAACCGGCGGATGTCGACGGCGGATACGTCGGTCGCGGGCTCGCCCTCGGTAATCCACTCCGCCAGCGCTCGCCCGGCACCGCCGGCCGACGCGATTCCTACCGAGTTGAAGCCCGCCGCGACAAAGAAATTCCGCAGTTCCGGCGCCTCACCGAGGATGAACTGGTTGTCCGGGGTAAAGCTTTCCGGGCCGTTGTAGAACTTCTTGATCCCGGTGCGGCTCAGCGCCGGTATCCGGTGCAGGGCATTCTCCATCGGGATCGAGAACTGATCCCAGTCCTCCGGCAGCAACTGGAACTCGAAATCGGCCGGCAGCGCGTCGGGGGCGAGCCAGGGCTTGGCCTGCGGCTCGAACCCGCCGACGACCAGCCCGCCGACCTCCTCCTTGAAGTAGGTGTACCCGTCCGGGTCGCGCAGCACCGGCAAGTCCGGCCGGACGCCGTCGATGCGCCCGGTCACCACGTAGAAGTGCTCGGCGGAATGCAGCGGTACGTTGACCCCGCACATCGACCCGACCTGCTTGGCCCACTGGCCTGCGCAGTTCACCACCACCTCGGCCTCGATGCCGCCGCCGGCCGTGCGCACGCCCGTCACCCGGCCGCCGGCCGTGAGGATCCCGGTCACCCGGGTCCGCTCGCACACCCGGACGCCGCGGTCGCGGGCTCCCTTGGCCAGCGCCTGCGTCAGGTCCGTGGGGTTGGCCGTCCCGTCCCCGGGCAGCCAGAGCGCCCCGGCCAGGTCGTCAGCCCGCATCACCGGGTACAGCCCGGCCGCTTCGTCCGGCCCGATCAGCTCGCAGTCCAGGCCGTAGGCCACGGCCGCGGCGGCGGTCCGCTGCAACTGGACCAGGCGATCGGCGGTGCGCGCCACGGTCACCGCGCCGCATTGCTTGAACCCGGCGGACAGGCCGGTCTCCTGCTCGAGCCCGCGGTACAGGTCGGTCGAGTACTGCACCAGGCGGGTGACGCTCTCCGAGGCGCGCACCTGGCCGATCAGGCCGGCCGCGTGCCAGGTCGTCCCGCAGGACAGCTGCCCCTGTTCCAGCAGGAGCACGTCGGGCCAGCCCAGCCGGGCCAGGTGGTAGGCCACGCTGGTGCCGATCACCCCCCCGCCGATGACGATCACCCGGGCGCGGCCGGGGAGCGCGGCGGCGTGGTCAGTCATCCCGCTGGGCCTGGTCAAGCAGCCGGGCGAAGTCAGGCCCGGTCATTGCCTCGGCGGCCGCCTCGTAGCGCTCCATGGCCCAGGACCAGAAATCGAAGTCGAGCGGGCTGGTGCTGGCCTGGATGGATCCCCACAGCGTCCACCCGTACTTGGCGGCCAAGCCGAGCAGCCGGGCCCGGGCGACCTTGTTGCGCAGCGGCCGGCCGTAGTACTCGCTGACCAGATCGGCCAGCCCGTCGAGATCCAGGCGGCACTCGCTCCAGATGTTGCCGAGCTCGAAGCAGGGGTCATTGTTGCCCGAGTATTCGTAGTCGATGAGCCAGATCCGGTCACCGTCGTCGATGAAGTTTCCCGCCAGCAGGTCGTTGTTGCAGGGCACGAGGGCGGCAGGATGCGCGGCGAGCGCCTGCCGGATGGCATCGAAGCGCGGCATCAGGCCGGCGTATCCGGCTGGCAGCCTGAACTGCCGGGCCAGGACCAGTGCGAGGTAGCGCCGCTGGATATCGAACATGTTGAAGTCGTTGCCAAACGGCTGCGCCGCGTGCAGCCTGCGGCAGGCCTGGGCGACCCGGGCGATGTTGCCCGGCGCGGACACGTCCGCGTCGGTGAAGGTGCGGCCCTCGATGTAGCCGATCACCAGGACGCCGGCCTCGGGCCGGTATTCGATCACCGGCGCGGCCGCGCCCGCCGCGGCCGCGGTCGCCGTGTTGCGGTACTCATGGTCCCGGTTGATGGCCAGCAGTTCGGCGCCGCGGCTGAACACCCGCGCGACGAAGGTGCCGCCCGGCGTGCTGACCTTGTAGTTGCGGTTGGTCAGGCCGCCATCCAGCCGCTGCACCGAGCGCGGCGTGCCGGCCAGGCTCGGCACCCGGTCGAAGAGCGCGCCGAGATCGCCATGCAGGTCATCGGCCATCGACGCGGTCCCTCGCCTTCTGCTCACGCGTCTTGCGGGGCCCGGCCAGCGGGCGCCCGGGTGCTGGATGCAGCGTAAGTCCTGCGGCACATAAAGGTCTAGACAAAAGAGGGAACCAGGGCGACGACCGCGAATGGCCACCGGTGCGTTACGCGCGGTTATCGGTGAACTGGCTATGTCATTAGGTCAATTTCTGAGACAGGCAAGGTGGAGAAACGTATGGACAATTACCTGTGCCGGGCTTACGCTACGGCTCAAACCGCAGCCTGATCCCCGCTGGGAAGGCAACCGATGAGCGCAAGCGACGCCAGGACCAGTGGTCATGAGCGCGACTCGGCCGACCTGGCCCGCTTCGGTTACCGGCAGGAGCTAAAGCGCTCACTCGGAGTGTTCAGCTCCTTCGCCGTGGCGTTCAGCTACATCTCTCCGTCGACCGGGATCTTCACCCTGTTCGCCCTCGGTCTCGGCACCATCGGCGGGGTCTTCATCTGGACCTGGCCGGTCGTGGCCCTCGGCCAGTTCATCGTCGCACTCAACTTCGCCGAGGTCTCCAGCCATTACCCGGTCGCGGGCTCGGTCTTCCAGTGGACGAAGTACCTGTCCGGCCGGAGCTACTCCTGGTTTACCGGCTGGATCTACCTGTTCGCCGGGATCCTGACCGTCACCGCGGTGGTAGCCACCTTGCCGCTCGCGCTGATCCCGGCGCTCAACGGGCTCGGCTGGCACAGCCTGAACGCCGCGAACCTGCACACCCAGGAGATCATCGCGCTGATCACGCTGGTCGTGATCGCCGTACTGAACATTTACGGCGTGCGACTGGTGGCGCTCATCAACAACACCGGCGTGCTGTTCGAGATCCTGGGCATGTTCGTCTTCGCCCTGGTGCTGCTGGCCTTCCACAACCACCAGGGCATCGGCGTGGTCACCAACAGCGCCGGGCTCCCGGTGACTGGCAGCACGTTCCTCGCCGCGATGTTCATGAGCCTGTTCGTGATCTACGGCTTCGACACCGCGTCGACCCTGTCCGAGGAGACCCGCGACCCGCGCCGCAACGCGCCCAAGGCAGTGCTCTCGTCGGTGATCGGCGCCTTCATCATCGGGGGCGTGTTCCTGCTCGGAACGCTGATGGCGATCCCCAACATGCACACGGCCATCACCGGCCTGTGGGGACCGGCGCAGATCATCGACGCTAACTTCTCCTCACCGTTCGCCACGCTGTACCTGCTGGTGGTCTCGGCGGCGATCTTCGTCTGCTGCCTGTCGATTCTGGCGGCGACGATCCGGCTGTGCTTCGGTATGTCCCGTGATAACCAGCTGCCGGTCTCCCGGCAGCTGGCCCGGGTCGCGCCGGGCCTGCACACGCCCGTCTGGACCTGCGTGGCGGTAGCCGTGCTCGCGGCGGTGCCGTTCTTGAAGTACTCGGGGGCCGGCACCATCGCGATCGCGGCTACCGGCATGATCTACCTCAGTTATTTCCTCGGCAACCTGGTGATCATGCGGGCCCGCCTGCGCGGCTGGCCGAAGGCGAGCGCCCCGTTCCGGCTCGGCCGGTGGGGGCTGCTGGTGAACATCGTCGCCCTGCTGTACGGCGGCGCGATGCTGGTCAACTTCGCCTGGCCCCGCGTGGCCAGCAATCCGAAGCCGGAGCAGACCAACGGGCTGCTCAGCTTCGGCTGGAGCTTCCTGAACAAGATCCCGATCCTCTGGACGGTGGTGATCGGCATCACGCTGATCGGGGCGATCTACTTCCTGATCGCCGGCCGCCGCAAGCTGACTACGCCGGTGGTGCCGCCCCCAGAAGAGGCCCCGGTCGCCGGGACGCGGTAATGCAGCGGCAGCAGACCCTCAATGGCCTGCCGCCGCGGATCGCGCGAGGCCCGGGTACCACGGTGCACACCCAGATCGAAGACTGGCTGGCCGGAGCGATCGCGGCGGGCAGGCTCGCGCCCGGTGACCGGCTGCCTGCCGAGCAGCAACTAGCCGTATGGTTCGGGGTCAGCCGGATGACGCTGCGCCATGCGCTGGCCGAGCTGGCCCGGCGCGGCCTGGTGACCAGGACAGTCGGGCGCGGCGGCGGCACCTTCATCGCCGAGCCCAAACTGGACCGGGACTTCACCACGCTGGCCGGATTCTCCGAGCAGCTGCGCCGCCACGGGATGACCCCCGGCGCCCGGGTGCTGGCCGCGACGGAGCACCCGGCGGGACCGACCACCGCGGCGGCGCTGCAGATCACCGAGGAGGACCCGGTCTATTCGGTACGGCGGATCAGGCTGGCCGACGGAAGGCCGCTGGTGCTCGAGCATTCGCACTTCCCGGCGGCCGCGTTCCCGGACATGCTGCGATGCAGGCTGGACGGCTCGCTGTACGAACTGCTTGAGGTCAAGTACGGTCAGCGGCCGCACCGGGGCAGGGAGCGGCTCGAGGCGGTGACCGCCAGCGTGCGCGAGGCGGAGGCGCTGGAGGTGGAGGAGGGCGCCCCGCTCATGCTGGTCGAGCGCACCGCTTACTCGCAAGACGGCCGTCCGCTGGAGTTCGCCCGCGACTTGTTCCGCGGCGACCGGACCCGGGTCGTCGCCTGGACATCAGAACTGGCCGGCGACCTGTAATCACCGGCCGCCGGAGATCGAGATTGATCAGAGGCTGGCGGGCAGGCCGAACGCGGCGAACATCCGGGGCTGCTCGAAGGCGGCGATGTCGATGAGGCGGCCGTGTTCGAAACGCAGCACGGTGAGCACGAACGGGAAGAACGCGGTCTGGCCGGGACGACGGAGGTACCCGGCGGCGCCCGGCTGCCCGTTGGCCATGATCGGCACCACCCGCCACTGGCCGAGTGCGTTCATGCCCTCCCGGAGCGCGTCGCCCACCTCTGGCTGGCCGTTCCACTCGCCAACCCGGGGGGAGATGGCCAGGCGCACGTCATGGCGCAGCACGGCGATCAGCGCCTCCGGGTCACCTTGTTCATGGGCGGCGATGAAGCGCTCGAGCAGGCGGCGCTGGCCCGGATCGGGTTCGGTGGCCGGCGCCCACTCCAGCCGGCCGCCCGGCCACTGATCGCGCAGCGTTGTCCGGGCGCGCTGGAGCGCGCTGTTGACCGCCGGGACGCTCGCGTCGAGCAGTTCGGCGACCTCGGCAGCCGGCCAGTTGACCACGTCGCGCAGGATCAGCACTGCCCGCTGGCGCGGTGGCAGGAGCTGAATCGTCGCCAGGAAGGCCAGCGACATCGTCTCCCGGCTGACCGCCACCGCCTCCGGGCCGGGCTGGCCGGCGGCCATCTCGTCGAGCAGGGCGTCCGGGTACGGCTGCACCCAGGGCATCGTCGCGATCGACGGCCCGGTGCCGGCCGATGCGGTGCCGGCCAATGCGGTGCCGGCCGGTGCGCTGGACGGCGCAGGCACCGCCCGGCGGGCGTCACGGCGCAGCGTGTCCAGGCAGGCGTTGGTGGCGACCCGGTACAGCCAGGTACGCGGGCTCGACCGGCCCTGGAAGCGGTCCCGAGCGCGCCAGGCCCGCAGCAGCACCTCCTGCACATGGTCTTCGGCCTCATCGAAGGACCCGAGCATCCGGTAGCAGTACACGTGCAGCTCGCGCCGGTACCGGCGGACCAGGTCGTCGAAGTCCCCCACCCCGGGCCAATGCTCCGGGTGAGCGCCGCCGGAGTCGGCGGGCGCGGTGCGGCGGGCTTCGCCGCCACGTGCTGCACCGCTCACTCGTGCACCCTTTCGCGTCTGCGCCGACCGGTAGATCACAGTACCCGCGTACGTCCGCGGCCGGACGCCCTATGAACAGCGAGATCGCCGGCCCGGTTGACCATCCGCGGACCGATGAGCTTCCGGGGGCGGCGCGTCTGCATGGATGACAACCCGCCGCCGCGGTGACCATCCGGGATCTGCTCGGCGGGGGGCGACGCCTGTTCGACGGGCTTGGCCCGGACCACATCGAACTCGAATTGGCGCGGCGGCTGGAGGCACGGGACGTAACGCATCTGCGGTACCGAGTACGTGACGGCAGGCCACGTCCGTAGGCTGCGGCAGGCGCGCGAGACCGCTTACGCCCCGGGCGGGTCGAACCGGACGGGCAGCTCGGGAGGGGAGCGGAATACCAGACCGTGGATGTGCGGGTCGCGGGCAGCGGGGTCAAGGCGCAGGCGCGGCAGGCGGTCCAGGACCGTGTTCAGCAGCACGCGCATCTCCAGCCGGGCCAGGTGCATGCCCAGGCACAGATGCGGCCCGTCCCCGAACGACATGTGCGGCTGAGCGTCACGAAAGATGTCGAAGGCGCCGGGATCCCGGTGCCGCCCGGGGTCACGATTCGCGGCTCCGAGCGAGACCGCGACGAGTGCACCCTGGGGAATGCGGACGCCGCCGAGTTCTACCTCCTGGGTTGCCATGCGGGCGATGGTCAGCAGTGGCGTCTCCCACCGCAGCGCTTCTTCTATCGCTTGCGGCACCAGGCTCCGATCGGCGCGGAGGGCATCCAGCTGCCCGGGATGGGTGAGCAGCCCGAACAGCAGGTTGCTGGAGGAGCGGTACGTCGTCTCCGCGCCGGCCGGAAGCAGCAGCAGCAGGAACGGGTAGATCTCCTCGTCACTGAGCCGGTGCCCGTCGACCTCGGCCCGGACCAGCTCGCTCACTAGGTCTGTGCCGGTGTTCCGGCGCCGGTCCGCAATGATTTCCGCGAAGTAGGCCCGAAGCTGGGCGCCGGCGGCGACAGCGCGGTCCCAGTTGCGCATCACCGCGATCAGCTCACCCGATAGCCGTGAAAAGCGCGGCCAGTCGGCCCGCGGCAGGCTCAGGATCCGGGCGATCACCTGGATAGGAAACGGGAACGTCAGCCGTCCGATGAGGTCAGCGTGGCCGTCGTCGACGAAGCCGTCGATCAGCTCGGTGACCGTGGCGCCGATGACGGAGTCGGCCCAGCGGTGCAGAGCCCGGGCGCGGAATGCCCTGGCCACCAGGGCCCGGTGACGCTGATGCTCGGGCGGGTCCATCTGCAAGATGGTCTTGCCCATGACCTGCCCCATCGTCATCGCGTAGCCGGCGGAGGAGAATCGCGCGCTGTCGGTGAGCACCTGCCGGGCGTACTCGTGGCTGAACACGGTGAACAGCAGCGGGATCCTGGGCGCCTTCTCATCCACTCGGTACTGACCGGTCCGCGGCGCCAGGTTGACCTGCATCACCGGGCTGCCCGCCTGGATTTCCGCCAGCATCGGGTAGGGGTCTCGCATATCCCCGGCGAGCTCAGCGAAGTGCCGCATCGGATCGTAGCCGGGCTCTGCCGGACCGTCGTGCCCAGCCGCCATGACCACGCCCGCCCTCTCCCCGGGCACCGCGCCCGTGACGCCAACATAACCCCCGGCGTCGGCGGCTGGACGGCCAGCCGCTGACCGGTCACCGCGGATCAGGGGGCGGCGGATCGGCGGGACGGCGGATCGGCGGATCGGCGGGACGGGGGCCGGCGGAACGGGGAGCCAGCGGAACGGGGAGCCAGCGGGATGGCGGGCCAGCGGGACGGCGCGCCAGCCGGATGGCGGGTCAGCGCGACCGCGAGCCAGATCGCCGCGCCGGCCAGCGGCAGCTCGACGAAGATCGCTTCGACGACCGCGACCGCCTGGTCCAGTCCCGGTGCTGAGCTGCACACGTCAAACCAGGCGTCGACAAGCAGCAGCGCGCTGCCGGCCGCCGCGGTCAGGCTGGCCCGTGCACTGCCCCGTGCCAGCAGCACGGCGGTGGCCAGAGCCGCCGCAGCCTCGGCTCCGTCCAGTCCCGCCCAGGCCAGCGACCAGTGCTGCGCGCGGGCGGCGGCGGGCAGCGTAACCCCGAGCAGCACGCACCACGGCAGCAGAAATCCGCCGACCGCGAGCGCCACGAGCCTGGCCCGGGCGGCCAGCCTGCCCGGCCGGATCCCCGCATCAGGCCGGGCGCAGGCGGCAGGCGGTGCGCCGGCGGCAGCCCCGCTGTCCTCGCCAGGCGGGCCGCCGCGGCCGCTGGCCGGGTTGATCGCAGGTGGAAGTTCGCATGTTCGCACGGCACAGACGCTACGTATGCAGAGAAATTCCTGCAAACTAATTTCTGCAGAACTTTCTCTGCTGACGTGTTATCGTGCGCTGGTGAGCACGAGGCCGCGCCGGGTGGTCGGCGACGCCCGGCGGTGGAAAGCGATGTCGCATCCGCTGCGCCGCGAGATGCTGCGGTATCTCGGCGAGCACGGTGCCGCCACCTCCACGACCCTCGCCGAGGCGCTGGACGAGAACACCGGCACCACCAGCTACCACCTGCGGGTACTCGCCGGCGCGGGGGTCATCGAGGAGGTTCCCGGGCGTGCGCACGGACGGGAGAGATGGTGGCGCGCGATCCCCACCGACCTCCGCGAACCCGATTACGACAGCCTTAGCCTGCCGGAACGGGCGGCACTCGACGAGTGGCGCGCCCAGCAGATCCCCGGCGAGCTCGCGCTGGTCAACCGCTTCATTCGCGACTTCCGCAAGCACGGCAACTGGGCCAGGGCCTACCGCGTCGGCGGTTACTACACCGCTGAGGACCTGGACGCGCTGTTTGCCGACTTTGGCGAGCTGATCAGCAAGTACGGCCACACCCGCGAAGACGCCCCGCCCGGCGCCAAGCCGATGCAACTGCGCATGTTCTACCTCCCCGACGACCCCCACAATCAAGACTGAGCTAACCCCCGGGCCGCGGGACCCGGCTCAGCCTCCCCTCAGTCCCCAGACCCGAACGCCGACAGCCCGACCACTCCCCCCACGGCGAACTGCCTCCAGGGACCCCCGAGACACTGGCTCACGAGACTGCGTGCCAGTTCCCCGACCTTCACCTGCCCGGGCCAGCGCCCCGCAGCACGACTCCCGAGGCCGGCCCATCCCGAGGGACAGTCGGGGGCACTTGCTCGGAGAAGCGGCGTTCGGCGCAGCCGTCAGCCGCAGCTCCGAGTGAGTGCCCCCCGGCGCAGCCGTTCTGGAATTTACTCACTCATAAGAGGCGAAGAGATGATGAAGTCCGCGCTAGCCCGGTTGCAGGCGATCGGGATGTTCCATAGGACGGCGATCCTGACCAGGGCCTTCACGTCGGATTCGTGCGGCTGCGAGGCCAGCGGATCCCAGAAGAAGATCAGCAGGTCGATGTCTCCCTCGGCGATCCTCGAGCCGATCTGCTGGTCGCCGCCGAGCGGGCCGCTCTGGAAACGGGTCAGCCCGATGTCGAGTTCGTCGGCCAGCATGCGCCCGGTCGAGCCGGTGGCGAACAGGTCGTGCCGGGCGAGCACGTCACGGTTGTAGCGCGCCCACTCCAGCAGGTCCTCCTTCTTGTCGTCGTGCGCGACCAGCGCGATGCGCCGGCGCCGGGGCCGGGGCCCGCTGACGTCCGGGCCGATGGACTGGGTGGTACGGACTTTCTCGGTCGTCACCCGTCCAGTCTGCCCGCCAGATGTTGCCGCTAAGGCACGCGCGCGTTATCAGGACGTGTACTTCGCGCCATCGCCTGGTCAGCGTCCCTGGTCAGCGCCCCTGGTCACCGGACCTTCTCAGCGGGCCACGACGTTCGCGATCCGGCCGGGCACGATGACGATGCGCTCTACCGTGAGCCCGTCGGTGTGACGGGCGTAGTCCGGGTGCTGGATCAGTTGCTCGCGGATCTCTGCCTCGTCGGCGTCGCCGGGGACCTCAAGCTGGAAGCGCCGCTTGCCGTTGACCTGAACCGGCATGACGACCGATTTCTCGGCGGCCAGGGCCTCGTCGAACTGCGGGAATGGCTCGTACGCGAGCGACTGCGGGTGTCCCATCCGCGACCACAGGGTTTCGGCTATGTGCGGGGCGAGCGGCGCGACCATGAGCACCAGCGGCTCGGCCAGGGCCCGGGCGATGATCCCGTCCCTGGCCGCGAGCCTGCTCGCGAAGTTGTTCAGCTCGATCAGCCGGGCGATGGCCGTGTTGAACCGCATTTCGCCGAAGTCGCGGCGCACTACCTTGATCGTGCGGTGCAGCCGCCGCTCCGCCTCCTCGTCAAGCGGCTTGTCCGCGACCAGCAGGTCACCGGTCTGCTCATCGACGATGTTCCGCCACAGCCGCTGCAGGAAGCGGTAGACGCCCACCATGTCGTCGGTCTGCCAGGGCCGGTCCGCGTCGAGCGGGCCCATGGCCATCTCGTACAACCGGAGCGTGTCCGCTCCGTAGGCGGCGTAGATATCGTCCGGCGTGACCGCGTTCTTCAGGCTCTTGCCCATCTTCCCGGCGCGCGGCCGGACCGGTGCCCCGTGGAACAGGAACCCGCCATCGTCGGCCTTGACCACGTCGGCCGCCTGCACGTACATGCCCCGCGCGTCCAGGTAGGCGTCCGCCAGGATGTAACCCTGGTTGTACAGGCGCTTGAACGGCTCCTTGGTGGACACGTAGCCCAGGTCGTACAGGACCTTGTGCCAGAAGCGGGCGTAGAGGAGGTGCAGGACGGCGTGCTCGACGCCGCCGACGTAGAGGTCCACGCCCCCCTCGTCGGGCGGGGTGCCGGGCGCGACCATCCAGTACCGCTCGATGTCCGGGGCCACCAGGCGCTGATCGTTCGTCGGGTCGAGATAGCGCAGGTAGTACCAGCACGAGCCGGCCCACTGCGGCATCGTGTTGAGCTCGCGCCGGTAGCGCCGCGGGCCGTCGCCGAGGTCAAGCTCCACCTCGACCCAGGGGGTGGCGCGGGCCAGCGGCGGCACCGGGTCGCTGTTCTCGTCCTGGTGCGGCTCGGGCCGGAAGTCGGACATCTCCGGCAGCACGACGGGCAGCAGTTCCTCCGGCAGCGCGATCGGCTCCCCATCGGCGTCGTAGACGATCGGGAACGGCTCGCCCCAGTAGCGCTGGCGGGAAAAGAGCCAGTCCCGCAGCCGGTAGGACCGCTCGTAATGCCCCGCGCCGTGCTCGCTGAGCCAGCGGATGGCATCCGCGATCGCGGCGTCCTTGTCCAGCCCGGTCCAGTCGATGCCCGGTACGTCAAGGTTCAGGTAACCGTGATCGCCGACGTAGGCCTCCGGCCACTGGGCAGGCGGTGTGCTCGCGCTGATGCCGTGTGCGCCGAACCAGTCGGCGGGCGGCTCGAGGACGGCCCGGATCGGCAGGCCGAACTTCTGCGCGAACTCGAAGTCACGTTCGTCGTGCGCGGGCACCGCCATGATCGCGCCGGTGCCGTACCCCATGAGCACGTAGTCGGCCGCGAACACCGGGATCGCCTCGCCGGTCATCGGGTTGACGGCGTAGGAGCCGGTGAAGACTCCGGTCTTCTGGAAGCCCTCCTGCACCCGCTGCCGGTCGGTCAGCAGCGCCGATGCCTCCCGGTAGCCCCGGATCGCCGCGGCCGGGGTCCAGTCCTCAGCCGGGTCGTGGTTTCCTTCCGGGAAGCGCCAGGTCTCGGGTGTGCCTTCCGGCCAAGCGCCGCCGGACGTCAGCTCGTCCACCAGCGGATGTTCGGGGGCCAGCACCATATAGGTGGCGCCGGCCAGCGTGTCCGGGCGGGTGGTGTACACGCGGATCTTCGACTGCGAACCGGCGACCGGGAATTCGATGCTGGCGCCGTCGCTCGGCCCGATCCAGTTCCGCTGCATGGTCTTGATCGACTCTGGCCAGTCGAGCAGGTCGAGATCGGCAAGCAGCCGCTCGGCGTAGGCGGTGATCCGCAGCATCCACTGCCGCAGCGGGCGCCGGTACACCGGGTAGTTGCCGATGTCGCTGCGACCGTCGGGAGTGATCTCCTCGTTGGCCAGCACCGTGCCCAGGCCGGGGCACCAGTTGACCAGCTCCTCGGAGATGTAGGCCAGTCGGTAGCTGTCGAGGACCTGCCGCCGCTGCAGCTCGGTCAGCTCGGCCCACGGCCGGCCGTCCGGGTTGGCCGCGCTGACCGGCTCCCGGGGTCCCGACTCGAACTCGGCGGCCAGTTCGGCGATCGGCCGGGCGCGGTCGGTGTCAGGGTCGAACCAACTGTTGAAGATCTGCAGGAAGATCCACTGCGTCCACTTGTAGTAGCTGACGTCCGTGGTCGCGAACTCGCGGCGGTCGTCGTGGCCCAGCCCGAGCCGGCGCAGCTGGCGCCGCATGTTGGCGATGTTGTGCTGGGTGGTGATCGCCGGATGCTGTCCGGTGTCGAGCGCGTACTGCTCGGCCGGCAGCCCGAACGCGTCATAGCCGAACGGGTGCAGCACGTTACGGCCCATCATGCGCAGGAAGCGCGCGTAGACGTCGGTCCCGATGTAGCCGAGCGGGTGACCGACGTGCAGACCCGCACCGCTGGGGTACGGGAACATGTCCATGACGAAGAGCTTCGGCCGGCCGGCGACCTGGTCGAAGCCCTCCGACAGCGGCCCGGACGGGTTCGGCGCGTTGAACGTTCCCTCGGCCCGCCAGTACTCCTGCCAGTGCCGTTCGATCTGGTCGGCGAGTCGCGCATCGTAACGGAACGGGGGGTGGTCGTCGGACTGCACGCTGGCAGCGTCGTCGCTCTGGTCCGGCCCGGGGCGGCTGGCGCTCTCGGTCATGAGGTTCTCACCACGATCGATCTGTTCTCATCAAAAAACCCCTCGGATACGAGGGGCCGCCACGCTGACTCAGCGCATCAGCGCGGCATGCTAAGGAGCAGCTCTGCGGCTCGCACGCAGTCCAGGTTATCGCAGCGCTGGCCAGGCAGCATCCTGAACCATCACGGATGCGGCCCGGTCGGTGACCTCGTGTGTCCCTCCGCCGGGCCGCGCCCGGCCCGGCGGAGCGTGACCTCGCGTGTTCCAGCGCCGGGCCGGTCCCGGTCAGCCGCCCGAGACGGTCATCTCGTGCCACACGCCGCCGTTGAGGTTGATGTTGTTGCCGTGCGCCTGCCCGGGGCCGCTGTCGGCGATGTAGGTATACAGCGGGTGGCTGTTGTAGGTGATCTGGGTCGTGCCGTCGGTGCGCTTGATTGTGCTGAACTTCCCGGCTATGCCGGATCCCTCGGCGGCGGTCCCGATGACCGGGGGCCAGTACTGGGCGCAGCTGCCATAGCATTTCGAGGTCGTCGGGGTGTCGGGTGCGAACCAGTAGAGCGTGCGGCCCTTGGCGTTGGTCAGCACCGTCGCGCCGCCGATGGTCGTGGTCTTCAGGCCTCCGCCGCCGCTCGCGGCGGCCGGGCTGGCGCCACCGCCCGCCCCGGCGACTGACACTCCGAACAGGACCAGGGCCAGTACCGCCAGGCCGGCGGCACCGACTCCCGCGGCCTTTATGGTTGCGGCCGGGAGCCGGTCGAAGAGCCTCTCCTCAGCCTGGGTGTCGTCGCGGACCGGAGCTGGTATCAGGGCATACGCAGCCAGCGCGGCAAAGGCGGCTACCTCGATGATTCCCGCCACGATCCCGGCGGTGGTGCGCACCTCCTTGAATCCGAACAGGCCGATCCATACCGACAGGATGTAGCCGCCCAGCACGGAGAGGGCGAACAGTCCCCCGCCCATGGCAACCAGCCTGCTACCCGGAACCTGCAGGAAGCCCAGCACCAGTGCGGCCAGGGCGAGAGCGAAGGCCGTGATGATCTGCAGCAGGAAGAGCCAGCCGATGGTCGGGATCGTCCGGTAGCCGGTCAGGTACAGGTCAAGGTGTATGGCTCCGGTGGCGAACAGCAAGCCCGAGCCTGCCACCAGCAGCACGCCCCTGCGCCAGTCGAGCGTGGGCGATCCCGGTTCTTGCGTTACGGCCCGGGTGGTTCCTGTCATCATGCTTCCCCGTCGTGTCATCGTGTCGTCCCGTCCGTATCCTCGGGTCTTCCCGTCCACGTCTTCGCGTAAGCGCGTTCATGTGCCATCACCGGCGGACCAGGGCAGCGGGAGGGCACACGCTGCCCTGGCGCCGGCGACAGCAGCCGTAGCCTGGACCTGACGGCGATAGCTGCCGGGCGGTGCGAGAGCAGAGTCAGGCTTGCGGCCATCCGCTCTCGCCGCCTGGTGCCCCGCAGTCGGCTCATTTCCAGGTTCGGCTGGCTCAGTAGCCGCCGCCGGAGCTCGAGGAGCTCTGCGAGGAGGCGGGCGCGGCCGAGCCGGACACGGTGGCGTCGTGCCACACCCCGCCGGACAAGTTCAGGCCGTTGCCCTTGTCCTGCCCGGGGGCGGTGTCACCGATGTAGGTGTACAGCGGGTGCCCGTTCCAGGTCGCCTGGACGGTGCCGTCGGATCGCTTGGTCGTGGCGAACGTGCCCTTGATCCCGGTCGCCGTCACCGGTCCCTTCTCGGGCGGCCAGTAGTGCGCACACGTCGTGTTGCAATGCGACTTGTTCATGCCGTCGATCGCGAACGTGTAAAGCGTGAAGCCCTTGGCGTTCGTCAGCACCGTCGCGCCGCCGATCTTGGTGGTTTTCACGACGCTCGATGTACTGGCCGCTGCCGACCCCGAACTCGTGGATCCCCCCGAGGAACCGGAACTGCCGCTGCTCCCCGAGCTACCACAGGCCGCGACGGCGAGGGTGGCGATTGCGAAGGCGGACGTCGCCCACCATCGGTTACGCATCTTCTTTCTCCATTTCGCGCATTCTTGACATCAGGCCGCAATGGCCTGATCTCACCGACCACATTGTGTGGGGTACACACTTGACCACGTACCGCAGGCCGTAATCGTTCAGTCGCACCCAAGTCGCCGTGCGGTCGCCCGCCCGACGGGGGCGGTAGCCATGGCTGCGGCGCCCTTTCCCGTTCCCACGCAGACAAGCAATACGGCGGCGCGACGGGATCCGCGGCGGGAGCCGGGATGGGTCAGATGTGCGGCAATGGCCAGCGATAACAAGGTGCCCGGTGTTCACGTACACGACGCCGGACGAGAACATCCCGGGCCGGTCCGGGATGGGCTGGGGCACGGGCCGGCGTCGGTGCTGGCATCCGGGGGCTGGTCCTCTGGCGCGGCGAGGCGGCCTGGAGTCTTCTGGTGCGGCGATGCGGACCCGAAGTCTTCCGGCTCGGCGAGGCGGGCCCCGAAGGCCTGTGGGCTGCGCGCCGCGGGTATCCCGCGCTCGTGGCGGCCACGATTACCTGACTGGTTACCGCAGGATGAAGCTCGCAGATCCGGAAGGCAACTGGATGATGCTAGCGGCGAGGCAATGCTAGTTAGACGCGGCCGAGTGCGCCGAAGCTCGGCGCAGCCAAGTGGGGGGCCTTTCCTGGCTAGACGCGCCGGAGTAGCTAGACGCGGCGGAGTACGGCGACTACCTTCCCGAGGATCGTGGCCGTGTCGCCCGGGATGGGGGTGTAGGCGGGGTTGTGCGGCATCAGCCAGACGTGCCCGTCAGAGCGCTTGAAGGTCTTGACCGTGGCCTCGCTATCGATCATCGCCGCGACGATGTCACCGCTGTCAGCCACTTGCTGCTGGCGCACGACAACCCAGTCGCCGTCCGCGATGGCGGCGTTGATCATGGAATCGCCAACCACCTTGAGCAGGAACAGCGTTCCCTCACCGACGATCTGCTTAGGCAGCGGGAACACGTCCTCGATCGCTTCCTCGGCGACGATCGGCCCGCCTGCGGCGATCCGGCCGAGCAGGGGCACGTACGCCGCGCCCTGCGAGGGGATGTCCGCGCCGCTGGGCGTGACGTCGAGCACTGCGTCGTTGTCGGGCTCGCGCTCCGGCCGGACCGCGGGATGACCAGGCAGCCTGACCTCCACCGTCCGCGGTCGGCCCGCGTCGCGCCGCAGGTAACCCTTGCTTTGCAGGGTGGACAGCTGATACGAGACGCTCGAGGTGCTGGTCAGCCCGACCGCCTCGCCGATCTCGCGCATGGAGGGCGGATAGCCGCGGCGCTGAACCGACTCACGGATCACCTGAAGCACCTTGCGCTGTCGCCAGGTGAGCACGTGATCGGGATCAGGGTGGTCGGGTGTTTCGATGACGACCGCGGGGACGCTGCCCTTGGGTTTGCGCCCCGGCCTGCCCTTAGGCCTGAGCGCGGCGGTCCCATCGCCGCCTGGCCCGGGCGGGGCTGGTCGCCCGCTGCCCCGCTCGCTGATGTCCATGATCGGACCTCCAGATCGGATGTTGAGTTCTGACCAGACGCTAGCGGTTTCGCTGTCAGATCTCAAACATCTGTTCGACGTGTCGCGAAAATGTCAGACCCTTCCGGTAAAACAGATCGTGCGATCATTCGTTCGATCGAATGTATTTACGTCGAACGGGTGTACGATCGAACTGTCGTTCGCCTGAAGGAGGCCGAGATGAGCGCCATGCCGGCCGAGGCAGAGCCCCGCAGACCGGGGCAGGGGGCTGTGCCCCCGGAAACGAGGCCGAAGGCAGCAGAGCCCCCGGTAGTAGATGTCCTGCCAGCGCAGCCCTCGACCGGGCAGCCCCGGCCAACACAGGGCAGAACGGCGAACACCGGGAGAGTGTCGCTCAGGACGGCGGCGCCGAGGACGGCGGCGCCAAGGATACCGGCGCCGAGGACGGCGGCGCCAAAGGCAGTGGTGCCAAGGACGCCGGCGGCGCTGAGGACCGCGGTGCCGAGGACAACGGCGGCCCGGACCGCTGCGGGCCGGGCCACAGAGCCCGGCTCCGCTGGGGCCCGGGCGCCACGGTCCCGCTCCGCTGAGGCCCTAGAAATAGAGGTGCGCGGTACGGTCCGGGCGGCGGAGTCCCTGGCCGCGCAGGACCGGGTAGCGGAGCCCCCGTGGGCAGAGGCCGCGGAAGTACAGACCTCGGAGGCAGGAGCGGGGGAAGCCGAGATCCTGGAGGGCGAGATCCTCGAGGCAGGGGCGACGCAAACCGAGACCCCGGAGGCGAGGGCCGCCGAAACGGCGCGCCGGCGAGCCCTGTGGGCGCTGAGTCCGGCCACGGTGAGGCCGCGTCAGGCCGGCCTGATGCCCAGCCCGGCCCGGCGGCCCCACCCAGTCGGCCTGCGCCCGCGCAGGATCAGCACCAGGCTCCACCCCACCGGCGTGAGGGCATGTTCCGACGTGCTGTGCGGGCAGCCGCCGATCGCGGCCCTGCCCGTTCCGCAGGCCAGGCCTTCCCACGCCAGCGATGCCCCGCAGAGACTGCGCCTTACCAGGCGCGGACGGGTCGTCCTCGCGGTGTTCGCCGCGGTCGTGGTGAGCCTGATCGGGCTCGCGGTGGCCAGCGGCACGCCGGCCGCGGGGTCGGCCACGCCTGCGGGTGCGGCCGGGCACTCGATGACCCGGATCGTGGTCCAGCCCGGGCAGACGCTCTGGATGATCGCGATGCGGGCCGACCCGCAGGCCGACCCGCGGCAGGTCGTCCAGCAAATCATCGCGGCCAACGCGCTGCGCGACGGCAGTATTCAAGCTGGTCAGCGCCTCCTGGTGCCGCGGGGCTGAAATGCTCCGGCGCAGGACCTGCGCCGGAGCCGCACCGCCAAAGACGCTTGCTCCGGCGCTTGTTCCGGCCCTCCCAGCCGCATGCGCGGCAATCCGCCGAAGCCGCGACACGCCGACCTCAGCCGCGATGACCGCTTCCACCAGCGATTTTTCCCGGGCGGCGGTTTGGTCTTGCGCGCCGGGAGTCGGTGGTCTAGCGTGACCACAACATCTAGTAGTTACAACCGTGTAGTATTTCTATAGGTTGTGTTCTCGGGAGGACTCACGGTGACGGCCGAGAGGGGGCGATCACGTGCACTGCCCGTTCTGCCGGCATAACGACAGCCGGGTCATCGACAGCAGGACGGCGGATGACGGCACGGCGATCCGCCGCCGCCGGTCGTGCCCGGAGTGCGGCAAGCGGTTCACCACCCAGGAAACCGTGATCCTCATGGTCGGCAAGCGGAGCGGCGTCACCGAGCCGTTCACCCGGGACAAGATCGTGCGCGGCGTCCGCCGGGCCTGTCAGGGCCGCCCGGTGACCGACGACCAGCTCGCGAACCTGGCCCAGCGGGTCGAGGACGTGATCCGGGCCCGCGGTCTGGCGGAGATTCCCTCCCATGAAGTAGGGCTGGCCATCCTCGGACCGCTGCGCGAGCTCGATGAGGTGGCATACCTGCGCTTCGCCTCGGTCTACCGGGGATTCGAGTCGCTGGCCGACTTCGAGGACGAGATCGCGTCGCTGCGCGATGCACACAAGGAACAAGGTGAGCTGACCCGGTGAAGTGGAATCGGCGAGATGACGGGGGACGGCCACCGTCGGCAACCATGGGCCAGGCGGAGCCGGCCCGTGAGTACGAATCATCCGAAGCGGGCCCGTCCGGGCCCGGGAGGGATCCGGGCGGATCCCGGAAGGGGCATGTCATGACCGAGACGGCGAGCGGCCAGTCCGGGCAGAGCGGGCAGCCGGGAGGCACGGGGCTCAAGATCCGGCGGATCCACACCCGCGAGGGTGTGCACCCCTACGACGAGGTGACGTGGGAGCGCCGCGATGTCCTGATGACCAACTGGCGGGACGGTTCGGTCAACTTCGAGCAGCGCGGGGTGGAGTTCCCCGACTTCTGGTCGGTCAACGCGGCGAACATCGTCACCACCAAGTACTTCCGCGGCGCGGTGGGTACCCCGCAGCGCGAGTGGAGCCTGAAGCAGCTCGTGGACCGGGTCGTGGGCACCTACGGAGCCGCCGGGCGCGAGCACGGCTATTTCGCCACCGAGGAAGACGCCCAGATCTTCGAGCACGAGCTCACCTACGCCCTTATCCATCAGATCTTCAGCTTCAATTCGCCGGTCTGGTTTAATGTCGGAACATCATCCCTTTCGCAGGTATCGGCGTGCTTTATCCTGGCCGTCGACGACACGATGGACTCGATTCTCGAATGGTACAGGGAAGAGGGTCTCATATTCAAAGGCGGGTCGGGCGCAGGCGTTAATCTATCCCGGATCCGCTCGAGCAAGGAACTGCTGACCTCGGGGGGCACGGCGAGCGGTCCGGTCTCGTTCATGCGTGGCGCGGACGCCTCCGCCGGAACCATCAAATCGGGGGGCGCCACCAGGCGCGCGGCGAAGATGGTGGTGCTCGACGTGGACCACCCGGACGTGGCCGAGTTCATCGAGACCAAGGCGCGCGAGGAAGAGAAGGTGCGCGTGCTCAGGGACGCCGGGTTCGACATGGACCTCGGCGGCAAGGACATCGCCAGCGTCCAGTACCAGAACGCCAACAACTCTGTGCGCGTCTCCGATGAGTTCATGCGGGCGGTGGAGAACGGCGGTCAGTTCGATCTGCTCGCTCGGCGAACCGGCGAGGTAGTAGAGCGAGTCGACGCGAAATCGCTATTCCGCAAGATGACGCAAGCGGCATGGGAATGCGCGGATCCCGGTATTCAGTATGACGACACTATAAATAACTGGCACACGAACCCGGAATCCGGCCGAATCACTGCAAGTAATCCGTGTTCCGAGTACCTCAGCTTGGATAATTCGTCATGCAATCTCGCCAGCATTAACCTGCTGAAATTCCTGCGTAAAGATGACACCTTCGACGTCGAGCGGTTCGAGCAGCTTACCGAGCTCATCATCACCGCCATGGACATCTCCATCTGCTTCGCCGACTTTCCGACGGAGAAGATCACCGAGACGACCCGGGCCTACCGCCAGCTCGGCATCGGCTATGCCAACCTCGGCGCGCTGCTGATGGCCACCGGCCACGCATACGACTCCGAGGGCGGCCGGGCGATCGCGGCCGCGATCACCTCGCTGATGACCGGGACCGCCTACCGGCGCTCGGCCGAGCTGGCCGGCGTCGTCGGCCCGTACGACGGGTACGCGCGGAACCGGGCCGCGCACAACCGGGTCATGCGCAAGCACGCGGACGCCAGCACCCAGATCAGGACGCTCGGCGGCATGGACGAGGAAATCCTCGTCGCCGCCGCGAGCGCTTGGAGCGACTGCCTGGAGCTAGGTGAGACAAAAGGGTACAGAAACGCACAAGCCTCGCTATTGGCGCCAACAGGGACAATTGGGTTGATGATGGACTGTGACACCACGGGCATCGAGCCTGACCTGGCGCTGGTCAAGTTCAAGAAGCTCGTCGGCGGCGGGTCCATGCAGATCGTGAATCAGACCGTGCCGCGCGCGCTGAAGAACCTTGGCTACCAGCCCGAGCAGGCGGAGGCGATCACCGAGTACATCGCTGAGCACGGCCACGTCGTGGACGCACCGAGCCTCCGGCCTGAGCACTACGACGTGTTCGACTGCGCCATGGGCGAGCGCGCGATCGCGCCGATGGGTCACGTCCGGATGATCGCGGCCGTCCAGCCGCTGCTCAGCGGGTCGGTGAGCAAGACGGTGAACATGCCGGAGGGCGCGACGGTCGAGGACGTCGAGGAGATCTATTTCCAGGGCTGGAAGCTGGGCCTGAAGGCGCTGGCCATCTATCGGGACAACTGCAAGGTCGGACAGCCGTTGTCCAACGCGAGGCAGAAGCCCGCCGAGGCGGCGGCCGACAGCGCGGCCACCCAGGCCGCCCAGGCCGCCGGAGCGGCCGCGCAGGCCGAGCAGGCCGAGCAGGCCGGGGAGGCGGCCGGCGGCCGCGAGGTCCGGCCGGTGCGCAAGCGGCTGCCCCGGCAGCGGCCCGCGATGGTGACCAGGTTCTCGGTGGCCGGGGCCGAGGGCTACATGACCGCGTCCAACTACCCGGACGACGGCCTGGGTGAGGTCTTCCTCAAGCTCGGCAAGCAGGGCTCCACGCTGGCCGGGGTGATGGACGCCTTCTCCATCGCGATCTCGGTCGGGCTGCAGTACGGCATCCCGCTGGAGTCTTACGTCGCGAAGTTCACGAACATGCGGTTCGAGCCGGCCGGGCTGACCGACGACGCGGATATCCGGATCGCCAGCTCGGTGATGGACTACATTTTCCGGCGGCTGGCGCTCGATCACCTGCCCTACGAGCAGCGGGCCGCGCTCGGCATCCTGTCCGCCGCCGAGCGCTCCGCCAGCCTGGCCGGCGAGAACTCGGGTGAGGCGCTGGCCGACGAGCCGGACACCGAGGAGATGGCCCAGTCGGCCGTGGTGGAAGAGCTTCCCGCCGGACGCGAGAAGCCGGTCGATCCCGGGATCGACCCGGCCCCGCCGCAGGTCGGCAGCTCGACCGAGCTGATCGAGTCGCGGCAGGGCCGGGTAGCGGACGCCCCGCTGTGCCTGACCTGCGGCACCAAGATGCGCCCCGCGGGAAGCTGCTACGTCTGCGAAGGCTGCGGGGCCACCAGCGGCTGCAGCTGACGTCGGGCGCTGGCCTGCCATAAATGACCCGGTCAGATGGGGTACGGCGACCTGGCGGCACCCCACCTGACCCGAACGGCCGCGGGCGAAACCCTGCTCGAAGCCCAGCGGAGCAGCTGACACAGCACGCCGCGGTCAGCCCCCGCTCCGCCGGTCCCGCTGCAGTCTCGGCGAGTTCCGGAGGGCCTCGGCCGTCATCTCGTCGGCCGGATAGAAGGATTCGAGCGCCAGCTCGCCAACCGTGATGTCCATCGGCGCCCCCACCACCGCGGTCATGCTGAAGAACGACAGCTCACGGCCGTCGCGCCGGTAGCGCAGCGGCACGATGACATCGGTGACGTGCGGCGCCTCGCTTTCGCCTCCGGGATAACCGCGCAGCTCCGCGTGCAGGGCGGCCAGCCGGGCGTCGGCCGTGGCCGCTGCCTGGCGGTGCAGCCGGGTAAGCAGGTGGGCGCGCCACTCGGCCAGGTTGGCGATCCGCCGGGCCATGCCGTCGGGATGCAGGCTCAGCCGTAGCACGTTGACCGGCGGTTCCAGCAGCGACGACGCCACGCCGTCGGTGAACGTGCTGACGCTCGCGTTCTGGTCGATCAGCTCCCACTGCCGGTTGACGAGCACGGCCGGATACGGGTCGTGCCCGTCCAGGATCCGGCGCAGCCCGGCGCGAACCGCCGCGAGTTCCGGCTCATCCAGGCCGTGCTGGGGGTAGCAGGGGGCGTAGCCGCCCGCGAGCAGCAGCGTGTTCCGGTCCCGGAGCGGCACCTCCAGTTGCTCGCTCAGCCGGAGGATCATCGCGCTGGTCGGCTTGGACCGGCCGGTTTCCACGAAGCTCAGGTGCCGGGCGGAGATGTCGGCCTCGATCGCCAGATCCAGCTGGCTGAGATGACGCCGCTGGCGCCATTCGCGGAGCAGTTCGCCGACCCCGGAGGTGGCCGGACGGACGGACATCACGGTCATGCCAGCGAGTGTAGATACCCCATCGGGCCTGCGCGATTACGTGCGAGGTAAAGGCCTCGGCATTACCTCCCGGGTAATCGACAGCCCGATTTCCGCATCCCAGAATCGGCTGGGTCAGATGACGCAACGGCAGCAAGAAAGGGAAATTCCGATGCAGGAAATCGTGCAGCGCTACATGGCCAGCTGGAACGAGACCGACCCGGAGCGCCGCCGCAAGCTGGTCGATGAGCTCTGGGATGACCAGGCCAGCTACATCGACCCGCTGGCCGAGGCGCACGGGCGGGACGCGATCGATGCGGTGATCGCCGCCGCGCAGGCGCAGTTCCCAGGCTTCATCTTCACCCTGAACGGGCCGGTCGATGCGCACCACCAGCAGGCCCGGTTCACCTGGGCCCTGGGGCCCGCCGATGCCGAGCCGGTGGTGATCGGATTCGATGTCGCGGTCGTGACCGAGGACGGCCGGCTGCGGACTGTCCTCGGGTTTCTCGACCAGGTCCCGGCTTGAGGCCGTTCCGGATCGAAAGGAGTTTTCATGACCACGCGCACCGCTGACCTGGTGGTGGCTGCCCCGGCCGGACCGCGGGAGCGGTTCGGCTGGGCGCCGCTGCTCGTGGTGCTCACCGGGACGTTCATGACGTTTCTCGACTTCTTCATCGTCAACGTGGCGCTGCCATCGATCCAGGGCCGCCTGCACGCGGGGCCCGCGGCCATCCAGCTGGTGGTGGCGGGGTTCGGGCTGGCGTTCGCGGTCGGCATGATCAGCGGCGGGCGGCTCGGCGACCTGTACGGGCGGCGCCGGATGTTCACGGTCGGCCTGGCGCTGTTCACGGTGACCAGTGCTGCCTGCGGGCTGGCGCCAACGGCGGGGTTCCTGGACGTGGCCCGGGTGCTGCAGGGCGGGGCCGCGGCGATGATGACGCCGCAGGTACTGGCGATCCTCGGCACGATCTACACCGGCCCGCGTCGCGCCAAGGCCTTCGCCGCCTACGGGATGACCATGGGCATCGCCGGGGTGGGCGGTCAGCTGATCGGCGGGGCGCTCATCGCGCTGAACCCGGCCGGCGCGGGCTGGCGCAGCATCTTCCTGATCAACGTGCCGGTAGGCATCACTGCGCTTGCGCTGGTGCGGCGCATCCTGCCCGAATCGCGCGGCGAGCGGGCCCGGGTGGACCTCGTCGGCACTGCGCTGATCACCGCGGCGCTGACCGGGATCGTGCTGCCGCTGGTTGAGGGCCGTCAGCAGGGTTGGCCGGCCTGGACCGTGCTGTGCCTGGCGGCTGCGCCGGTGCTGCTCGCCGTCTTCGTCGCGCACCAGCGGGCGCGCGCGGCCGGTGGCCGCGCCCCGCTGGTCCGGCTGGCCCTGTTCCGCGACCGTGCCTTCGGCGTCGGAACGCTGACCGGGATCGCGTTCGGCGCGGTTCCCGCGTCGTTCTTCTTCGTGCTCGCGCTCTACCTGCAAGACGGCCGCGGGCTGTCGCCGCTGGTCTCCGGCGTGGTGTTCAGCGCGGTCGGTGTCGGCTTCTTCGCGGCCATGCTGACCGCAGAACCGATGACCCGGCGGATGGGCCGCCAGATCCTCGCGGTCGGCGCGGCCGTGGTCGCCGCCGGATGCCTGCTCGCGGCCTCGGCAGCCCGGGCGGGGATCGGCGCTGGAGCTAGCGCCTGGCCTCGTCACCGTGGGGTTCGGGATCGGGATGGTGCTGGTGCCGCTGACCGCGACGGCACTGGCCCGGATCGCCGCCGAGCACGCGGGCGCCGCCTCCGGCGTGCTGACCACCGGCCAGCGGTCGGCGAGGCGCTCGGGGTCGCGGTGATCGGCGTGGTGTTCTTCGGCGCGGCCGGCGGCGGCATCGCGCACGCCTTCGCGGCGAGCCTGGTCGTGCTCGCGGTACTCACCGTGGCCACGGCCGCACTGGTGCAGTTGCTGCCCCGGCCCGGCTCGGCGAGCCAGGCCTGGCGGCCCGAACCCGCAAGCCCGCGGCGGTAGGTTGCACCCATCAGCAAGGAGGCACCTGTGGAAGCCCAGCCCAAGCAGCCGACCGCCAAGGGACCGGCCGAGCGGTTCACCGGCGACGAATACCGGCAGCGCCGCCGATGACGGACCCGCTACCGCCCGCGGGGCCGGGCCGCAGATCGCTACCGAACGGACTCGACGAAGACCGGTCCGGCCAGGTTCAGATCCGTGCTCTGCGGGACGACGATCGCGGCACCGTCGCCCGGTTCCTCGAGCAGCAATGGGGTTCGGCCGTGCAGGTGGCGCACGGCACGGTGTTCCGCCCGGCCGAGCTGCCCGGGCTCATCGCGCAGACCCCCGGCGAGCCGATGGCCGGACTGCTGACCTACGAGGTCCGCGGCGCCGTGCTCGAGGTAGTCACGCTGAATGCCGTACTGCGCCGGGCCGGCATCGGCACCGCGCTGGTCGAGGAGGCGGCCGCCGAGGCGGCCCGGCGCGGCTGCCGCGAGGTCAGGCTCACCACCACGAACGACAACGTCGGGGCGCTCCGGTTCTACCAGCGGCGCGGCTTCCGGCTGGTCGAGCTGCGGCCCGGCGCGGTCACCCGGGCGCGCCGGGCCAAGCCGGAGATCCCCATGACCGGGGAGTACGGCATCCCACTGCGGGATGAGCTTGACCTGATCCGTTCCGTCCCCTTATATGCCAGGATGTCCGGGAGGGATCCCCCTGGAGTGCGGTGCAGAGCCCGGTCCGAGCGGGCCGCTCACCTCCGGTTGCTTCCGATTGTGCGCTGTCGTAAGCGCGGGGTGATGCGCTATACAGGGAAGCAGTGCTAGGGAGCAATATGCCGTCAACCGATACGCCCGCGCGCGATCGCCGAGCCGTGCAGGACTGGCTCGCCCGCGCTCGCGGCACGTTGGCCCGTTTGCCGCTATGGCTGCGGATCGTCACCGTCCTCGCCTTTCTCGTCTGCGTCCCGCCGGCGCTGCCCATCCTGCTCCTGGCCGGGCTGGCCTATGCCCCCGTAGCGGTGATAACCGAACGGCGCAGCGGGCTGGCGTCGACCTGCGTGGCGCTGTGGGGCTGGCTGGCTGTCACCCTCGCGGCCGGCGGGATGAGCACCGGGCTGATGGTGCTATTCGTGCTGGCACTCCTGGTCGCCGCCGCGGCACACCAGGGCCTGCTCAACCGCTGTTACGTGCCCTGTCGTACCACCGCCTGGGCGCTTCTGTGGTCCATGCCGGCGGGCGGCCTGGCGCTCCGGCTCTGGCCGGCCGAGCCGTACATCGGCGTAGCCCTGGCCGTGCTGCTGGCCGGCCTGGTGCTCTGCTGGCGGCTGGCCAAGGCGTGGCAGGAGGTGCGCGGCTACGGGCAGGGACAGGTGCGCGCACAGGCCCTGGCCGCGCCGCATGGCCAGGCTGTGCGGTCTAGCCGGGCGATGGCCGACAGTACCGACTCGCGCGTCCCGGCTCCCGTCCCGGCTCGCGGCGCGCGCCCTGCCGAGCGGGAGGAACCGGACATCTCGGTGGGCGAGGCCATGGCCGAGCTGGACAGCATGATCGGGCTGGCCGCGGTCAAGGAGCAGGTCCGCTCCATCGCCGCCTCGATCGAGGCGGCGCGGCGGCGCGCCATGGCCGGTTACCAGACCGAGAAGCCGATGCGCCACTTCGTGTTCCTCGGCCCGCCGGGCACCGGGAAGACCGCGGTCGCCCGGGTCCTGGCCAAGATCTTCTACGCCTTCGGGCTGCTCGAAACCCCCGAGGTGGTCGAGGCGCACCGGGCCGACCTCATCGGTGAGTACCTGGGCGCGACCGCGATCAAGACCAACGAGCTGGTCGATTCCGCCCTCGGCGGCGTGCTGTTCATCGACGAGGCCTACGGCCTGGTCAACGAGGGAGACGGCCAGACCGACAGGTTCGGCCAGGAGGCGGTCCAGGCGCTGCTCAAGCGCGCCGAGGACGACCGGGAGAACCTGGTCATCATCCTGGCCGGCTACGACAAGCAGATGGAGGATTTCCTGGCCACCAACCCGGGCCTGGCCTCCAGGTTCGCCACCCGGGTGATGTTCCCCGGCTACTCGCCGGCCGAGCTGTTCTCGCTGGCCGAGTGGACGATGGAGCAGCGCGGAGACCGGCTCGACCCGGACGCGCGGCCGACCCTGTGGCGGCTGTTCGAGGAAGTGGGCCGCCGCCGGATCGCCGACGAGCTGGGGAACGGCCGGTTCGTCCGCAGCCTGATCGAGAAGGCTGGCCAGGCGCGGGACGTGCGGGTGATGAGCGGCGCCGCCGAGCCCACGGCCGACGACCTGGTCACGATCAGGTCGGCGGACCTGCAGCGGGCCTACGCGGAGCTCACCGCGCGGCTGCGCGGCTACGGGGACACGCCGACCGTGGAAAGCGCGCTGGCGGAACTGGACGAGCTGATCGGCCTGGAGCCGGTCAAGCGGCAGGTGCGCGAGATCGCCGCGCAGCTGCGGGTGGCGCGGCTGCGCGACCAGCAGGGCCTGACCAGCCAGCCGCCGGCCCGGCACTTCGTCTTCACCGGGCCGCCGGGCACCGGCAAGACCACGGTGGCGCGGATCCTGGGCCGGATCTTCGCCGCCCTCGGCCTGCTCGCGCGGCCGGCGGTGGTCGAGGCGCACCGGGCCGACCTGGTCGGAGAGCACCTGGGCGCGACCGCGATCAAGACGAACAAGCTCGTCGATTCCGCGCTCGGCGGGGTGCTGTTCATCGACGAGGCGTACTCGCTCTACAACCAGGGCTACTCCGGCGGCGACGCGTTCGGCGCCGAGGCGACGGCCACGCTGCTCAAGCGGGCCGAGGATGACCGGGACCGGCTGGTCGTGGTGCTGGCCGGCTACACCGACGACATGGACCGGTTCCTGCGCACCAACCCGGGCCTGGCCTCACGGTTCAGCATGCGGGTGACGTTCCCGAGCTACTCGCCGGCCGATTTGTCGCGGATCGCGAAGATGATCGCCCAGCAGGCCGGAGACACGTTCGACGCCGAGGCGCTGCCGGTGCTGGACCGGGTCTTCCGCCACGCCTGCGCCGAGGGGCTGATCGACGAGCTCGGCAACGGCCGGTTCGCCCGGTCCCTGTTCGAGCGCGCGTGCGCCTGCCGCGACCTGCGGGTCGCTCACCTGGGCGAGACGGCCACGGCGTCCGTGCTGACCACGATCACCGCCGACGACCTGAGGTCCGCGTACGACGAGCTGGCCAGCGTGTGACCAAGCCCGCCAGCGCCTGACTGCGCCCCGCGACGGCGCCTGACAAAGCCCGCCACCGCCTGACTGCGCCCCGCCTCGTCACCAGCAACCGCCTCATCCGTCAACGGGGAGCATTAGCGCTGCTAGAGCACGACTAAGTCTTCCGGCTAACGGATCAAGCGGGCCGCGGTCAGGGTTCGATCGGCGGCAGGGCGCTCAGCGCGGTCGCGATATCGGTCGGCCTTGAGCCGGCCCCGCGGATGGTGTCCATCAGCGCGTGCAGCACCGCGTGCCGGTCCTCACCCAGGTCGAGCAGGCGCTGCGCGGCCTCCCAGAGCTCGGGTGGCTCGCCGCACCACAGCCGGTCGGCCAGCTCCAGGTGCCGCTCGATGTGCGGCTGCCCGTCATGCCTGGCAGGCCCGTCGTGGTCGGCGGCCAGCAGGATCCGGCGGTCGGCCGGGTCGGACGGGTTGAGCGTGCCCAGGTCCACGCCGCCGTACCAGCCGCTCAGCAACGGGAAGGCGAACGCCCGGCGCGCCAGCGCCTCCAGGTCGGAGTCCGGGAGCAGCCGCGATAGCAGCGCGGCGTCCAGGCCGAACGAGGTCGGATCCCGGTAGGCGGCGGCGAATTTCTCGGTCGAGTCGAACACCGCGTCCAGCGTCTCGGCGATCTCCCGCTTGCCCATGCCGGTGCGCCGGCCGGCCCACCGGGTCCAGGCGGCGAGCACATGCGGGATGGCCTCCTGCTCGGCGGGCGACAGCATGACCTTGCGCGGCAGCCAGTCGAGCAGGAACGTGTCCGCCTTCACCGGGCTCATCCGCAGCGGCCTGCCGAAATCCCGGTCGCACCCGTAGGCGACGATGTGGTCGGCGCAGTGGCTGGCCGACCTGCGGTCAGACAGGTCCTCGGCCTCGTCTGAGGCCAGGAACTCGGCCACCAGCATGGCCCGGCGGTCCGCGCCCCAGGGCCGACGGGCGGCGCGTTCTGCGGAGGCCGCCGGCGGGCTCGCCTTGAGCGGGTCACCGCCCCGTGGCGGCAGCGTGCGGATCCTCGTCCTGATGAACGCGTGATAGGCCGGGAAGGACTCGCTGACCGGGGGATCGGCGCTCTCGTGGGTGGCCTTGAGCGCGCGGGCCAGCATCCGCCTGGCCTGCGGCGGGTCCAGCGGGCCGAACGACCCTCCGGCCTGCGGGCCGCCCGCGGGGGTCCCGTCGTGCAGCTGACGGCAGCGATCGAGCAGCTTGCCCACCTGCGTGGTCACCCAGCCGTCACGGAGCAGGCCGCCGGAGTTGTAGTCCACCACCGTGACCAGCGCGTGCGGTTCCTCGCCCGCGTAGCTGAACAGGCACACCACCTCGTCCCGGTCGCCGTACGCGTCCGAGTTCAGGTAGCAATCACCCGAGGTCACGGCGCCGAGGTGGTCCGCCCACCGAGGACGGGCCACGCCTCCTTCGATCAGGTCGAGCGCCGCCCGCTCGGCCTTGGCTGCCTGGGCCGGGGTGCCGAGGCAGGCGATGCCAGACAGCAGGGCCAGCGCGGCCGGAGTGGCCTGTTGCGCCGCGTACTCGACGAGGCCCTCCCCGACAAGTTCCTCTATCCCGGCGCGCCCGCGCATGGCCGCCATCCGCCGCGGCCGGGGTTCCCACCAGGTGCCGAGCATCTCGCTGACCAGCAGCTCGGCATCGAGGGGACTCCCTACGGCCAGCAGCTCGCGGGCCGCGCGCAGCATCTCGGCAAACAACGCCGCTGGTGGTGACCCAGACGTCCCAGACCGCGCCGCTGCGTGACCCCGCCCGCCGGGGGGCTGACGGCCTCGTCGGCTTTGCGGGTTCACGGGCACAGCCTTTCAGATCGGAACGCCCCGATGCTACGCGCAACCACGATGTCACCGGAGGATTCTCAGGGTGTTCACGCGACCATCGTGATGCACCAGGTCAGCCGCCCGGCCGGCACCGGGCCGGCCGAATGATTACCGGCACGAGCTTCTGGCCGCTAGCCTGCTTGTGTTGGCAAGTGCGGGGAAGGAGCCGCCCCTATGGCAGGCGCCCGGATGCGACGCGGTGGCCACGGATGAGTACCGACACATCTGTGCCCAAGCCGCGGGTGTCCGGGGTGGAGGCCTCAGACTCCGCCCTGCTGGACACGCTGTTCCGCGAGGCTCCGATCGGTTTCGCGTTCTTCGACACCGACCTTCGGTTCCGCCGCGTCAACCGCACCCTGGCCCGGCTGCACGGGATCCGCGACGAGGATCACCTGGGACACAAGCCATCGGAGGTCTGGCCGACCGCGCTCGCGACCAGCGCCGAAGCGGCCTTGCGCCGGGTGCTGGACGACGACCAGCCGGTGCTCGAAACGTACCAGCCGGTCATCGCGGCCGAGGAGCCGCAGGCGCCCGCCGAGGAGGCCCCGGCAGACCGCCAGCGGCACTGGGCGTTCTCCTGGTTCCCCTGTCACGACAGCCGGGCGACGATGACCGGCGTGGTGCTGATCGCGGACGACATCACCGACCGGCAGCACTCCGCCGAGGCGGTCCGGCGCAGCGAGGCCAGATACCGCTCGCTGGTCCAGGCCGGCGCGCAGGTGGTCTGGGTCACGACGCCCACGGGGGAGGTCGCGGAGGACTCACCCGAGTGGCGCTGGATCACCGGCCAGACGCTCGAGGAGTACCTCGGGAACGGCTGGCTGGATGCCATTCACCCCGAGGACCGGGAGCGGGTGGAGCACGCCTGGCGGGAGTGTGTCGGCGCCGGGCGAGTCTTCGACAACCGGTACCGGGTGCGGACGAAGGCCGGGGCTTACCGGCATTATGACGTGCGCGCGGTCCCGATCGAGCGGGCCGGGACGATAGTCGAGTGGGTGGGCGCGAGTACCGATGTCACCGCCCAGCGCGAGGCCGAGGAGATGCGCGGCAGGCTGACCGAGCAGCTGTCCGCCGCGGCCCTGCGTACGGCCAGGCTGCAGCAGGCCACGTCGATGCTCGCCGAGGCGCTCACGGTGGAGCAGGTCGTCGAGGTGATCACGGAGGTGGGGCGGTCTGCGGTCGGGGCCGAGCGGTCGGCGGTGGCGCTGCTTGACCACGAAGGGCTGCGGCTGCGCACCGTCAACCCGGGCGGCCCGCCCGGCGAGCTCCCGCTGGAGGTGCCCAGCGTGATCAGCGCCGCCATCACGAGCCGGCGCCCGGTGCTGGTCGAGGATCCGGACGCGCTGCGCAGGCAGTTCGAGCCCGAGGCGAACGTCGACCTCTACCTCAGGCACAGCGACGAGCAGGCCTGGGTAGGGCTGCCGCTGCTGGCCGCGGGCGCGCCGCTGGGCGCGATCAGGTTCTCGTTCACCAGGCCGCGCCGGATCACCGAAGAGGAACGGGTGTTCCTCGAGGCCCTGGCCGGCCAGTGCGCGCTCGCGGTGGAGCGGGCCTCGATGTTCGAGCGCGAGCACACCACGGCGGAGACGCTGCAACGTAGCCTGCTGCCGGACCGGCTGCCGACCGTTCCCGGGGTGATCCTGGAGGCCCGGTACCTGCCGGTCACCAGGAACATGGAGATCGGCGGCGACTGGTACGACGCCTTCAAGCTCCCGGACGGGCGGCTCGCCATCGCGGCCGGCGACGTCATGGGCAAGGGCCTGACCGCCGCCGCCGGGATGGGCCGGGTACGCAACGCGCTGCGCGCCCTGGCGCTGACCGATCCGCGGCCGGCCGCGGTACTGGCCGGCCTGGACCGGTTGTTCCGCGCCACCGAGCTCGACGAGCAGGTGACCACGGTCGCCTACCTGGTCATCGACCCCGCGACCGGGGAAGGGCTGGCCGGGAACGCCGGCCATTTGCCGCCGCTTCGGCTGAGTCCCGACGGCCCGCCGGTGCTCGACGCGATCGAGCCCGGCACCCCGCTCGGCTGGGCCAGTCCCCGCCAGCAGCATTCTTTCCGGCTCCCGCCCGGCAACACTGTGGTGTTCTACTCCGATGGACTAGTTGAGAACCGCACCCGCGGCCTCGATACCGGCCTGGATGAGCTGCTCGCCGTCGCCGGCCAGGCACCGCCGGAGGTGATCGGGCATCCCGACCGCCTTCTGGAATACCTGGTTGACCGGATGCTGGCCGGATATGAACAAGATGACGATGTCACCGTGCTCGTGCTGCATGTGCCCGGGCAAGACAGGGGAGCGAAGTAATGAGGGGTCTGGCTGACCAAGTCACTCCCGAAGTCCGCCTAAGGTGGTGGTCAGGAGGCGGACAGCAAGCATCGGTGCCAGCCCGTGGCGCTGGTTCGCCTTCTGGCACGACCCCCATAGCCGGGGCCTCGCAGTAGGGCCCAGATTCTGCAATACGTGTGCAGGAGAAAATCCGTGTCGCCTGCTAGTTCGGCCAGCCGGGTACGGCCGGCCGCCATCCGGCGAAGGAAGGGGTGGCGATGGTGAGCGCTGCCAACTCCGCAGCGAGGAAGCAACGGACTGGTCAGACGTCGCGCGATGCGGGCGCCGGGCCGGCGGAGAACGGCTCCACGGCTGGTGACAAGCGGCGGCGTCCGGACACGGATGGCCGGCCGGCAGGCAAGAAGTCCGCCAACGGGAAGCCCAACGGGAAGCAGAGCGCGGGGGAGGGGACGAAAGCCGCTGAGCCGGCCGAGGCCCTCGAAGCGCAGGAGATGGAGACCTGGGTGCAGGACACCGCGGAAAGCGAACTGGCGATAGACAGCCTGGATCACCCGGCTGATCTCGATGCAGTGGTCGATATCGCGGTCGTTGACGACGTCGAGGTCGATGTCGACGTGGAAATCGATGCGGCGCTTGACGAGGCCGAGCTTGGTGACGACGTCGCCGATCCGGCCACCGACATCGCTGACATCGCGGACATCCCCGACGACGAGACTGATGCCGCGGAAGAGGCGGACGAGGCAGCTCCCGGAGCGGAGCAGCCGTCCGGTGTCGCAGCAGCGCCGGCTCCGGGTCAGCCCGCGCCTGCGGGCACTGAGGATGCCGAGGAAGACGTCTTCGTCTACGGTGACGACGACGACGACCTGCCCGCCGCGCAGGTGGCCGCGGCGGGGGCCACCGCCGACCCGGTCAAGGACTACCTCAAGCAGATCGGCAAGGTCCCGCTGCTCAACGCCGAGCAGGAGGTCGAGCTGGCCAAGCGGATCGAGGCGGGGCTGTTCGCCGAGGAGAAGCTGGCCGAGACCAGGGCCCGGGCCGGCTCGGACGAGGCGATGGATCTCGAGTGGATCGCCTCCGATGGCCGCCGGGCCAAGAACCACCTGCTGGAGGCCAACCTGCGGCTGGTCGTCTCGCTGGCCAAGCGGTACACCGGCCGGGGGATGCTGTTCCTGGATCTGATCCAGGAGGGCAACCTGGGCCTGATCCGCGCGGTGGAGAAGTTCGACTACACCAAGGGCTACAAGTTCTCCACCTACGCCACCTGGTGGATCCGCCAGGCCATCACCCGCGCGATGGCCGACCAGGCCCGCACCATCCGGATCCCGGTACACATGGTCGAGGTCATCAACAAGCTGGCCCGGGTGCAGCGGCAGATGCTGCAAGACCTGGGCCGCGAGCCCACCCCCGAAGAACTCGCGGCCGAGCTGGACATGACCCCGGAAAAGGTCATCGAGGTGCAGAAGTACGGCCGGGAGCCGATCTCGCTGCACACCCCGCTCGGCGAGGACGGCGACAGCGAGTTCGGCGACCTGATCGAGGACTCCGAGGCCATCCAGCCCGGCGAGGCGGTCAGCTTCACGCTGCTGCAAGAGCAGCTGCACTCGGTGCTCGACACGCTGTCCGAGCGCGAGGCCGGCGTGGTGTCGATGCGGTTCGGCCTGACCGACGGGCAGCCCAAGACCCTCGACGAGATCGGCAAGGTCTACGGGGTCACCCGGGAGCG
>DASXLW010000046.1:0-17570 GCA_036496025.1 Streptosporangiaceae bacterium
GGCCCTGTCCCAGGCCATCAGGCGGACCAGGGCCGGCCTGAAGGACCCCAAGCGGCCGGGCGGATCGTTCATCTTCGCCGGCCCGTCCGGGGTCGGCAAGACCGAGCTGTCCAAGACGCTGGCTGAGTTCCTGTTCGGTGAGGAAGACTCGCTGATCCAGCTCGACATGAGCGAGTACATGGAGAAGCACACGGTGTCGCGGCTGTTCGGCTCCCCGCCCGGTTACGTCGGCTACGAGGAGGGCGGGCAGCTCACCGAGAAGGTGCGGCGCCGGCCGTTCTCGGTCGTCTTGTTCGACGAGATCGAGAAGGCTCACCAGGACATCTTCAACTCGCTGCTGCAGATCCTGGAGGACGGGCGCCTCACCGACGCTCAGGGCCGGACGGTGGACTTCAAGAACACCGTGATCATCATGACCACGAACCTCGGCACCCGCGACATCTCCAAGGGTGTCTCGGTGGGCTTTGCCCGCAGCGGGGACGTACGCGGATCGTATGACCGGATGAAGGCCAAGGTCCAGGACGAGCTGAAGCAGCACTTCCGGCCCGAGTTCCTCAACCGCGTGGATGACACGATCGTCTTCCACCAGCTCACCCAGGAAGAGATCGTCACGATCGTCGATCTGATGATCGCCAAGGTGGATGGGCGGCTCAAGGACCGCGACATGGGCCTGGAGCTGCGGCCCGCGGCCAAGGCCCTGCTCGCGGAGCGGGGTTATGACCCGGTGCTCGGGGCCCGGCCGCTGCGCCGGACCATCCAGCGGGAAATCGAGGACAGCCTGTCGGAGAAGATCCTCTTCAGCGAGGTGAAGGCCGGCCAGATTGTCATCGTGGACGTCGAGGGTACCGGGGACGATGCCAAGTTCACGTTCAAGGGCGTGCCCAAGCCCGAGTCCGTGCCCGACGCGCCGCCGGCGGAGATCGAGAGCCAGCCGGTCGGTCAGCGGACCCGGGTGAACCCGCCGGCCAGCCGGTCGGAGTCCTCGACCCAGTCCGAATAAGCGGTCAGAACGGGGACGGTCGAAACATGCCTCGGCCGGGGACTGTCGGCTCACGCCGAACGTCCCCGGCCGAGGCATATTCCTCCCTGCCAACCTGGTCGCGGGGTGAGACGCCGCGATTAGCTGAAGCTGGCCGGGGTGCCGGGGAGGGAGAACGTGCCGTCGGGCAGGGGATCGGTGAGGCCATCGGCGACCAGGCCGTCCAGGGCGCGGGCGCGCTGGACGGGGTCGGGCCAGGCGGAGACGAAGTCGTCGGCACTGACCGGCCCGGCTGCGGCCCGCAGGACGGCCAGGAGGGCGCCGCGGCATTGGCGATCGGTGCCGGCGTAGCGCTGGCCGCGGCGCCGCGCCGCAGCCGGCGGCTGGCCCGCCAGCCGCCAGGCGCAGCCGGCCGCCACCGGGCACCGCTCGCAGCTCGGCCGGGAGGCCGTGCACACGAGCGCGCCGAGCTCCATCAGCGCCACCGACCACCGGGACGCGATCGCCGGATCGACGGGTAGTAGCGACTCGGCCAGCCGCATCTCGGCGACCGAGGGCTGAGCCGACGGGAACTGGGCCCCGGTGATGAGCCGGGCGAGCACGCGGCGCACGTTGGTATCGAGGACCGCGTGCCGCTGGCCGAACGCGAAGCTGCACACCGCGGCCGCGGTATAACGGCCGATGCCCGGGAGCCCGAGCAGGTCCGCGTGGCTGGCGGGCACCTGGCCGCCGTACCGCCGGTCCAGGACGCAGGCGGTGGCGTGCAGCCGGAGCGCGCGCCGGGGATAGCCGAGCCGGCCCCACTGCCTGACCGCCTCGCCCGCTGGCGCCGCGGCCAGCGCGGCCGGCGTCGGCCAGCGCTCCAGCCAGGCCTGGTAGGCCGGCAGCACCCGGACCACCGGCGTCTGCTGGAGCATGATCTCGCTGACCAGGACCGCCCATGGGGACGCGTTCGGCCGGCGCCACGGCAGATCCCGCCGGTGCGCCGCGTACCAGGACAAGACGGCATCCTGCGGACGGCTCGCCGCCGCTCCCCGATCCGTCTCAGCCAGCCCGTACGTCATGACACAGCCGATCGTCGCACGTTCGGTATCTGGGCCCCGCCGGCGGGTCGGCACGATTACCCGCGGCCGGCTCTGCATACTACGTTCATGGATCCGATTACCTCACGTAACCGGAGCCGGTCTGTTAGCGCTGATGCTTACTGGCGCCGGAGGTTGTTCGCCCTCGCGGCTGGCCTGGCCGTACTCGGCCTGCTCGCCTGGGCGGTGGGCGGAGCCTCGGCCCGCCCTGCGGCCTCGTCGACGCCGCTGGGTCACCACCACCGAGCCCCGGATCCGAGCGTGTCACCCGCGGGCGGACTGGCGACCCCGTCGCCCAGCCCGTCACCGAGTCCATCCGGCACCGGCAAGTCCCAGCGGCACGCGCACGGCGCGCATCATGCGAGCCAGGGCACGAAACCAAAGGCCAAGCACACGCCCGCGCCGGCGGCAGCCGGAAAGCACTCTCACGGCGGCGACTGCCAGAGTGCCGACGTGGTGCTCACCTTGACGGCCAGCAGCAACAGCTACGGTCCCGCGGCGCGGCCGGAATTCGGCATCGACGTGGTCTCCACCGCCCCCCAGACCTGCACGTTCAACGTCGGCACCCGGCACGTGACCCTGCTCATCAAGTCGGGCGGGGTCAGGGTCTGGTACTCGGCGGACTGCGCCGGCAAATCCGGCGCGTCGTCGGTCGCGAAGCTGAAGCGGGGCATTCCCCTGCAGCTGCAGATGACGTGGGACCGGCGGCTTTCCTCCCCTGGCTGCACGATGCCGCGGGCGGTGGCCCGGCCGGGCGCCTACACGGTGACCGCGTCCGCCGGCCACCTGCACAGCCACACCGTGGTCTTCGACCTCCGCTGAGGGGCGGCGCAGGGCCCGTCAGCTGGACTGCCGGGCGCTCTTAAGCCCCGGCAGCGGGGCACCCGGGCGCTCCTAGCCCCCCGGCCGGGGACATTCGCCGAGGGCCACGGCGATCGCCGTCGTGACGTCGGCGACCTCCCTGATCTCCATCGGCTCGCCCGGCGCGTCCTGATCCGCGCTGTCCGGCGACGGCGGCAGCGCACCCGACGCGGCCGGCACAATGGCGCGCCGGAAGCCGAGCCGACCCGCCTCCGCCACCCGCCGGCTCAGGCCCGGCACCCTGCGTATCTCGCCGGCCAGGCCGACCTCACCGATGGCCACCACGTCGGCCGGGACGCTCAGGTCGACGCTGGTGCTCGCGATGGCCAGCGCGACCGCCAGGTCCACGGCGGGCTCGGTGAGCCGGACCCCGCCGACCGTGGCCGCGTAGATCTCTTGCCCGCTCAGCTTCAGCCCGGTCCGGCGCTTCAGCACGGCGACGAGCATGCCCAGCCGGGCGGCGTCGAGGCCCGAGGCCACTCGGCGCGGGATCTCGGCCTGGGTGTACCCGACCAGCGCCTGGACCTCGGCCAGCAGGGCGCGGCGACCCTCGACGGCCACGGTCACGCACGTCCCCGGCACCGGCTCGGAACGCTGAGACAGGAACAGGCAGCTGGGGTCCGGCAAGCCGATCAGGCCGTACTCGCCGAGGTCGAAGCAGCCGATCTCGTCGGTGGGACCGTACCGGTTCTTGACCGACCGCACCATGCGCAGCTGCGAATGCCGGTCCCCCTCGAAGTGCAGGACCACGTCCACCAGGTGCTCGAGGGCCCGCGGCCCGGCTATCGCTCCGTCTTTGGTCACGTGTCCCACGAGTACCGTGGTCATCATGCGCTCCCTGGCGACGGCGGCCAGCGCGGAGGCCACGGCCCGCACCTGCGTGACCCCGCCCGGCGTGCCCTCCACATCCGGGGCGGCGATGGTCTGCACCGAGTCGACGATCAGCAGCCTGGGCTCGACCGCATCGACGTGCCCCAGCAGCGCGGGCAGGTCGGACTCGGCCGCCAGGAAGAGGTCCGCGTGCACGGCGCCGATCCGGTCGGCGCGCAGCCGTACCTGGCCGGCCGACTCTTCGCCGGTCACGTACAGCACCGGGCCCGCGCGCGCCGCCTGCGCGCCGGCCTCCAGCAGCAGGGTCGACTTGCCCACGCCGGGCTCCCCGGCCAGCAGCAGGACCGCCCCGGGCACCAGGCCGCCGCCGAGCACCCGGTCCAGCTCGTCCAGGCCGGTCGGACGGGCCATGGCGGTGGTCGCGTCCACCTGGCCGATCGGCACCGCGGGCGTGCTCACCGGCCCGGCCAAGACGCGGCGCAGCCCCGCGGGCGCCGGCGCTGCGGCTCCGGCCTCCTGCACCGTCCCCCATGCCTGGCACTCCCCGCACCGCCCGGCCCACCTCGTCGCGCGCCAGCCGCATTCCGTGCACCGGAACGCCCTGGCCGCCGCGCCGGCCGATGACTTCGCCATGTCCGAACGCTAGCGAGCGGGTCGGACAGTCCACGCTGACCAGGCGCGGGCCTGGTTGGACTCAGCCATGCCCGGCAGGCTCTAAGCTAGCCCCGGTAGGCCTGACAGCCGTGATCAATAGGGAGACGCGTTGAGCGAGACGGCCGGGAGCCCGCGTACCCGCGTGGCCTTGTCCACCGGCTCGGTCTACCCGGACAGTACGCCGGACGCGTTCGAGACCGCCGCCCGGCTCGGCTACGACGGCGTCGAGGTCATGGTCTACACCGACCCGGTGAGCCAGAACGTGGACGTGCTGCGCCGGCTGTCCGACTATCACCAGATACCGGTGCTCGCCGTGCACGCTCCCTCGCTGCTCGTTACCCAGCGTGTCTGGGGCCGGGATGCGTGGGGGAAGCTCCGCCGCTCGCAGGAGGTGGCCGAGCAGCTCGGCGCCCGGGTGGTCGTCTTGCACCCGCCGTTCCGGTGGCAGCGGGAGTACGCTCGTGACTTCGAGACCGGGCTGGCCAGGATGAGCGAGGAGACCAACGTCGTCTTCGCCGTCGAGAACATGTACCCGCTGCGGGCGCGGGCCACCGAGGTGGTCCCGTACGCGCGGCACTGGGATCCGGTCAGGCAGGACTACCCGAACGTCACGCTCGACCTGTCGCACACCGCGGCGTCCGGCTCGGACGCGCTGGCCATGGCCGCCGACCTCGGTGACCGGCTGGCGCACGTGCACCTGGCCGACGGCACCGGCACGGCCATCCCCCCCGACGAGCACCTGGTCCCCGGACGGGGCAATCAGCCCTGCGCCGAGCTGCTCGAGCGGCTGACCGCGAGCGGCTATCCGGGCATGGTCGTGCTGGAGGTGAACACCAGGCGCGCGCTGTCGAAGGCGGACCGGGAGGCGGATCTGAGCGAGTCTCTCGAGTTCGCGCGGCGGCACCTCACGCATCCAGCAGCAGCGTCACCGGACCGTCGTTGACCAGGGATACCTTCATGTCCGCGCCGAAGACTCCGGTTTCCACCACGGCGCCGAGCGCGCGCAGCGCGGCCACGAACTCCTCGACCAGCGGCTCGGCTGCCGGGCCCGGCGCGGCCGCCAGCCAGGACGGGCGGCGTCCCTTGCTGGTGTCCGCGTACAGCGTAAACTGGCTGATCACGAGCAGCGGAGCCGCCAGATCCGCCGCCGACCGCTCGCCGGCCAGGATCCGAAGATGGTAGATCTTGCGCGCCAGGACTGCCGCCGTCTGCCGGGTGTCCGAGTGCGTCACGCCTACGAGCACGACCAGGCCAGGCCCGGGCAGCGACCCGACGGTCACGCCATCGACGGTGACGCTCGCTTGGCTGACGCGCTGGACTACGGCTCGCACGAGGATGAATTCTGCCCCTGATGACACCCAAAAAGACACCCAAAAGGACACCGAGGCCGGCGCCCAAGCCAACAGCGACGCCGGCTCCCAAGCCGCCGATCGGGTCCGGCACCACGCTCATCACCGTCGCGCCCACGGGCGCAGAGGCCGACAAGGAACAGCATCCCGGACTGCCGGTGACGCTGAACGAGCTGGTGAACACGGCCCGGGAATGCGAGGCGGCCGGCGCCTCGGTCATCCACGTGCACATCCGGGACGACCAGGCGCAACCGACCCTGGACCTGGGCCGGCTCAAGGACACCGTCCAGGCGCTGCGGGAGAGCAGCACCATGGTCGTTCAGCTGTCCACCGGCGGCGCGGTGACCGACGCCTTCGCCGACCGGCTGGCCGTCCTGGACGCGCAGCCGGACGCGTGCTCGCTCACCTGCGGCACGGTGAACTTCGGCGACGAGGTGTTCATGAACCCGTGGCCGTTCATCCGCGAGCTGTACGCGCGCACCAAGGAGCTGCGCGTGGTGCCGGAGTTCGAGATGTTCGACCTCGGTCACGTCGCGACGTTGCACCGGCTCCTCGATGAACTGGGCGAACCGCACGGCGGGCGCGTGCACTGCGATCTGGTGATGGGGGTCCCTGGCGGCATGCCCGGCGACACCGCCACCCTGGTCAGCGCGGTCGAGGCGCTGCCCGCCGGATCTTCCTGGTCGGCCACCGGCATCGGGCGCAGCTCGCTGCCGGTGATGTTCGCCGCCCTGTCAGCCGGCGGGCACCTGCGGGTGGGCATGGAGGATACGACCAGCTACACCAAGGGCAGGAAGGTAGCGAGCAACGCCGAGCTGGTACAGCGCGCGGCCGCCCTGGCCGAGCTTTCCCAGCGTCCGCCGATGCGCACCTACCAGACGCGCGCCTTCCTCGGGGTCGACAATCACAGCTGATAACCCGGTCCTGGCCGAGGTGGTCCGGTCGGGGTTCGCCGAGTCGGTGCACCGCGGCCCGGTCATCGCCCTCGGCGCCGGTGGCGAGCCCGTGCTCGCGGCCGGCGCCGTGGGCGAGCCGATCTTCCCGCGGTCGTCCAACAAGCCACTGCAGGCGGCCGCGATGGTCCGGTGCGGCCTCGACCTGAACGGCAAGCTGCTGGCCCTCGCTGCGGCCAGCCATTCCGGTGAGGACTTCCACGTCGTCGGGGCACGCGAGATCCTGGCCGGGGCCGGGCTGACCACCGACGCGCTGCAGTGCCCGCCCGGGCTGCCCATGGACGAGCCGAGCCTGCATGCCCTGATCCGCCGGGGCGGCGGGCCCGACCGGGTACACATGAACTGCTCGGGCAAGCACGCGGCCATGCTGGCCACCTGCGTGGCGGCGGGCTGGCCGACCGCCAGCTACCGAGACCCGGCACACCCCTTGCAGGCCGAGATCCGCCGCACTATCGAGCGGCTGTCCGGCGAGCCGGTGACCGCGGTCGGCGTGGACGGCTGCGGCGCGCCGATCTTTGCCCTCTCGGTGGCCGGCCTGGCCCGCGCCTTCCGCGCCATGGTGCTGTCCGCCCACGGATCTCCCGAACGGACGGTGGCCGACGCCATGCGGACCTACCCGGAGTGGACTTCGGGGAGCACCCGCCCGGAGCGGGCGCTGATGGAAGCTATACCCGGTCTGCTGCTGAAATCGGGTGCGGAGGGCGTCGAGGCGTTCGCGCTGGCCGACGGCCGGGCCGGGGCCTTCAAGATCGATGACGGCGCGGCCCGGGCCAGGCCGCCGGTGACTGTGGCGCTGCTGCGCAGGCTCGGTGCGGCCGGGGAGCCGGGCGCCGATGTGGCCGCCCTGGACCGGGTCGGGCTGGCCGAGGTCAGGGGCGGCGGCCGGCGGGTGGGCGAGATCCGCGTGACGCTCGAGGGTCGCTGACGCCACGGCCGGTCCGTAGCTGAGGTGCTTGCTCCGGATTTGCAGTTGCAAGCACCCCGATGGGATACTGGGGGTATGCGTACGGTGAATGTCAACGAGATTGGCGATTACATCAGGCAGCAGCGGGAGCAGGCCAAGATCTCGCTTCGCCAGCTCGCCCAGGCCGCCGGCGTGTCGAATCCGTACCTGAGCCAGATCGAGCGCGGCCTGCGCCGGCCCAGCGCGGAGATACTGCAGCAGATCGCCAAGGGGCTGCGGATTTCCGCGGAGGTGCTGTACGTGCAGGCCGGCATCCTGGAGGACAAGCCGGCCGACAGCGGCGTCCGGTCCGCCGTGCTCGCCGACCCGGGGCTGACCGAGCGGCAGAAGCAGATCCTGCTGGAGATCTACGAATCGTTCCGGACCGAGACCGCCGGGCCGCAGGCCCCGCTGGACGGTACGGACGAGCCGGTCGCGACCGTCGAGGCGCGGCCGGCAGACGCGGAGCCTGCCGCAGGCGCCTCCGGTCCCGCGACACGGGTGCCGCCACCTCCGGCGACCGGATAGCCTGAGAACGTGTTTAGCGGCTGGGGTGCGTACACCCCGTTGAACTATTTCTTTGAGGCGCTCGCGATCGCGGCATTCGTGGTCGAGGCGTGGGCCTTCATCGACGCGTGCACCCGGCCGTCGGGCGCGTTCCTGGCGGCGGGCAAGCGGACCAAGCCCCTGTGGCTCGTCATCACCGGCGTGTCCGCGGTGATCGGCCTCGGCTACGCCGCCTACGTCAAGAACCTGTCGGTGATCCAGATCCTTCCGGTGGCCGCGTTCGTGGCCGCTGCCATCTACCTGACCGACGTCCGGCCCAAGGTCAAGGAGATGGGCAAGGGCGGTAGCTCAAGCTCCGGGCCTTACGGACCCTGGTAAGCACCGGCGGAAGGCGGACCGGCGGCGTGGCCCGGCCGGGCAGCCCGGATGAAGCTCATGGACTCTGACCTGGACTTGGGCGACGACCTGCACATGCGCGCCCTGGTTGGCGGCGATGCCCCGTTGCTGACCGAGGCGACCAGCGGAGAGTTGGCACCGGCCCTGTGGGGAGCCCGTCCGGCGGGGCCCTACTCGCTGCGCGACGCGCGGACGGCGCTATCGGAGTGGGATCCCGCCGCGGGCGGCCAGTTCTCCCTCGGAATCTTGCGCGACCGCCAGCTTCTCGGCGCCCTGGGGCTGATGCCCGACCATCCGGGGAGCATCGAGCTGGCCTACTGGGTGCGGCCCGAGTGGCGTCGCCGCGGTATCGCCTCGCGGGCGGTGCAGGCCGCGACGTCGTGGGCTCACGACAGTCTCGCCGCCCCCCGAATCTGGCTGGAGATCCAGCCCGGCAACGAGGCGTCGCTCGGGGTCGCCGAGCGGGCCGGCTACCGGTTTGAACAGCTCCTCCCCCGGCACTGCCGCGACTGGTCAGATGAGGACGCCGAGCGCGACTCGTGGCACGACTGCCTCATCTGGACGCACCTCAGCGGCGATCCCTAGTCCGCGATGCGGATCCGCAGTCTGCGGAACCCCTTGCCCTTGTTCTCGATCTTCACCACTTCTATCCGGCCGACCTGGCTGGTGGCAGCCACGTGCGTGCCGCCGTCCGCCTGCTGGTCCAGCCCGACGATGTCGATGATGCGAACGTCCTTGACCTCGGCCGGGACCAGGTTGGTGGCGGTCCGGATGATGTCGGGCAGGGCGAACGCCTCTTCCCGCGGCAGCACCCGGACGTCGATCCGCCGGTTCGCCGCGACCTCGGCGTTGCACCCCGACTCCACCGCGTCCCGGAAGCCCTCGGGTACCTGCGGCAGGTTGAAGTCCATCCGGGCGGTCAGCGGTTCCATGTTCCCCCCGGTGACCAGCGCGCCGAAGTCCCTGAACACGACCCCGCAGAGCACGTGCAGCCCGGAGTGCGTGCGCATCAGGGCGGTCCGGCGCTCATCCTCGACCGCGCCGCGCACCGCCGTGCCGGGCGGCGGCAGCGGATCGCCCTCGGCCGGGATCAGGTAGAGGTCGTCCCCCTTGCGGGCGCCCACGATGCGGGTCTGCACCCCGCCCCACAACAGCACGCCGTGGTCGGGCGGCTGCCCCCCGCCGCCCGGGTAGAAGGCCGAAGTGTCCAGCACGATCCCTTCGGGATCGGCGGCCAGGACCGCCGCGTCCCACTCGCGCAGCGTCTGGTCGTCAAGTTCGAGCCGGTGCGTTCGCCACTGAGTCTCGCTCATCGACGCAGCCTACTGCGGGGCACCCGGAGCAACGGCACCGCTCGGACGAGATCACGGAGCGCGGTGGGCGGCCGGCCGGCGCGTCGATCAGAGCGGGATCACGAAGAGCGCGGCGGGCAGCACGACGAGCACGATCGCGCTACAGCAGACCCCGACCCAGAGCAGGCGGGACAGCCCCGGCTGGGGTTCGAGCAGCCGCGTCACCCGGGCAGTGACGTCACCCTGGCCGCCGGCGGCCGTGGCGGCCAGCGCGCCGGACGGCGGAGCACTCGCACCCGCCACGCCGAACCTCATCAGCGCCGTGGCCAGTTCCCTGGCCGGCCGGGCCCGGCGGGCGCGATCGTCGGCGAGCATCTCGACCAGCAGCGCCACGGCGTGCTGGGCCCGGAAGGTGACCCCGCAGCGCGGAAAGGCGCGGCATAGCGCGGTGAACGGGAGGAGTACAAGATCGTGGCGTTCCCTGACGTGCGCCCGCTCGTGCGCGAGCACGGCCGCGAGCTCGGCCGGATCAAGCAGATCCAGCGTGCCCGCACTGATCACTATGCGGGACCGCAGCCCGGGCAGGCAGTACGCGGCGGCGGCCGGGTGGTCGAGCACGAGTGCGCCCGGCGCCTTCGGGTCGCCGCGGGCCAGCAAGGTCAGCAGCGCCCGGTGCCTGCGCCGGGTGCGCAGCACCGCGGTGCACACGGCGGCCAGCACCCAGCAGAGCAGGGCGAGCAACGCGACCGCCAGGACCAGGCAGGTCACCCGGAAAGCCGTCAGGGCGATCGGCTCCCTGGCCGGGTCCGCCGCCTGCCCCACCGCGTCGCCCGCGAAGGCCAGCACGCCGCCGGCCACTCCGGTATGCGCCGGCCTGGCGGCCAGGGCGGCCAGCGCGCCGACCGCGGCCAGACCCCAGCCCAGGCCGAGGGCCTGCCACAGCAAGATCGCGGCGGCCGGAGCCCGGCCCGGCCAGGCCGCGGACGCGAGCATGGTGGCCCCGGCGACCGCGGTCATCGCGACCGCCGTGAGAACGCCTACCGTGACGAGCACCGAACTCAGTCCCCGGTGCGGTCTTCGAACGCCTCAAGGGCGCTGCGCAGCGCCCGCGCCTCGGCGTCGGTGACCGAGCGGGCGAAGCTGGCCAGCGCGGCCTGCCGGTCCCCGGCCTGGTCCAGCGCGCTCAGCATCAGCTCCGTGACATACGCCTCCCGGCTGGCTGCAGGCCGGTACTGCCAGGCGCGGCCGTCCCGCTCCCGCTGGGCGAACCCCTTCTTGGCCAGCCGGTCCAGCACGGTCATCACAGTGGTATGAGCCAACTCCCTCTCGGCTAGCCGCTCGCTGACCTCGCGGACGGTGAGCGGGCTGGCGGTGTCCCAGAGCACATCCATGATTGCGCGTTCGAGTTCACCGAGTCGATTCACCTCGTCACTGTATCTTTGCCGATCCCGCGCGGGACAGGCCCAGCCCGCAGCAGGAGTCCGGAGGCCGCCGTGGTCGACAGCGGCGGGCCGCGCCGGCGTAACGGCTACGCTGTGGCTACGGGACAGTGATTGCGTGCGTGGTCCTGGTAGCCGCCGCTGAGGGTGCGCCAACGGTAGGGAGTTTGCCTCATGAGCGTCCCCGAGACGGAATCCTCTCAGGCCGCGGGGGGCGCGGCGGACGCCGAGGCAGCCGAGCCCGAAACCGCGAATCGGTGGAACGATCCGCGGTTGCCCTGGTACGGGAAGCCGCGGGCGGTCGACATCTTGTGCTGGGTTGGCATCGTGCTCAGCGGCGTGTTCTATTGGGCCTTGCTGCCGTTGCGGTTGTCATTGATCGGCACTCACCCGGTGGTAGCTGAACTGCTGAATGGCAGCACCGAATCGATCATCTCGGCCGCCGCGTTCGCCCGGGCCGGCGACGGAACGCTGGCGGTGGTGCTGCTCGCCGCGATCCCGGGGCTGGTGAAGTTCGACGTCTTGTACTGGTGGGCGGGGCGGCTGTGGGGCGAGCGGTTCATCATGGCCCTGCCCGGCGGCCGCAGTGCGGGTAAGCACATGGCGCGCGTGCAGCGGGCGGGCGCCAAGTTCACCTGGCCAGCCGTGGTGATCAGCTTCTTCCTCCCCATCCCCAGGGTGATCATTTGTGTCATCGCTGGCTGGGCCGGGATGAGACTGGTCACGTTCCTCATCCTGGATGTGATCGGCGCTTTGCTGTGGACCGGCCTGCTCGCTGGGCTGGGGTACGCGCTCGGCCACGACGCGGTGGTTGCCGCCAAGACCATCTCCCACTACAGCTGGTGGTTCACGATCGCAATCGTGGCGCTCAGCGTGCTTTTCGTTGTGCGCTCCCAGCGCCGGCTGAGGGCGGACGCGGCGGCCGCGGCCGACCAGGACGGTCAATGACCTCTGACCGGCGCGCTCCTCGAGTCCGGCCCGGGTGCGCAGGGTCACTCGCTGGAAGGGCCGACTATCGTGAAAATCACCATGGCCATGGAGATCACGCTGGTCCTCGGGGACATCACCCAGCAGCGCGTGGACGCGATCGTCAACGCGGCGAACTCGTCACTGCTCGGCGGCGGCGGCGTGGACGGAGCGATCCACCGCCGCGGCGGCCCCGACATCCTGGCCGAATGCCGCGCGCTGCGGGCCGGGCAGTTCAGCGAAGGGCTGCCGACCGGGCAGGCGGTGGCGACTACGGCCGGCCGGCTGCCGGCCAGATGGGTGATCCACACGGCGGGCCCGGTCTACTCGCGGGGCCAGAACCGGTCCCGCCTGCTGGCCTCGTGCTACCGCGAATCGCTCCGGGTCGCGGACGAGCTCGGCGCACGCAGCGTGGCCTTCCCCGCCGTGTCAGCCGGGATATACGGCTGGCCGGCCGACGACGCCGCCCTGATCGCGCTGACCACGGTGCGCGACGCTCCCAGCCAGGTCGCGGAGGCCAGGTTCGTGCTGTTCACCCCGGACGTACTCGACGCCTTCCGGCAGGCGATGGACGCCGAAGGACCGACCGCCCCCTGACGGCCAGGGCGGCGACGGGTTGCGCGCACGACCGTGCACGCGGGGATGCGAGACTGGCAGGGCAGGACGCTGAGTTGCTGGAGGTCAATGGTGCCCGCCGCACAGACGCCGCGGTTCCGCTCCGTGCTTGAGGGCTTCATCCCCTATAAGCCGGGCCGCGTGACAACATCCCCGGACGGCCGGTCGTTCAGGCTGGCGTCCAACGAGTCCCCGTTCGGGCCACTGCCGTCGGTGCTGGACGTGATCGCGACGGCAGCCGCGGACGCCCACCGGTATCCGGACAACGGCGCCCAGGCCCTCATCGCGGCGATCGGCGCCCGGTTCGGGGTACAGGAGGCGCACATCGCGGTCGGCTGCGGCTCGGTGGGAGTGACCCAGCAACTTCTCGGGGCGGCCGCGGAGCCCGGCGGGCAAGTGCTGTACGCCTGGCGGTCGTTCGAGGCGTATCCCACGCTGGCCGGCCTGTCCGGAGCCGAGTCGGCGCGGGTACCGCTGCGGGACGAGACGCATGACCTGGTCGCGATGGCCGATGCGATCACCGAACGGACCAGGATCGTCTTCGTCTGCAACCCGAACAACCCCACCGGCACCGTCGTGCGGCGCGCCGAACTCGAGGAGTTCCTCGACGCCGTGCCGCCGAACTGCCTGGTCGTGCTGGACGAGGCGTACCGCGAGTACGTCCGCGATCCCGAGGTGCCGGACGGGCTCAGCCTGTACCCGGACCGGCCGAACCTCGCGGTGCTCCGCACGTTCTCCAAGGCCTACGGGCTGGCCGGCCTGCGGGTGGGGTTCATGGTAGCGCCCGAGCCGGTCGCGGCAGCCGTGCGCATGACGATGCTGCCGTTCACGGTGAGCTGCGTCGCCCAGGCGGCGGCGATCGCGTCGCTGGCCGCCGAGCCCGAGCTGCTCGACCGGGTCGATGCGGTCGTCGGCGAGCGGTCGCGGGTACGCGACGCGCTGCTCGGCGACGGCTGGACGGTACCGCCCACCGAGGCCAACTTCGTCTGGCTGCGCCTGGGCGCGGACACCGGCGACTTCGCGGCCCGGTGCGCGGCCGCCGGGATCGGTGTCCGCCCGTTCGGTGACGAGGGTGCTCGCGTCTCGATCGGCGATCCCGAGGCGAACGAAGCGTTCCTGGCCGTGGCCAAGGCCTACCCGCGCCGTCATTAAGACCCGGCAACGCCGTTCCGAATGGCCGACGCCGTCGGCGATTCCCGGAGCTCCTAGGTCGCGGCCGCCTGGCCGGGGGTGTCCCAGGGGCTGAGTCGTCCGGTCTGTCAGCCGGAGGACTCGGCGGTGATGTCGGCACCAAGCGCGGTCAGCCGCGCGGCGATCGACGCGTGCCCCCGGTCGATGGGGTACGCAGGAGCGACCACGGTCTCGCCGTCGGCGGCCAGGCCAGCCAGGATGAGCGCGATCCCGGTGCGCAGGTCGTGCGCCACGACCTCGGCTCCCTTGAGCGTGCACGGCCCGTGCACGATGACGGCGTTGGAGTCCACCTCGATCTTGGCGCCCATCTTGCCGAGCTCTCCGACCAGCGTGTAGCGACCGTCGTAGATCGTCTCGCGAATGTAGCTGGTGCCGTCCGCCAGGCAGCTCAGGGCCATGATCGGCGACTGCAGGTCGGTGGCGAACCCCGGGTACGGGCTGGTGATCACGTTGATCGGGCGGAGCTTGTGCTCCAGCCGCACCTGCAGCACGGCGCCGTGCGTCGCGAACTCGACCCCCATCTGCTCCAGCTTCCAGCGAACGACGCCGAAGTGGTCGAGGGACCCGCCTACCAGGCTCAGCTCGCCGCCGGTGATCGCCGCCGCCATCGCGAACACGCCGGCGTCGATCCGGTCCGGCATGACCGTGTGCTCGACGGCAGTGAGCTCATCCACGCCCTCGACGGTGACGAATCCGGTACCGCCGCCGCTGATCCTGGCGCCCATCTTGGTCAGGAACGCGATCACGTCGAGCACCTCGGGCTCGAGCGCGGTGTTGTCGATCACGGTGGTTCCCGGGGCCAGCGAGGCCGCCATGATCAGGTTCTCGGTGCCGGTGTGCGACGGGGTGTCCAGGTACAGGTGGGCGCCGCGCAGGTGCTCGGCCTGGATGTGGATAACGTTTTCGCCCTCGGTCACCGTGGCGCCGAGCCGGGCGAAGCCCCGGTAGTGGAAGTCGAGGCTCCTGCTGCCCAGGTTGCACCCGCCGATGCCCTCGAGGACGGCCTCGCCGAGCCGGTGCAGCAAGGCGGGCACGAACAGCACCGAGCCGCGGAACCGGCGCGCGATCTCGGCCGGGAGCACCGGGCTGGTGAGCCGGGACGCGTCCACCACCAGGATGCGCTCGGCTTCGTGGAACTCCACCAGAGCCCCGACCGCCTGCGCCAGCTCGACCGCCCGCCGGACGTCCTCGATGACCGGCACGTTCCGCAGCACGGTCCGTCCTCTGGTCGCGAGCAGGGAAGCTGCGATCATCTTGAGCGCGGCGTTCTTCGCCCCCTGGACAAAGACCGTCCCCTCCAGGGGGTTCCCTCCTCGCACGCGGTAACGGATCGTCTCGGAGCCCATGGTCATCTGGTTGCAACTCCCGTCCGGTGGTCGGCGGCCCGGTTCGGGCCGGGTGGGATGGTGCGCCGGGCGCTCGCCGGGCGGTGGCCGCGTGGCGGATCACAGCCGCGGGGCTCGACCAGTATCCCATCGCCGACCCGGTCTGGCTGACAGCTCAGCCGATCCGCAGCGCGTCGGCCCGGGTCAGGTGAGGTGCCGCAGCCGTTCGAACACCCCCCCGAGGCGTTCGGTATAGCGTTCCGGCCTGCACACTTCGTCCAGCCGCCCGTCGTCGATCTGCTGCCCGCGTGCGATCGCATGCTTACGCAGAGTGGTCCGAAATGGAATGCCTGTGTCCCATGTCTCCATGGCCGCGTCCTGTACAAGCGCGTACGCATCTTCGCGATTCATGCCAGACCGGACAAGCTCGAGCAGCACGGCCGAGCTGTAGATCAGCCCGCCGGTAGCGTCCAGGTTGGCGCGCATCCGCGCCGCGTCCACGGTGAGCCCCTCGACCAGCCCGGTCGTGAGCGCCAGCAGGTAGTCGGTGACGATGGCGGCGTCGGGCAGGGCCACGCGTTCGGTGCTGGAATGGGAAATGTCCCGTTCATGCCACAGCGGCATGCCTTCTATGACGGGGGTGACCTGGGCGCGGACCACCCGGGCCAGCCCGCAGATCCGCTCCGACCGGATCGGGTTCCTCTTGTGGGGCATTGCCGACGAGCCCTTCTGCCCGCGCCCGAACGGCTCGGCCAGCTCGCGCAGCTCGGTCCGCTGGCCGTGCCTGACCTCGAGCGCGACCGCCTCGCAGACCGTGGCGGTGATCGCCAGCACGCTGACCCACTCGGAGATCCCGTCACGGAAGACCACCTGCGTGGCCACGCAGGCCGGGCGCAGCCCGAGCGCGGCCATGACCTCGGCCTCGATGGCGGGATCGATGTTGGAGTACGTGCCGACCGGACCGGACAATTTGCCCACCGCGACTGCGTCGCGGGCCCGCTGCAGCCGGTCCCGGCAGCGAGCCATCGCGAACGCGAAGTCGGCCACCCGGTGACCCCAGACGTCGGGCTCGGCGTGAACGCCGTGCGTCCGTCCGACCCGCAGCGTGCCGCGATGGGCGAGCGCGTGGTCGCGCAGCACCGCCACCAGCGTCCCGGCCTTGGCCAGCAGCAGGTCGGTCGCCTCGGTGAGCTGGATGGCCAGGGCCGTGTCGAGCAGGTCCGACGAGGTCATGCCGAAGTGGACGTACGAGGCTGCCTCGCGCGGTGAGGTGTTGTCCGCCCAGGCGGTGAGGAAGGCGATGACGTCGTGATCGGTCACGGCCTCGGCCGCGGCGACCGCATCGGCCGACGGCGGCGGCGCCTGGCGCACCGGCTCGACGCAGTCCGCGGGCACGGTGCCCGCCCGGGCCTGGGCCTCCAGGACGAGCGTCTCCACCCGGCTCCACAGCTCGTACTTGTGCTCCTCGCTCCAGACCCGCCCCATCTCGGGCAGCGTGTACCGGCTGATCATGTCTCCGATTCTCCCGCATTGGCCGGTGCCGCCGCGCCGCCCGCGCCGCGCGGCGTCGATGGCACACTGCCTCCCCTATAAGGCCGGCGATGGCACATCGACCACCCAGGCCAGGGCGGCGGCACGTCGATCACCTTGGCGGGGCGGCGGTGGCGCACATCGATCAGGTTGCGGGCCCGGCCGCCGCCCGCTCGCTCGGCTCGGCCTGGCCGCTCGCTCGGCTCGGCCTGGCCGCTCGCTCAACTCAGCTCGGCTCGGCTCGGCCGGTCGCTCAGCTCAGCTCGGCTCGGCCGCTGCTGGCTCAGAGCGAGGCGGCCGCCGCGCGCTCGGCGATGTCGGTGCGGTACCAGCCGCCGCGCATCGTTACCCGGGCCGCTCGCTGGTAGGCGGCCGCGCGGGCGGCCTGGAGGTCGGGCCCGGTGCCCACCACGTTGAGTACCCTGCCGCCGGCCGACACCAGGCGCCCGTCCCGTGCCCGCGCGGTGCCCGCGTGAAGGAGATAGCTAGCCCCGTCCCGTTCGGGAAAATCTGCGCCCTCGATCAGATCGCCGACCGCCGGACGCTCGGGGTAGCCCTCGGCCGCGATGACCACGGTCACCGCCGCCCCGGGGGCCCAGCGCAGCGCGGCTGATCCGGCCAGGGTGCCGGCCGCCGCTGCGCGCAGCAGCCCGGCTA
>DASXLW010000047.1:0-9296 GCA_036496025.1 Streptosporangiaceae bacterium
CTGGTAGCCGCTAGCAGCATTGCAACTGGAATCCCGGGCACTTTTGACGGTAGGAATGTTCTGCCACCCGTTCATCCTTGGCACGCCGTCCACGATATTCATCGCGGCAAGTTGCGCGGGAACGTTGTGGTTCACCAGCGGCACAGTGTCCGGGTCCACAGTCGGCCTGACCACGCGGCCGTCCGAAAGCCGCACGCGCGACGGCATCCCCCCATCCGGACAACGGCCTTGGTGCTGGTCACACCAGTAGCCGAGTATGTTGTCGAACGAGTGGTTCTCCAGGTAAATCACGACAACGTGCCGGATCGGGCTGTTGGCGCGTGGCCGGTGGACGACCGGAGCGGACATGCCGGGCGGGGACACCGTGACGGTGCGAGCCCCTGCCCCTGCCCCTGTCGCTGGTAATAACAGTCCGGCAGTTGCGGCGATGGATGCCCCCATCACGGCGGCGAGACGGTACGGGTGCGAACTGCGCTCAACACCCACAGTGCTGCCCCCTTGCGAGTTGCTGCTCTTGGCCCTGCTAGAGCCCATCCGGAACGGATGGTTTACTTACGTTGTGAAGCAGCCTAGTTACGCAAGGTACACCTATAGGCGTTCTTGCTGTCAAGGGGACGGCCGGTGTGCCAAGGTGACCTAGGTCTCGCTCGACGTAAGGAGGCAGGTATGCGGGCGCGCTGGCCAAGAGTCTTAGCGGCGTGCGCCGCCCCCCTGATGATTGCCGCGACGCTGTCGGCAGCGGCCGTCGGCCGCACGGGGGGCGCCGCGCACGGGATCGTGGCGGCGAGAGCGGCGTCGTCCGCAGGGGCGGCGGCCGCCGGGCACACCGCAGCCGCCGGGCCTTTCGCCACCCTGCTGTTCTCTCGCACCGAGATGACCGCCGCGGATAACTGCGTGACCGATAACACCGGGATCGCGACCCTGGACAAGGTGGCGCCGTTCCTGCATTCGCTGGGGATGGCCGGCACCGGGACGCTGATCACGGCCAAGACCGGGCAGACGACGCGCCACTGTAGCCACCGCAACGAGTCGCTCAACGCCTCGTGGGCCGATGCAACCCATCTCGCAGACACCTTCGGCTGGTCGTTCGTATCGCACACAGCCACCTACCCGAAAAACTGGGGCAGCCTCACGCCGGCTCAGTTGCAGGCCGAAACGTGCGGCTCGGCCGATACCATCGCCAGCCACGGACTGCCCGGCGCGCACGGGCTGATCGCCTATCCCGGAGCGGCGGGACTACCGAGGCAGGTACAGGCCGATTACTCCGCGAAATGCTTTGCCTGGGGACGCCGCTACGTCAAGACCGGGACCACCCTGCAGTCGGCCGGCACCACTCCTCCGTACTGGCAGCACACCGAGGCGGTCGCAGGCGGGGCCTGCAACGTGCCGACCGCCTCCTGCTACACCACGCCCCGCGGCTTCCGCTACTCCACCCCGGACCAGATCATCGCTCACGTAGCGGCTCTCCGGCCCGGCCAGTGGTTCACGCTGCAGGCATTCGTCCTGGTCACCGGCACTAACCCGGCATATACGACGAATAGGACGCGCTGGGATTGCACGTCGCCGAACCCGAAGCTGCACTGGAGCAATGACAACGAGCGGTACTGCTACTCCGACTGGCAGAAGATCGTAAGAGCCATCGCGGCACGCCCGGACATCGCGGTCACCGACCCGCTGACGGTGGGCGTGGCCTTCGGCCGCCCTGCCACCTACCTGAACTCACGCACCCGCAGCTAGAGACGGGGACAGGCTGAGCCCCTGAACGCGATCACGGCGGGATGTGGCGGTCCAGCCGATCACACCCCGGCTGCGGTCCAGTGCCGCCCCGCGTCGCGGGTGACGTAGACCCGGCCTACGCCGGTGGCTCCGGCGGCCGGCCCGTACACGACCCAGGCCTGCGACCTGGTCACGTACGTCAGGTCGTTCCAGCCCGCTCCACCGTCGCCGCGGCCGATCACCATCGTCCAGGCCTCGCCGCGGCCGTCGTTGATGTAGAGAAACGACCCGTCCGAGCAGGACGCCACGGCCAGATTGCCGGACGGCGAGGCCGCCAGCTCGGCCGCGATCCCCGGCAATCCCGTCCGCCCCGCGAAGGTGTCGGTCCGGCCGGTGTCCGCCGACCGGTAGACGGTCTTGACCGCCTGGCTGAATCCGGCGTCCCCGTCACAGAGGAAGGCAACGTCGGTCGCCGAGGTGGGCACCACCTGGATCAGAGTCAGATCCCGGGCGGCATCGCACGGTGAGGGCCGGGCCGAGAAATGGCGGCCATCGGCGCTGGCGTAGAGCCTTCCCCCGACGTTGGCTGCGCCCTCGGCGGTGACATAGACGGTACGGCCGGACACAGCGACGTCGGCGAACGTGCTGGCGGGCAGGTCCAGCGGGATGCGGGTCCAGCGCGATCCGGACCGGGCGCCGGTCCGCCACAGGCTGAGCGGCTTCCGGCAAGGGTTCGCGCCCCGCCGGCAGGGCGAGACGACGGCGTAGGCCCCCGCCCGGCCGGCGGCCAGGTCGAGTACCTGCTGGCCGCGACCGGGTATCGTCAGCGCCGTCCAGGACCGGCCCGCGTCGCCGGTGCGGAACAACCGGGGCCCGAACGTCCAGCCCACCTCGGACGTGGAGAAACGGATCTCGCTGATGCCCGGGTGCTGCACGCCGATAGCGGCCCTGACCGTACCGAGCAGGCGCCAGGTCGTGCCCCCGTCGCTGGTACCGATGACGTCAGAGCACGTGCCCCGACCGCACGGCGCAGTGCCGAGAACTCGTCCCCGCGACGCGGACGGCCAACTCAGCGAGGTGGCCCGGAAGCCCGCCGGGACCGCGCTCACTGCGCCGGCCCGGCCGGAGCTACCGGGCGGCGCCGCACGGCCGCCGGCGGCGGCCAGCGCAGCGGCCGGGATCAGGGCGACTGCACCGGCCACGGCGGTCATCGCGACGACGCGTCGCACCGTGCGGGCGGTCAGGTTCATGACTGCTCCCCTCGCCGGTCATCAATTAAGACTCCGGCGTGCTGAACCTGGTTGCGGGGACTCTGCCGCCGGTGAGTCCGGCCTGCGGAACGGCGGGACCAGGGTGGTCAGTCGGCCGCAGGCCGAGCAGCGCGCGCTAGGTGAGCAGGACGAGGTCGTCGCGGTGCACGATCTCGCGCTCGTAGGCCGGGCCGAGTTCGGCGGCCAGCGACCTGGTGGTGCGGCCCATCAGCCCGGGGATCTCGGCCGCGTCGTAGTTGACCAGGCCGCGGGCGACCAGACTGCCGCTCTCGTCGCACAGGTCGACCGGGTCCCCGGCCTCGAAGTCTCCCTCGACCCCGACCACCCCGGCCGGCAGCAGGGAGGCGCGCCTGCCGACCACCGCGCGCACGGCCCCGCCGTCCAGCCGCAGCCGACCGCGACCCACGGCGGCGTGGGCGAGCCAGAGCTGCCGGGCGCCCGGCCGCCGGTGCCCGGGCACGAAGTAGGTACCCACCGGCTCTCCGGCCAGCGCGGCGACGGCCTGATCCGCCGCCGCGACCACGGCCGGGATCCCGGCGCTGGTGGCGAGGAGCGCGGATTCGACCTTGGTGAGCATGCCGCCGGTGCCGACCACGCGGCCGTGGTCACCGGCGGCGCTACGGGCAGCGGCGACCCCGCGGGGCCGGCCAAGCTCTACCGCGGCCAGGTCGCGGGGGGTGCGCACCTCGGTGATCCTGCGGGCTCCGTCGAGCCGCGGGTCGCCGTCGTAGAGCCCGTCCACGTCCGAGAGCAACACCAGCGCGTCCGCCCTGACCACGTGGGCGACAAGCGCGGCCAGCCGGTCGTTGTCGCCGAACCGGATCTCCTCGGTGGCTACCGTGTCGTTCTCGTTCACCACGGGCAGCACGCCGAGGCCGAGCAGCCGGTCCAGGGTGCGCTGCGCGTTCCGGTAATGCCCGCGCCGCATCAGGTCATCGGCGGTCAGCAGCACCTGGCCGGTCCGCACCCCGTGCCGCCCGAATGCGGCCGTGTACCTGGCGACGAGGATTCCCTGGCCGACGCTCGCGGCTGCCTGCTGGGTGGCCAGGTCGCGCGGCCTGCGGGACAGGCCGAGGGGGGCCAGCCCGGCCGCGATCGCGCCGGACGAGACCAGCACCAGCTGGGTTCCGCTGGCGGCCCGGGTGGCCAGCGCGTCGGCCAGGGCCGTGATCCGGTGCTCGTCGATAACCCCGGCCGGGGTGGTGAGCGAAGAGGAGCCGACCTTGACGACGATCCGCCGGGCGGCCGCGACATCCGGCCGGCGGCCGGTTCGGACGTCGGCATCCGGGCGATCGCCGCCCAGGGCGCCGTCATCCGGGCGACCGCCGGCCAGGGCCCCAGCATCCAGGCGACCGCCGGCCAGGGCCCCAGCATCCAGGCGACCGGCGCCCAGGGCCCCAGCATCCGGGCGACCGGCGGCCAGGGCGCCGGCGTCTTCGGGGCCGCTGGTCCGCGGGCCGGTTTCCTGGCGGCTGCTGGTCATGGCGATAGCCGCGGGTCGGTGCCGCGCGGGCCGAATCGAGGCTCGCCGCGGCCCGGTTCCTCGCCCCGGGCGATGGACCCGCCGGCCAGCTCCGGCTCCCAGTCGAACACCACCGCGTCGTCGTCATCGCCGATCAGCACCTCGGCGCCGGGCTGGGCACCGAGGTCGGCCAGCGCTGCCTCCACGCCCAGCCTGGCCAGCCGGTCGGCCAGGTAACCGACCGCCTCGTCGTTGCTGAAGTCGGTCTGCAGCACCCACCGGCGCGGCCGCTCGCCGCGGATCAGGAAGCTGTTGTCCCCGGTCCGCACGACCTCGAAGCCCGGCTCGTCGGCGGGGGCGGGGCGCAGCACCTGCCGCGCCGGCGCGGCCTCGGGCTCGGCTGCCCGCGCGGCCCTGACCATGGCCCCCATGGCGAAGGACAGCTCGCGCAGTCCCTCCCGGGTGGCCGCCGAAGTCTGGCAGACGGTCAGCCCGCGCGCGGCGAGCTCCGCACCGACCCGGTCGGCGCGTTCCCTGGCCGCCGGGACATCGATCTTGTTCAGGGCCACGATCCGCGGCCGGCCGGCCAGTGAGGCACCCGTGGCTGCTTCGTAGGCGGCCAGTTCCGCCTCGATGACCTCCATATCGGTCAGCGGATCGCGGCCCGGCTCCTCGGCGGCGCAGTCGAGCACGTGTACCAGCGCCGCGCACCGCTCCACGTGACGCAGGAAGTCCAGCCCGAGTCCGCGGCCGTGGCTGGCCCCCGGGATCAGGCCGGGAACATCGGCCACCACGAACTGCGTATCGCCGGCCTCGATCACGCCCAGGTTCGGAACGAGGGTCGTGAACGGGTAGTTGGCGATCTTGGGCCGGGCCGCGGACATGGCGGCGATGAGCGACGATTTCCCGGCGTTGGGGAAGCCGACCAGGCCCACATCGGCGACCGTCTTGAGCTCGAGCAAAAGCTCTCGCCGCTCCCCCGGCTCGCCCTTGAGCGCGAAGCCCGGTGCCTTGCGGCGGGGTGAGGCGAGGGCCGCGTTACCGAGCCCGCCGCGGCCGCCGCGGGCGGCCACGAATCGGGTTCCCTCGCCGATGAGGTCGGCGAGCACCTCGCCGCGGGTCGTCTTGACCACGGTGCCCTCGGGTACCCGCAGTTCGAGGTCGGACCCGGCCGCGCCGTTGCGGTTGGACCCCGCACCGGGCTTGCCGTGGCCGGCGCGGCGGACCGGCCGTCGGTGGAAGTCGAGCAGGGTGGCCGCCCCCCGGCTCACTTCCAGGATCACGTCGCCGCCGCGGCCGCCGTTCCCGCCGTCCGGGCCGCCCAGCGGCTTGAACTTCTCGCGGTGGACGGAGGCGCAGCCGTTACCGCCGTTACCGGCTTCGGCGCGCAGGGTGGCCTGGTCGGCGAACTCGGCCATGGCGCACCCCTGCTCCCTTCGACTGGCCAGGGGCGGGCGGGAATCCGCACGTGCCCGTTAGGACGTGTCCTAGGCCTGCTCTGCTGTTTCGAGTACGTTCACGCAGCGGCGCCCGCGACGGGTGCCGAACTCGACCTTCCCGGTCACCAGCGCGAACAGCGTGTCATCATCGCCGCGCCCGACGCCGATCCCCGGGTGGAAGTGGGTACCGCGCTGCCGCACGATGATCTCGCCCGCGTTGACCTGCTGGCCGCCGAACCGCTTGACGCCGAGCCGCTGGGAGTTGGAGTCACGGCCGTTCCGGCTGGACGACGCGCCCTTCTTGTGTGCCATCTCAGCTCTCCTCAGCCGTCTCTGCCTTGCTCTCCGCGGCCTTGGACCGGGGGGAGGCTGGCTTGGCCTTGCTCGCAGTCGCGGTCTTGCTCGCAGTCGCGGTCTTGCTCGCAGTCGCCGGCTTGCTCGCGGTCGCCGGCTTGCTCGCGGTCGCCGGCTTGCTCGCGGTCGCCGGCTTGCCCGCGTCGGCCTTCTTACCCGTGTCGGCCGGCTTGCTCGCGGTCGCCGGCTTGCTTGCGCTCGCGGACTTGCCCGCGGTCGCGGACTTGCCCGCGGACCGCGCGCCGCCCTTGGTGATGCCGGTGATCTTCACCTGGGTGTACCGCTGACGGTGGCCCAGCCTGCGCCGGTAGCCGGTCTTGTTCTTGTAGCGGATCATGTTGATCTTGGGGCCGCTGACGTCGCCCATGATCTCGGCGGCGACATGGTAGCCGCCGAGTTCCTCTGGGTCGGTCACCACGTTGTCGCCGTCGACGACGAGCACGGCGGGAAGCGTGAGGGTGGAGCCCACCTCACCGGTAAGGCGGTCCACCGTGAGGACGTCGTCTACCGACGCCTTCTCCTGCCTGCCGCCGCAGCGCACGATCGCGTACACCGAAACTCTCTTTCCGTTGTGTGCGGACCCGCTACGATTCCCACGTCATCCGACTGGATCGCGGGGAGCGGGTTCGCCTGCCCGGGCACCGGACCTTGCGAAGGTTGTCCCTGCGTGCCGCACCGGCGCCCCGAGCGCGCTGACAAGAAAGGTTATCAGACGGCGGGGATTCCCTCCGACTCCTCGGAGTCGGCCGACGAAGGGGGGCCCGCCGCCCGTTCCTGGTTCCCGTTCGCGTTCTCCGCGGCCTTGCCGTCCGCCGCCGCGGCCGCGGGCTTGCGCCTGCGCCGCCGGCCGCCGCCGGCCGGCCGGGCCTCGCCGCCGTTCTCGGCGTCCCCGCCGTTCGCCGCGATCTCGCCCTTCGCGGCGTTCCCTTCCTTCGCGGCGTCCCCGGCTTTCGCGGCATTCCCGCCCTTCGCGCCGGTCTCGCCCTTCTCGGCGTTCCCGCTCTTCGCGGATTTCCCGCCCTTCGCGGCGGTCTCGCCCTTCGCGGCTTTCCCGCCCTTCGGAGCGCTGCCACCGTTCGCGGCGGCCTGGCCTTCGGTCGCGGGCTTGTCATCCCCGCGCCTGCGGTGACCCGGAGAGGTCAGCTCGGTCGGTTCGAGCGACACATGCAGGCCGCGCCCGTTGCAGCACTCGCAGGTCACCGAGAACGCCTCGAGCAGCCCGGAGCCGACCCGCTTGCGGGTCATCTGCACCAGGCCCAGCGACGTGACTTCGGCCACCTGGTGCTTGGTCCGGTCCCGGGCCAGGCATTCGAGCAACCGCCTGAGCACCAGCTCCCGGTTGCTCTCCAGCACCATGTCGATGAAGTCGATGACGATGATCCCGCCGACGTCACGCAGCCGCAGCTGCCTGACGATCTCCTCGGCGGCCTCCAGGTTGTTGCGGGTGACGGTCTCTTCCAGGTTGCCGCCCTGGCCGGTGAACTTCCCGGTGTTGACGTCGATGACCGTCATCGCCTCGGTCCGGTCGATGACCAGCGAACCGCCGCTCGGCAGGTAGACCTTGCGATCCAGGGCCTTAGCCAGCTGCTCGTCGATCCGGTAGCTGCCGAACACGTCCTGCTCGTCCTGCCAGCGGCTGAGCCGCTCGACCAGGTGCGGGGCGACGTACCTGACGTACTCGTCGACCATGTCCCAGTCGTCGTCCCCGGACACGACGAGGCTGCTGAAGTCCTCGTTGAAGATGTCCCTGACCACCCGGATGGTCAGGTCGGGCTCGCTGTAGAGCAACTGGGGCGGGCTGGCCGTCTTGGCCTTGGACTCGATGTTTTCCCACTGCGCGGCGAGCCTCGACACGTCCTGCGCCAGCTCGTCTTCCGTCGCGCCCTCGGCCGCGGTCCGGACGATGACGCCGGCCCCCTCGGGCATGACCTTCTTCAGGATCTGCTTGAGCCGATTGCGCTCGGTGTCGGGCAGCTTGCGGCTGATCCCGGTCATGGACGCGCCGGGCACATACACCAGGTAGCGGCCGGGCAGGCTCACCTGACTGGTCAGCCGGGCCCCCTTATGCCCGATGGGATCCTTGGTGACCTGCACCAGGACAGGCTGGCCCGACTTGAGCGCCGACTCGATCCGCCGGGTCTGGCCCTCCAGCCCGCTGGCGTCGAAATTGACCTCGCCGGCGTAGAGCACGGCGTTGCGGCCCTTACCGATGTCCACGAAGGCCGCCTCCATCGACGGCAGCACGTTCTGCACCTTGCCCAGGTAGACGTTGCCGACGAAGGACTGGTGGCTGCTCTTGTCCACGTAGTGCTCGACGAGCACGCCGTCCTCGAGCACCGCGATCTGGGTGCGGTCGCCGCGCTGCCTGACCACCATGGCCCGGTCGACCGCTTCGCGGCGGGCCAGGAACTCCGACTCGGTGATGATCGGTGGCCTGCGCCGGCCGGAGTCGCGGCCCTCGCGCCGCCGCTGCTTCTTGGCTTCGAGCCGGGTCGAGCCCTTGAGCCCCTGCACCTCGTCCTTGGCCTTGGCCCGGGCCGGTGAGGCGGCCCTGGGTTCACGCACGTGTACCACGGTGTCCGGCGGGTCATCGGGGGCCGGCTGGTCACCTTCCTGGGCACCGCCCCTCCTGCGCCTGCGCCGACGGCGCCGCGCCGCGGTGCCGGCTTCCGCATCCGCTTCGGTCTCATCGCCGGTTTCGGCGTCCGCGGGCGCGTCATCGCCCGCGGCCGCCTCGTCCCGGGCGGCTGCACCGTCATCTGGCTGCTGGCCGGCGTCGTCTTCGTTGTCGTCGGCGCGGCCCTTGGACCGGCCGCGGCCGCCCCGGCGACGGCGGCGCCGGCCGCTTTCTTCGCCGGGTGACTCGGCCGCCGGGCCGGACCCGTCGCCGTCGGCCGCGAACGCCTCGGCCTCATCGCCGTCGCCGCCGGCCGCGCCAGGCTGGCGGCCCGTGCCGTCTGGGGTGCCGGCGTCCGCCGCGGCCGACTCGGCCGCGGTGACCTCGGGGGCCTGGAAGATGATCTGGGGGGCCAGGAAGGCCGCCGGGGCAACCTG
>DASXLW010000048.1:0-2839 GCA_036496025.1 Streptosporangiaceae bacterium
CCGTCCCGGGTCCGCCTGGTCGACGGCGCCGACGGCGCCGCGCAGGTCGAGGTCAGGGACCCGTCCAAGGTGGTCTGGCTGTCCCAGACGACGCTGTCGGTGGACGAGACGGTGGAGACCGTCAACGCGCTGCGCGAGCGCTTCCCGGCCCTGCTCGACCCGCCGAGTGACGACATCTGCTACGCCACGCAGAACCGGCAGGCCGCGGTCAAGGTCATCGCCGACCAGGCCGACCTGGTGATCGTCGTGGGCTCGCCGAACTCCTCGAACTCGGTCCGGCTGGTCGAGGTGGCGAAGGACTACGGCGCCCCTGCCGCCCACCTGGTCGATGACGCCGGCGAAGTCGACGAGCACTGGCTGGATGGCGTGACCACGATCGGCGTGACCAGCGGGGCCTCGGTACCCGAGGAACTGGTGGCCGCGGTGCTGGACAAGCTCGCCGGGCACGGCTTCGGAGACGTGGAGGAGGTCGAGGCGGTCGAAGAGCACATGACGTTCGCCCTCCCGCGCGAGCTGCGCGCCGCTCGACCCGCCACACCCGCCACACCCGCCCGCCCGGAGTCCCGCCCGCCCGGCTGACCTGCTGACTCTGCCGACGGTGCCCGGTTCGCCCCGGCACGGTGTCATACTGGTGCGAAATTACGGTCGGTGTCCGCAGGCTCGCCGTGGGCAAGCCCTGAACGGCACCGCGCGAACGCTGGAACAGGTGAGCATGAACCCGCTTGCTCCCCCGTTGCGGCTGGCTGAAGCCGCCGGGGTGCTGTCGCTGGCTACGGACCTGGCCATGGGCCAGCCCCTGGAACACGGGCTGCGCACCGCGATGCTCGCCCTGCGCACGGCCCAGGCGATGGGGCTGCCCGAGGACGACCAGGTCACCGTGTACTACACCGGCCTGCTGCACTTCGCCGGGTGCACCGCCGAGAGCGAGATCGACGCGCGGTTCTTCGGTGACGAGATGGCGGCGCGGCCGCGGATGCTGACGGTGGCGCATGGATCCCGGCTGGAGCTCATCGCCACCGCGATGCGGACCGCCCACCAGGACAGCGCGCCGCTGGCGCGGGTGGCGATGATGATCAAGACGGCCTTCGGCGGCATCGCGGAGTTCCGTAAGTGGGCGGCCAGCCACTGCGATGTCGCCCGCCTGCTCGGCACCCGGATGGGCCTGTCCGCGCAGGTCCAGCAGGCGCTGCGGCACTTGTACGAACGGTGGGACGGCGGCGGCATGCCGGGTGACCTGCGCGGCACCCAGATCCCGCTGGCGGTACGGCTGATGCAGGTGGCCCAGGACGCGGACGTGGCCTGGCAGTACGGCGGGACCGCGCTGATCGGCCCGACCCTGACCCGGCGGGCCGGATCGGGCCTCGACCCGGAGGCGGTCAGGATCTTCCTGTCCCTGGGGGACCGTCCCTACAAGGGCCTGGACGCCCCCTCCATCTGGGCCGAGGCGATGTCCGCCGAACCGGGCCCGCAGCCCGAGATAACCGAGGCGCGGCTGGACGCCTGCCTGTCGGCGATCGCGGACTTCGCCGACCTGAAGAGCATGTGGACGGCCGGTCATTCCCGCGGTGTCGCGGACCTCGCCGAGCGGGCCGCCGGGGTGGCCGGGCTCGCCGCCACCGAGGTGGTCGCGCTGCGCCGGGCGGCGCTGGTGCACGACATCGGGCGCGTCGCGGTACCGGTCAGCGTGTGGGCGAAGCCAGGCCCGCTGACCCGCGGGGAGCACGAGCAGGTGCGGCTGCATGCGTACCACAGCGAGCGGGTGCTCGACGTCTGTCCGGCGCTGCGCCCGCTGGCCCGGCTGGGCGGATCTCACGGCGAGCGGTGCGACGGGTCCGGATACCACCGGGGCAGCCGCGCCGGTGACCTGCCCGCCGCGGCCTGGCTGCTGGCAGCGGCGGACTGCTACCAGGCGATGCGGGAACGGCGGGCATACCGCCCGGCGCTGTCGCCGCAGGCGGCGGCCGACGAGCTGACCCGGGAGGCGCAGGCGGGCAAGCTCCCGCACGATGCGGTCCGGGCGGTACTGGCCGCCGCGGGCCAGCCGCGCCGGCCAGTACCCCTACCCCGGCCCGCCGGACTGTCCGAGCGCGAGTGCGAGGTGCTCGGCCTCATCGCCCGCGGTATGGCCACCAAGCAGGTGGCCCGCCAGCTGGGGATCTCCCCGAAGACCTGCGACCATCACATCCAGCGGCTGTACCGCAAGACGGGCCTGTCCACCCGGGCGGGCGCGACGCTGTTCGCCCTCGAGCACGGACTCATCGATCCAGGTTAGTGGTCGTGGCCGTTGCCCTCGATAGGGAGTTCTCCCGACTATCCGGGCCAGCCGGTCTTGCCTAGCCTGATCTCTTAGCGCCGGTCACCGGGAGGGAACGGCTGCCTGACTCCCTACTCGGGGCGGCGGTCGTGGTGGTCCGGCGCTTTACATGCTTGACCAGCGCTGGCAACGCGCCACTCCCGGAAGGCCCGGCACCGGCCGCTATCGCCGCTCGATCCACCGGCCACCGCGCGGCCGCATGTCCCGCACGGCCTGGCGCAGGCTGGCCAGCTCGGGCCGCCAGCCGCGGCCGAGCGCGATCACCACGGTCAGCCCCGTGCCGGTGAACAGCCAGGGCGCCGAGGTTCCCAGCGTCACCAGGATCCCGGCCAAGGCCGAGAAGGCATCGGCCGCGGTGATCGCCTGTGCCAGGATGCTCCCGGCGAGGAAGGCCAGCGGCGGGCACACCACCACGCCGCGCAGCCCGCTGGCCCGCGTGTAGCAGGTGACCAGGCCGCAGATCATCACGAACAGCGCATCGGCCAGCAGGTTCCAGCCGGTCCAGGCCGCGATCAGCAGGCTCAG
>DASXLW010000049.1:0-2097 GCA_036496025.1 Streptosporangiaceae bacterium
CGCCCTCCAGGCCGTCACACACGGGCGTGCGCCGCGGAAGATGGGTACGCCGGCCGGTCGTCTCCAGGAGGCCGTCGCCCGGAATCGGGATTCCCAGGTCCCACGCCCGCCTGACGACCGGATTGATCACCGACTGCTGGAGGCGGCCAAGGACGCTTTGCGCGGTAACCGGCCCGGGCATGTCAGCACCTGGCCTTACCGGTCTCGGGAAGGCGCGCGCCTGTCTGGAAAGAGATGTCCATGATCGAATGGCCCTCGCCGCCAGCCATGCCCGGCACTCTTCGCCTCAAACCGGCGGACCGGGGTTAGCGCCTGGGGTTAGCTCCCGGGCTCGGGGGTAGCAGCGGTCAGTGGAATCAGGATCGCAGCGCTCTGGTACGGACGTGACGCACACGGCCCCGAACCCGCTCGGAACGGTGCGCACGGTGATGGGCGCCGTGGACGGCTGGCAGCGCCGGAACCGGTGGGCGGGCGTGCCGTATGCGGTGCTGAAGAAGTTCGGCGACGACAACGCCAACCTGGTCGTCGTCGCGCTGGCCTGGTACGGGTTTACCGCGATCTTCCCGCTGCTGCTGGTCGTGGTGACGGTGCTGGGGTCCATCGGCGCCGGGTCACTCGGCACGGGCATCGTAAACACGCTGAAGGAGTTTCCGGTCATCGGGACTAACTTCAGCCCTTCGAGCAGCAGCACCCTGCACGGCAGCGTGCTCGGGCTGGTCGTCGGCCTGGTCGGGCTGGTGTACGGCGCGCAGGGCGTCACCCAGACGGCGCAGCAGGCGATGGCCACGGTGTGGAACATCCCGCAGATCGACCGGACCGGCTTCCTGCCGCGGCTCGGGCGCAGCCTGGCCGGGCTTGTCACCATCGGCGCCGCATTCCTCATCAACGCCTTCGTCACCACCTACGCCACCGGAGGCACGCACAACTACGGAATCAGGATCCCTGTACTGGCCGGCCTGCTCGTCATCAACGCCGCGCTGTACTTCGCCACCTTCACCTTGCTGACCGCCAAGGCAATCGGCCCGCGCGGCCATCTCCCCGGGGCGATCGCCGGCGCGGTCGCGTTCACCGCGCTGATCACCGTCGGCACTGGGCTGGTCGCCCACCAGCTGAAGAACGCGAATGAGACCTACGGGACGTTCGGCGCGGTCATCGGGATCGTGGCGTTCCTGCTGCTGCTGGCGAAGCTCAGCATGTACGCGGCGGAACTCAACCCGGTGCTGGCCCGCCGGCTCTACCCGCGGGCCCTCCCGCTCGGCGGCGAGCCGACCGACGCCGACCGGCAAGTGCTTGCCTCCCTCGTGCACGCCGAGCAGCGCCGCGACGATGAGGCGATCGGCGTCGGCTTCGGCGAGCACGCCGCGGACCAGGCCGCCGCTGACGCCGCGGGGCACGCCGACCCCCGGCAGCCGGGACCGGGCCATGACGAGCCGTAAGGGCGAGCCGGCGGCACGGAAAAGTCGCATTCAGAACGGATGCGGCTGACACCCCTCCTGCCATGGGACACCGGGCCCGGCCACCTGCTCCTAGGGTTAACGGCGTGGACGACTTCGACCCGGAGGCGGCGGCGCGCGCGGTCGCCGATCAGCTGCGGCCACTCGGCACGTCGGAGCGCGCCGCGCAGGAGAAGCGGTACCTGAAGAGCGGGCTGGAGTTCTTCGGGGTCGCGGTGCCTGACATACGGCGGGTGGTCAAGGCCGCCGTACGCGCGCATCCCGGGCTGGACACTTCGGCGCTGGCGGCGTGGGCGGTGGCGCTGTGGCGCGAGCCGGTCCACGAGCGGCGGACGGCCGCGGTGGAGGTCCTCACGCTGGCCGCGCCCCGGCTGGGCGGGGCGGACCTGGCCGTCGTCGAGCGCCTGGTGCGCGAGTCGTATACCTGGGCGTACGTGGACGCGCTGGCCGGCTCGGTGGCGGGAGAGATCGCGCTGCGGGACCCGGCCGACGCGTGGCCGCACATCGACGCGTGGGCCACCGACGAGGACTTCTGGGTGCGCCGGTCGGCGCTGCTGGCGCTGCTGCGCGGGATCCGCGCCGGGACGCCGGACCTGGACCGCTTCACCCGGTACGCGGAGCCGATGCTGGCCGAGAGGGAATT
>DASXLW010000050.1:0-3820 GCA_036496025.1 Streptosporangiaceae bacterium
GGGACGCCGACGATCCCGGCCTCACCAGCAGGGAACTGGAAGTCCTCCGCCTCGTCGCGGCCGGGCAGTCGAACCGGGAGATCGCCGCCGCCCTGGTCATCTCCCCCAAGACGGCAAGCGTGCACGTGTCGAACATCCTCGGCAAGCTGGGCGCCGCGACCCGCACCGAGGCCGCCGTCAAGGCCCACGCACTCGGCCTGCTCGGCCTCCTCGCGCGCTAACCCAGCTCTCTCTCGCCAACCCAGGATCTCAGCCGTTGCCTGCGGCCGGATCTCGCGGACGCTGACCCTCTCTCCGACTGAGAGCCCGGGCGGCCTCAGCCTCCCGGGACGATGAGGCCGGACTCGTAGGCCAGGACAACGGCCTGGACGCGGTCACGCAGGTCCAACTTGGCCAGGATCCGGCCGACGTGCACCTTGACCGTCCCCTCGGACAGGTGCAGCCTGGCGGCGATCTCCCGGTTTGAGCACCCGGCCGCGATCAGGCCGAAGACCGCCCGCTCCCGGTCGGTGAGCTTGGCCAGAAGCTCGCGTTGAGCCTCGCGCCGCGAAGGGTCGGGTATCAGCGGCATGAACTGGTCGATGAGCCGCCGGGTGGCGGTGGGGGCGAGCACGGCGTCGCCGCCCGCGACGGTGCGGATCGCGGTGAGCAGCTCCTCCGGCGGGGCGTCCTTGAGCAGGAACCCGCTGGCGCCGGCCTTGAGCCCGGCGAAGACGTACTCATCGAGGTCGTACGTGGTCAAGATGAGCACCCGGGTCGCGGGGAAGTCGGCCGTGACCTTGGCGGTCGCCTGGATCCCGTCGGTGCCCGGCATCCTGACGTCCATCAGCACCACGTCGGGGCGCAGGGCCCGGGTCATGCCGATCGCGGCGGCGCCGTCGCCGGCCTCGCCGACCACCTCGATATCGGGCTCAGCGTCGAGGATGAGCCGGAAGCCCATGCGGAGCAGGGCCTGGTCGTCGGCGAGCAGAATCCGGATCATGCGCTCTCCAGCTTCAGGTGGGCCGAGACGCGCCAGCCGTGCGGCTCCCGCGGGCCGGCCAGCACGTCGCCCCCGTAGGCGCGGGCACGCTCTCTCATCCCCAGCAAACCGCCGCCCGCGCCCGGGGCGTCCGCGCCGGGGCCGGCGGAGCCGTTCCTGCCCGCGCCGTCATCGTCGACCTCGAGGCGCAGTTCACCGGGCAGGAACCGCAGGCGCACCACGGCACGGGTACCAGCGCCGGCGTGCTTGAGCGTATTAGTCAGGGCCTCCTGAACCAGCCGGTACACGGTGAGCTGCAGGCCCTCGGGGAGGTCGGGAACCTGACCGCTGATCTCTACTGACGTGTCGAGCCCGGCCGCCCGGACCTGGTCGGCCAGCTCGTCGAGCTGGCCGAGCCCGGGCGCGGGCAGCACTTCGAGTGATGCCGGGGCAGGGCCTTGGCGCAGCACGCCGAGGAGACTGCGGGTATCCGTCAGCGCGCGCCGCCCGATGGCCGACACGCCGCGCATGAGCTCGGCGGACCGGGCCGGCGCGGTCGGCACTGACGTTGCTGCGGCCTCGCTCAGGGTGACCATGACGGTGAGATTGTGCGCCACGATGTCGTGCATATCCCGCGCGATCCTGGCCCGCTCGGCCGCCGCCGCCAGCGCGACCTGCTGATCCCGTTCGCGCTCCAGGCGTTCCGCGCGATCCGTCAGCCCGGCGAGGTAGGCCCGCCTGGTGGCGGAGTACAGCCCCAGGCCGAGCGCGGCACCGAACAGCCCGCAGATGAAGATCCCGTCATACCACCAGTGGCCGCCGGCGACGCTGATGGCAGCGGCGACGATCGCCACGAACAGCGTGCCCGCGCAGGCCAGGGCTTCCCGCAGCGGCCGCAGCGCGGCCACGGTGTACAGGGCGATCAGCAGTGCGAGCGCGTTGACCGCTTGGAAGTCATCCCATATCGCGGTGGCCAGGCACAAGGCGAACACGGCCCCGAAAACCGGCACCGGCCATTTCCGCCGGACCAGCAGCGGCAGCGCGGCCAGGACCGCGACGACGACCACCGCGTTGTTGGGGTGCTCGTTCGCGTGCTCCGCCGCGGGGATCGCGGAGGCCATCGCCACCAGGACCGCCAGGACGTCGGATACCCGGCGGGCCGCGGTGCGGTACGCCAGGTATCCGGTGGCCATGGCCGGCATTCTCACGCGTCGCTGTGCCGTAGCCGCCACCCGGCGGCGGCGATCAGGATGACGGCATACCCGCACAGGACCGCGAAGCCGGTCCACGGCGAGAAGGCGTTGCTCACGTCGTGGGCGCCGCCGAAGATCGCCGACCCGGCGTTGGACGGCAGGTACTGGGTTAGGTGGCCGCTGACGGACGAGGGCAGCAGGCTGGCCAGCGGGGGCAACACGAAGAACACGCCGGTAAAGGTGGCGATGCCCGCCGCGGTGTTCCTGAACAGCGCCCCGAGCGTGACGCCGATCAGGCCGGACACCGTGATGTAGAGCGCCGCCCCGATGACGGACCTGAGTGCGTCCGGGGAGGTGATGGACACGCCCAGGTGGTGGCCGGCGAGCAGCGCCTGGCCGAGCCAGAAAGCGGCGAAGCTGGCGGCCAGGGAGGCAGCGAGCACCACACCGGCGAAGACGCCCAGCTTGGCCCACAGAACGGGCAGTCGGCGCGGCACGACCGTAAGCGAGGACCGGATCATGCCGGTGCTGTACTCGCCGCTCATCGTGAGGACCCCGAGCACCCCGAAGGCGATGACGGCGAAGGTCGTGCCGGCCAGGCTCACCGAGACCGGGTCGAACGAAGCCATCTGCGCCGGGCTGAACGTGTGGTATTGGCTCGCGCTCACCGCGGAGAACAGCGCGCCGATACCGATCATCAGCACCAGCGCGGCCAGCAGGGTCCACATGGTTGATCGCAGGGAACGGAACTTCGTCCACTCGGAACGCAGCACCCGTAGCTGGGTTACCTTCAGCTCAGGCAGCCCGTCGGTCGGGACTGAGGTCAGGACGCTCATCGGACCGCTCCTGCCATGGCCGGCTCCTGTGAACGGTAGTCTACCGATTCCTCCGTAAGCTGCATGAATGCCTCCTCGAGCGACGCCTCCCGGGCGGTCAGCTCGAACACGGGCAGGTGCGCCTGCCACGCGATGGTGCCGATCTGCTCCGTCGACAGGCCCTCGACGACCAGGACCCCCTGGGTCTCGCTGGTCACCGTGATCCCGGGGCCGAGCAGGACGGCGCGGAGCTCGGCCGGCTGCGGCGTGCGGACGGTTACGCTGCTGCCGCCGGCCTGCGCGGTGAGCTCGTCGACGGTGGTGTCGGCGATCAGCCTGCCGCGGCCGATGACGACGAGCCGACTGGCGGTCAGCGCCATCTCGCTCATCAGGTGGGAGGACACGAAGACCGTGTGCCCGTCGGCGGCAAGGGCCTTGAGCAGGTTCCTGACCCACAGCACGCCCTCCGGGTCAAGCCCGTTGACCGGCTCGTCCAAGATCACCACGCGGGGGTTGCCGAGCAGTGCCGCCGCGATGCCCAACCGCTGGCCCATTCCGAGGGAGAAGCCGCCGACCCGCTTGCCCGCCACGTCACCGAGGCCCACCAGGTCGATCACCTCGTCGACACGGTGCCTGCCGATGCCGTTCGTCTGCGCCAGCGCGAGCAGGTGGTTGCGCGCCGACCGGCCGGTGTGCACCGCCCTGGCCTCCAGCATGATGCCGAGCTGGGCCATCGGGGCGCCGGCGTCGCGGTAATCACGGCCGTTCACCCGGACCTGGCCCGCCGTCGGCTGGTCAAGCCCCGCGATCATCCGCATCGTGGTCGACTTGCCGGCCCCGTTCGGTCCCAG
>DASXLW010000051.1:0-2605 GCA_036496025.1 Streptosporangiaceae bacterium
CGACGTCACCGGCCCGGGCACGGCCATCAGCGGCTTGCCCAGGGTGGCGGCGTGCCGTGCGGTGTTCAGCGCGCCGCTGCGCTCGCCTGCCTCCACGATCACGGTGCCGCAGCCGAGCGCGGCGATGACCCGGTTACGGACGAGGAAGCGTGTCCTGGCCGGGCGGCGTCCCGGCGGCCACTCGCTGACCACCAGGCCCTCGCCAGCGATCGCGGCGAACAGGTCCGCATGCCCGGCCGGGTAGGGGTAGTCGACCCCGCACGCCAGCACCGCGATCGTGACCGCCTCCGCGGCCAGCGCGCCGCGGTGCGCGGCAGCGTCGATGCCGTACGCTCCGCCCGAGATCACCGTCCAGCCTCGCTCGCCGAGGTCGGCAGCGATCTCGCCGGCCACGTGCCCGCCGTAGCTGGTGGCGGCCCGCGAGCCCACTACGGAGACCGAACGCGAGCAGGCGAAGCGCAGGTCCGTGTGACCGCGAAGCCACAGCGCATAGGGGCGGTCCTGGCCGAGCTGGTCGAGCGCGCCGGGCCAGTCGGTGTCGCCGGGGCAGGACAGCCTGATGCCGTCGCGGCTGGTGTCCGCCAGGCGCTCCTCGCGCGGCAGCGTGGGTAGCCGGGCGTGCCAGCGGCCGAGCGCACGGTCAAGCGCGGCCCGGCTGGCCGGCGTGTCACCGCATCCGGGACCGGTCCCAGGCAGCATGTTCGCCTTGATGGCGGCCAGTACCTCGGCCGGCGAGCAGATCGCGAGCAGGGCGCCGAGCGCAGGATCGCCGGGCTCGGCCAGGTATGTGAGCGCGGCCCGGGCCAGCTTTTCCTCGCTGAGGTGCTCGCGCGGCGAGGGGTCGCTGCTCACCGCCGCACCCCGAGCCACAGGCCGAGCGCCGCGTCGCAGTCGTCACGGGTGGGACGGGGACGGCCGACCAGGTCAGCGAGGGTCCAGGCGACGCGCACGACCTTGACGACGCCGCGGGCGCTGATCTGGCCGCGATCCAGGGAGCGTTCTACCGCGGCCAGTGAACCAGGCGCGGGTGGCCAGGTCCGGCGCAGCTCTGATCCCGGGACTTCGGCGTTCAGCCGCCACGGGGTGCCGCGCAGCCGGTGGGCGGCTCGGTCCCTGGCTTGGATCACTCTCGTCGCCACAGTCCGGCTTGACTCGGCGAAGGTCCGGTCGTTCAAAAGTTCCCTGCGGCCTACCGGCTCAAGCTCGATCTTCACATCGACGCGATCAAGCAGTGGGCCCGAGATCCGTCCCAGGTACCGGCGGCGTGTGGCCGGGCTGCAGCTACACCCCTTGACAGACCCGGCCATCTTGGCGCACGGGCACGGGTTCGCAGCCAGGACCAAGGTGAACCTGGCTGGGAACCTCGCCATGACTCCCAATCTGGCCACCACGACCTCACCCGCTTCGAGCGGTTGCCGTAGCGCGTCGAGCACGTCCTTGGCGAACTCCGGAGCTTCGTCGAGGAACAAGACGCCCCGGTGCGCCAGCGACGCGGAGCCGGGGAGAATAATGCCGCTGCCGCCGCCTACAACTGCCGCCTTGGTCGCGGTGTGGTGCGGTGCGAGAAATGGCGGATCGGTCAGAAGCGGGACCTGCGAAGGCAAGGTTCCCGCCACCGAGTGGATGGCCGTGACTTCCAGGGCCGCCGCCGTGTCGAGCCTGGGCAAGATGGTGGGGATGCGTTCGGCCAGCATTGTCTTGCCCGCACCAGGTGGACCCAGTAGCGAGAGGTGGTGCCCGCCCGCCGCGCACACCTCGGCCGCTCGCCGGGCCATCGACTGGCCGAGCAGCTCGGCGAGGTCAGGCGCAGTCGCGGTCCCTCGGCTAGCGGACTGAACGTTACAGCCCGGAGATTGGCCGCTGCTATCGCCGACGCTGCTGCCCGGATCGTTAGGCGCGCGGCGGCCTGGCAGCTCCTGACCGCCTTCCAACTCGACTGCGGCCGGACGGCCGTCGGGCCCAGGCAGGCCGCGAAGCCAGTCGACTGCCCCGGTCAGGCTGCCGGCCGCGATCACGCGAATGCCGGGAACCAGGACGGCCTCCGCCGCGTTCATCTCGGCCACCATGACCTTGCCGAACCCGGCCTCGACTGCAGCCGCCACGGCGGGAAGGACGCCGCGAACCGGCCGTAGCCGACCATCCAGGCCGAGTTCGCCGAAGAACATCACCCCGTCCACTGCCGCCCTCGGCACCTTTCCAGCCGCAGCCAGCACCCCGATGGCGATGGCCAGGTCGAACCAGCTGCCGCGCTTGGGCAAGCTGGCCGGGGAGAGCCCGACCGTGATCTTCCGCTGCGGCCATTCCTCGCCGCTGTTGACGATCGCGGCCCGGATCCGGTCCCGCGCCTCCCGCAGCGCGGCATCGGGCAGGCCGACCAGGATCGTCCCGACCAGTCCGTTCGCGATGTCCGCCTCGACCTCGACCACATGGCCGGTCACGCCCACCAAGGCCACCGAGTGGGTGCGGGCCAGCGGCACGGCTACCCCACCCCGCGGATGTGCTCGATGCTGAACCCGCCGGTGCCGTCGTAGACCAGACCCACCACGTCGATGCGGACCTGGTCGAACCGGACACCGTGGGCGTTCAGCCATTGCACCGCGAGCCG
>DASXLW010000052.1:0-2397 GCA_036496025.1 Streptosporangiaceae bacterium
CCGAGTTCCTGAACCGCCTGGACGACATCGTGCTGTTCAAGCCCCTGACCCAGGCCGAGATCGAGCGCATCGTCGACCTCATGCTGGATGACCTGCGGGCCCGGCTCAGCGAGCGCCGGATGACGCTGGAGATCACCGCCGAGGCCCGGCGCTTCATCGCCGAGCAGGGCTTCGACCCGATCTACGGGGCGCGGCCGCTGCGCCGGTTCATCAGCCGGGAGGTGGAGACCCGGATCGGCCGCGCCCTGCTGGCCGGCGAGGTCCTCGACGGAGCCGCGATCCGCATCGGATACGCCGACGGCGAGCTGGCCGTCAGCTACGAGAACCAGGAATAGCCGATGACCGCCCCCTCCATGTCTGCCGAGCTGATCCGCTGCCGCAACTGCGGGCGCCGCAACCGGGTCCCGGCCGCGGCCGCCGGCGTCCCGCGCTGCGGTAACTGCCACCAGCCGCTGCCCTGGATCGCCGCCGCCGGCGACGACACGTTCGCCGAGGTGGCCGAGGCCGCGCCCATCCCCGTCGTCGTCGACCTGTGGGCGCCGTGGTGCGGGCCGTGCCGCATGGTGAGCCCGGCCCTGGAGCAGGTCGCCGCCGACCTGGCCGGCCGGGTCAAGCTGGTCAAGGTCGACGTGGACGGCTCGCCCCGGATCCAGGAGCGCTTCGGCGTTCGGGCCATCCCGACGCTGATCGTGCTGCGGCAGGGCCAGGTCGCGGCGCGCCGGTCCGGCGCCGCCCCAGCCGGGCAGCTGCGGGCCTGGGTCGAGGAAGTGATCGAGTCATGACGAGCCCGGCCGTGCAGGTGATAGGCCTGGGCGGTTCCCTGCGCCGCGGGTCTACCAGCCTGGGCGCCGTGGAGACGGCGCTGGAGGGCAGCGCGGCCGCGGGGGCCGAGCCCCGGCTGATCTGGGTCCGCGATCTGGACCTGCCGTTGTACAACGCCGAACTCGCGGTTCCCCCGGCCGCGCAGGAGTTCGCGGACACCGTCTACGCGTGCGACGCGATGATCTGGAGCACCCCCACCTACCATGGCTCGATCAGCGGCTCGTTCAAGAATGCCCTGGACTGGCTGATCGTGCTGGCCGAGCGGGACCCGCCCTACCTGGCGAACAAGCCGATCGGGCTGGTCTCGACGGCAGGCGGGGTGCAGGGACTGCAGTCGGTCAACTCGATGAGCTTCATCGCCCGGGCCTTGCGCGCGTGGAGCGTTCCGCTGGTGCAGCCGGTCCTGGAGTCATGGCGATCCTTCACTTCAGACGGACGACTCGTCGACGAGGCGGCGGCCGCGCAACTGCGTGCGCTCGGCGCGGAGGTCGTCCGGGCGGCGCGGCAGTTCCAGGCCGACGGCACCAGCGATTACGCGGAGGGCCACCAGGTACTGCGCCCCGTGTGAGGTATCAGCCGGCCGGGGATGATGATCACTTCATCAGCCGGCGCCACGCGGGCGGCAGCCGCTGCCGGACCACGTGCGACGGCAGCCGGAGACGGTTGCGCCGCGGCCGGGCGCTGCCATCTGGCTGGCCCGCCTCGAGTTCGGTCCTGAACCGGTCGAGATGGCTGATCAGCTCGCCCCGCAACGGCCAGCCGGCCGGCCTGGCCGACGGGTCGGTGTCCAGCAGCTCACTGAGCCGATCCTGCTTCTCGTGCGCCGCGGCGAGGTGCCGCTTCAGCTCGGCCTGCAGCTGCTGGTGGCCGGGTGCCTCGAGCTCGGTCGCAAGGCTGCCGTATGTCCTGACCGCGGCGGCGAGCTCGGCCAGCACGGCGGCCAGCCGGTGGCGCACGTCCGGGTCGTTGACGGGATTGTCGTGGTCAGCCAGCCCGGCACTGTCCGCGAGCGCCCTGGCCAAGACGCGCAGGACGATCGCCTCGTGCTCCAGGGTCTCCAGGCTCTCGCGCAGGGTCACCGCGCTGTATGGCAGCCGCAGGCTGCGCGGATTGAGCTTGGTGCTCTCCTCCGCCAGGCGGAGCGCGTCGTCCACGCGCCGTATCTCGGTGCCCAGGGACCGGGCCTGCGCGAGCCAGCCGGTCGCGGCGGCGGCCTGGACCGGCCCGGCGCGCAGGCCGGCGGCCATCCGCTCTAGCAGGCCGGCCATCATGCCGCAGAGCTCTTCGATCGCCTCCTCGGCCGGCTGTACCCGTGGCGAGGTGAGGACGAACCCGGCCACGAGCCCGGCGGCCGTCCCGATGAAGGTCTCGATGATCCGCCCGGTCGCCGCGGACCTGGTGCCCACCGCCAGGATGAGCATCGCGCTGATGGGAACCTCGAGGACCTCCTCGCGCAGGTGCAGCGCGTACCCGACGGCGAGCCCCAGCGCGATCGCGATCCCCAGGCTCCACCAGGTGAACCCGACCCACGCGGACAGCCCGAGCGCCAGCAGGACGCCCGCCACCACGCTGGCC
>DASXLW010000053.1:0-3496 GCA_036496025.1 Streptosporangiaceae bacterium
TGCGCTTGCTCAGCGGTCTGCTTGCCGCCGAGGTCTTGCTCGCGGAGACCGCGTTTGCCCTTGGCGTCCCTGATCGCCTGCAGCAGCCTGCGGATCTCCCCGACGTCGTCCCGGCGGGCAGCGACCCGCGCCCGGGCCACCAGCAGCAGGTCGTCACCGGAATCCACTGGGCCGAAGCCGTCATCGGCGAGGCCGGACCGCTGCGCGGCGTCGGTCAGCTCACGAGCGTACCGGTCGGCGTCGTTCCTGGCCGCAGCGGCGCGGCGGGTCAGCCTGCGGGCCGCCTCCTCGGCCTCGCCGAGCTCGCGGCGATCCTGGCCGAGCCGGTTGCGCTGGCCCGCGACCTCGCGCGCTCCGGCCAGCATCTCGCGGCGCTTGTCCTCGATCCGTCCCTGCGCCTTGTACTCCTCTGAGTTCTTCAGACCAGCCAGGCGGCCCTGTAGCGTCTCGCCTTCGTCGCGCCGGGCGTTGCGCTCGGTCTCAGCCTGCCGCTCGGCCTCGACCGCGCCGCGGTAGGTCGCGACAGCCGCGATGATCTTCTCGGCGTGCCCGGCAGCCGCGTCGGCCCGGGCCTGCACCCGGTCCAGCTGGAATTTCGCATAGGCTCGCAGGTAGGCGGTGTAGTACTCGAGGAAGTCCTGCACGGCCGCGTTCGCCGCGGTGAGGTCGTCGAACAGCTGCTGCACCGCGGCGAGGTTCTCGAAGTCGCGCGCAGCCTGCTGCACCAGGTACTCATCGACTGGGCTCAGGCCCGAGGTCAGCGTGTCCGATACCTTGGCCGGGTCCAGGTCCTTGGCCAGCAGCGGTCGGCGCAGCGCGAGCAGCAGGTCAAGCAACTGCGCGTACCGCTCCCGGCCGAGGCCGAACAGCCGGGTGTCGACCAGGTCACGGTACTCGCTCGCGGTCTTGCGCCAGGCGTCCGGCTCCAGGACCGCCTTGAGCTGCCGTTCGGTCAGCGGGCGGGAGTCCGCCGAGAGCAGGCCGAAATCCGCGCCGAGGCGTCTACCGGTGACGTAGAACGACATCCGTACACCATCGGTGTTCCGGTGCGCCCGCATCCCGATGATCAAGGTGACCGTTGCGGTGCTAGCCCGGGGGGAGGGCCCCCCCAAACTCCCCCGATCAAGTCCGGTGGAGCCGGGCCGGGTGAACTCCATCCACACGTAGCCGTACTCGGACTCCTGGCCCCGGTACAGCAGGTTGGACTTCATCGTCCGGTTCTCGCCGCTGAACGGGTCGAGCCGCCGGGAATCGGCTACCCCGTCCAGCACGAACGGGAACAGCACCTCGAGCGCCTTGGTCTTGCCCGATCCGTTGTGGCCGCGCAGCGCCAGCCGGCCGTCCGCGAAGATCCATTCCTCGTCGACGTAATCCCATACGTTGATCACGCCGGCGCGGGTGGGCTTGAACCGGTCACTCATCGGGGTCTCCCGCACCAAGGTCCAGGGCCAACTGTCCGTCGGCGTGCCGGACCGGCAGGGCCAGTTTGATATTCCGGTACCGGGCGGCGGCCGGGAGGACGAGCGCGCCGCCGGGCACCGGCCGGAGGAGGCGCAGGTCGGCCAGCAGGGACAGCGCCGCCGCCAGCAGGCCGTACGGGTCGTGCTGCCAGGTGACGGTGAAAGAGGTGGCGCCCAGCTCGGCGTACAGGTCGTCGACCATGGCGCGGAGCCTGCCGTGCTCCACCAGAGGCGCACGGAGAGACGGAACCCGGGCACCTGCCGTGGCCCGTTCGGCATCGTCGAAGACGTCGGCCGGGGCGGACCAGGCCAGCTCTTGCACCACCCCGGCCGCAGGGAGCGCCGAGTCGACCCGGTCCAGCAGGTCACGCTGGTCTTCCGCCTCGGCGGACACCGGCAGCGCGGTCAGCGCCTCGTCGGGATCCTCGATCAGGTCGGCGATCTTGGCCAGCAGCAGGCCGGACGCGCGGTTGACGGCGCCGCCACGGCCGGGGAACGGGCGGTCGGTGAACCGGCCGCCGGCGTCGGCGAGCATGATCCCCTCGGCGCGGCGTTCGACGGCCAGCCCGGTCAGCCGGGCCAGGTTCTCCGCGACGCCGGGCTGCCGGAGCGCCTCGGCGATCTCGGGCTCGATCTGCGCGTAGTAGACGACCGGGTACTCCAGCAGCACGCGGGCGGCGCGCTGGGCCGCGGCTTCGCGTTGCGCGCTCCGCTTGTCGCTGACGAATGTGCTGTCTAGCAGCCCAGCTGCGCTAGTCAGGTGCTGCACGGGGCGGGCGGGGCGAAACAGCGCGGCACAGATGTCGTGGTCGATGTCGTACAGCGCGTCGCCGCGCTCGGCGTCGGCCGTCCAGGATTCCAGCGAGCCGTCGGAGAGCCTGAGCGCGCCGCGGTCCGCCAGCCAGTCGAGCACGTCCACGACCGCGGCCTTGTGCGCGCTGACCGTCGGGTCGAAGCCGAGGCCGTCGATGGCGTTCGCCGCCGGGGTGAAGGCGCGTACCAGGTCGGCCAGGCTGATCTCCACCCGGGACCGCTGGAACGAGGCCAGCACCAGGCACAGGTAGGCCAGCCGCCGCCGGTCGAACGGCTTGCCGTAGCGGGACGAGAAGATGGCCGACTGGCTGGGGTCGAGCGCGTCGAGGCGGCGGCTGAGCCGGACCTGACGGGTCGTCGCGATCAGCGTGTAACCGAGCAGTTCCCGCAGGTCGGTGGTCATCTGGTCGGCCCAGCGCAGCACCTGCTCGTGGGTTCCCGGACGCGGCCGGGTGGCGGTGATCACGTCGTGGGTGAGCACCAGCCGTACCGCATGCTGGTAGGAGCCGAGGTCGCTGAGCGGCACGGTAGCGGCGGCTTTCTGGGCGGCCACGGCGTTATCGCCTCCTCACCGGTTCGAGCTGGAGCTCGAAGCCAGGCAGGTGCAGGACGCCGCTCGTGGTCTGGACCGCGCTGCCCGCCTGGTTCGGGATCAGCCGCATCGTGAGCACATCGTTCCCCCCGGCCGCGGACGCCAGGCGTCCGGCGACGACCGTGCGGGCCTCGGTGGCCAGGGTAAGCAGGCGCAGCAGCACCTTCGCCTCCGTGTCGTCGAGCACCCGATCATGCGCGCCGGACTGCAGGAGCCGTTGCGCGGCCTCGCGTTCGGCTTGGCGTTCGGCCACCTGGCGGCGGCGGAGTTCGGCCTTGATCGCGGGGTTGGCCCGGGCGGGTTGCGGAACGCCGGGCGTCGGAGCCTTGCCGCGCCGGAACAGGGTGACCGAGATCTCCACGCCGGGCGCGTCCCACCAGGCCGTGCGGCTGGAGATCTGCTCGGCGTCGTCGTGCGCGGCGCCGAGGTGGCGCGCGGACCTGATGTTGAACGCCGCCGCCATGAGCGCGTAAGCGGCACCCTCATCTGGCGTATTGAACACCCACTCGGCGAGATGGCGGAGCTGGGACGAACGGTTCACTCCGCCGCGCTGCGCCTCGGTGACCTGGCGGAGCAGCGCGATGACGGCGGAGACGGCGGCGCGGGTGGCGGTGCGCAGGCCCTCCGCCCT
>DASXLW010000054.1:0-1731 GCA_036496025.1 Streptosporangiaceae bacterium
TGGCGAGAGCAGCGAGACGCCCAGAAATTTGCCCACATGCTGCGGTTCGCCAGCGCGCTCCCGGCGCTGCGGACGACCACGCTGCAGGACCTGAAGCGCCGCCACCTCGACCGGGACCGCGTCGTGGCCAGCGCCGTCCGGCTGATCGACCTCGGCCTATTCCGCATCGGGGGCGAGAAATACGCCGAGCTGGACCATCATTACGGCGCGACGACGCTAGAGAAGCGGCATGTGCGGGTGACCCGGGACGGCCTGACGTTCGACTACATCGCCAAGGAGGGCAAGCAGCGGGCGGTGGTCATCACCGACGAGGCCGTCCTGCCGACCGTGCGGGCGCTGACCCACAGCGGCAACGGTCTGGACGCATTGTTCTGCTGGGAGGACGGCGGCGCCTGGCACAGCCTGCGCTCCCATGACGTGAGCAGCTATATTGCCGCGCGGGCCGGCGGCCACTTCACGGCCAAGGAGTTCCGCACCTGGAACGCGACCGTGCTGATGGCGCTGGTGCTGGCGAACGCGGGACCCTCGCCGACCGCGCGGACCCGTGACCGGGTCGTCGCCGCCGGCGTTCGCGAGGTGGCGGGCTGGCTCGGAGACACTCCGTCCGTGACCCGCGCGTCTTACATCGACCCGCGGCTGATCAGCCGCTATCAGTCCGACGGCGAGCTACCCGCCGTCCCCGCGCTGCCAGCCGTACTTCCGGCCGCAGCCGAGGCCGAGATCGCAGTCGCCGCGCTGCTCGCGGCGTCTCCTTAGCGGCACTCTCAATCTGCTCGCCCAGATCCGGAGCGAGCATCGTTGCACCGGCTCCGGGACGGGCCGTGGTACATGTCCTCGGCCTGGGGTACGCATATATGAAGGGCCGGCCGGGGGGAGGTGGCCGATGGCGGGAAGCGGAAGCGAAGCATGGCCTGGCGCGGATCCGTCCTTCCGGGCCGAGATCGTCCACTCCAGCGGGCGCACCCGCGTCACCAGGCTGTTCCTCCCCGGCCGGACGGTCATCCGCAAGGAGCCGCTGGGACCGGACGCGGACCGCCGGGTGCGGCACGAGGCCGCGATCCTGGAACGCCTGCGCGGCGCCGCGGGGGTGGCGCAACTGGCGGACGCGCCGCGCTACCCCGGGTCGGTCGTGCTGCAGGACGCCGGCGCGGCGAGCCTGGCGGGCATGACCAAGCCATTGCCGGGCGATAGCCTGGCTGGACTGGGGCTAGGGCTGGCGCGGGCGGTGGCGGGGATGCACCACCGCGGGGTGATCCACCGGGACATCACCCCGGCGAACATCGTGGTTGCCGATGACGGTGTTCCGTGCCTGGTGGACTTCGCCCTGGCTTCGTCGGTGGCCGAGATCCGCCCGGAGTTCACCCATCACAGCGAGATCACCGGGACGCTGGCGTACCTGGCGCCGGAGGCCACCGGCCGCACCGGCCGGCCGGCAGACCAGCGGGCCGACCTGTACGCCCTCGGCGCGACGCTGTACGAGCTGGCCACGGGCGAACCCCCGTTCAGGCTGGGGGACCCGCTGCGGCTCATCCACGATCACCTGGCCCGGGTCCCGGTGCCCCCCGCGCAGGCGAACCAAGCCGTGCCGGGCCCGTTGTCCCAGGTCATCATGCACCTGCTGGAGAAGGAACCGGACAACCGCTACCAGACCGCGGACGGCCTGGCCTATGACCTGGAGCAGCTGCAGGACGCACGTCCGGCGGCAGCCGTGCTCCGGGTGGGCGAGCATGA
>DASXLW010000055.1:0-27720 GCA_036496025.1 Streptosporangiaceae bacterium
CACCAAGGGCTCGGTCGTGGTCGGCTCGGCCAACTTCCCCGAGGACGAGCTGCTCGCCGAGATCTACGCCCAGGACCTGCAGGCGCACGGGATCAAGGTGACCACGAAGTTCAACATCGGAGCCCGCGAGGTCTACTACCCGCAGATCAAGAAGGGCGCGATCACGATCATCCCCGAGTACAACGGCGCGCTGCTGACCACGTCGGTAGACACGACCAGCGCCGCGGCGACCACGGCCCAGGTCGACGCCGCCCTGAGGGCTAAGCTGCCGAGCACGCTGGCGATACTCAACCCGTCATCAGCCCAGGATGCGGACTCGGTCACCGTGACCCAGGCGTTCGCGGCCAAGCACCACCTGAAGTCGATCGCCGATCTCAAGCCCATCGCGCACACCATGAGCTTCGGCGGGCCGCCGGAGTGCAAGACGCGCCCCGACTGCATCCCCGGGCTGAAGAAGCGCTACGGGCTGGTGTTCAAGAACTTCATTCCGACCGACCTGTCGGGCCCCGTTACCCTCACCGACCTGACGAACGGGAAGGTGCAGGCCGCTGACGTGTTCACCACGACGCCGCAGATCATCACCGACCACCTGATGAGCCTGGCCGACCCCAAGTTCAACTTCGCCGCGCAGAACGTGGTCCCGCTGGTCTACAAGCCGGGCGTCGACGCGAAGATCGAAGGCATCCTCAATGGGATCTCCGCGAAGCTGACCACCCCGGCGCTGCTGGCGATGGACAAGGCGCTCGTGATCAGCCACGCGAGCTACCAGCAGGTCGCGGCGGGCTTCCTGGCCCAGGAGGGCCTGAAGTAGCCGCCGTGGCAGTCGGCGGCCGGCCGGGGGTTCCCCGGCCGGCCACGGCCGGCTGACCTGGGCCGTCACGGTAACCGGGTAACCCGGGGGGTAAGGTTCGAACCGATCACCGTGACCGGGAGCGGAGGCCGCCTGCGTCGCGGCGATCTGCAACCTCAACGGCTGACCAGTCACGTCTGGGAGCGGCGATGGCGACGGGCAACGAAAGCGGCTCAGCAAACGCGGGCGGCCGCTCGGGACCGCGCCCGGTGCGTGCCCCCCGCGGCTCCGCCCTGACCTGCAAGGCGTGGCCGCAGGAGGCGGCCATGCGGATGCTGATGAACAACCTCGATCCCGAGGTGGCCGAGCATCCTGACCAGCTCATTGTGTACGGCGGGTCCGGCCGCGCGGCGCGCAGCTGGGACGCCTACGACGCCATCGTCGCATCGCTGACCGAGCTGGGCGACGACGAAACGCTGCTGGTCCAGTCGGGCAAGCCGGTCGGCGTGGCGCGGACGCACGAGTGGGCGCCCCGGGTGCTGATCGCCAACTCGCTGCTCGTGCCGCAGTGGGCCACCTGGGAGGAGTTCCGGCGGCTGGAGAGCCTGGGGTTGACCATGTTCGGCCAGATGACGGCCGGCTCGTGGATCTACATCGGCACCCAGGGCATCCTGCAGGGCACCTACGAGACGTTCGCGGCCGTCGCGGCCAAGCGGTTCGGCGGCTCGCTGGCCGGCACGATCACGCTGACCGCGGGTCTGGGCGGCATGGGCGGCGCGCAGCCGCTCGCGGTGACGATGAACGGCGGCGTGGCGCTCTGCGTGGACTGTGATCCGTCCCGGATCGACCGCAGGATCGAGTACGGCTACCTCGACGAGGCCGCCGACGGCGTCGACGACGCGGTCCGCCGGGCGGTCGCGGCGCGCGACGCCGGCCGTCCGCTGTCGGTCGGGGTGCTCGGCAACGCCGCTGAGGTGGTTCCGGCCCTGCTCGCGATGGGCGCCCCCATCGACGTCGTGACCGACCAGACCTCGGCCCATGATCCCCTGACCTACCTGCCGCGCGGTGTCCCGTTCGAGGACATGGCCGTGCTGCGCGCCGAGGACCCCGGGGGCTTCACCCGCCGGGCGCGGGAGTCGATGGCGGCCCACGTCGAGGCGATGGTCGGCTTCAAGGACCGCGGCGCCGAGGTGTTCGACTACGGCAACTCGATCCGGGGCGAGGCGGAGCTGGCCGGCTACCAGCGGGCCTTCGACTTCCCCGGGTTCGTGCCCGCCTACATCAGGCCGCTGTTCTGCGAGGGCAAGGGCCCGTTCCGCTGGGCCGCGCTGTCCGGCGACCCGAAGGACATCGCGGTCACCGACCAGGCGATCCTCGACCTGTTCCCCGGTAACGAGGCGCTCGCTCGGTGGATCCGGCTGGCCCGCGAGAAGGTGCACTTCCAGGGCCTGCCGGCCCGGATCTGCTGGCTCGGCTACGGCGAGCGGAACCGGGCGGGCCTGGCCTTCAATGATCTCGTCGCACGTGGCGAGGTCTCGGCCCCGATCGTGCTCGGCCGCGACCACCTCGACTGCGGCTCGGTCGCCTCTCCCTACCGGGAGACCGAGGCGATGGCCGACGGATCGGACGCGATCGCGGACTGGCCCATCCTCAACGCCCTGGTCAACACCTCCTCGGGCGCGTCGTGGGTGAGCGTCCATCACGGCGGCGGCGTCGGCATCGGCCGGTCGATCCATGCCGGCCAGGTCTGCGTGGCCGACGGGTCGCCGCTCGCCGGGCGCAAGCTGGAGCGGGTGCTGACCAACGACCCGGGGATGGGCGTGATGCGGCACGCCGACGCCGGTTACCAGCTGGCCTCCGAGGTGGCCGCGCAGCGCGGGGTGAAGATCCCGATGGCTCCGCCTGGCGCATGAGCCTGGCCCGCCTGTGGGAGTCGCTGCTTCCGATCGGGCGAGACGATCCGGCCGGCGGCTACCGCCGGTACGCGTTCACGGAGGCCGAGCTGGCCTGCCGTTCCTGGTTCCGCGCCGCGGCCGCCGAGCGCGGGCTGGCCGTCTCGGCCGACCGCGACGCCAACCTGTGGGCCTGGTGGGATCCGCCCGGGGGGGCCCGGCGGACCGGGGCCATCGTGACCGGCAGCCACCTGGACTCGGTGCCGGACGGGGGCGCCTTCGACGGCCCGCTCGGGGTGGCATCAGGATTCGCCGCCATCGACCTGCTCCGTGACCGGGGCCGGGTACCGGCCAGCCCCATCGCCGTCACCGCGTTCTGCGAGGAGGAGGGGGCCAGGTTCGGGCTCGCCTGCCTGGGCAGCCGGCTGCTGACCGGGACGGTGGACCCGGGCACGGCGCGGGCGCTGCGCGATGGCGCCGGGGTCAGCCTGGCCGAGGCCATGGCCGCCGCCGGGTACGACCCCGCCCTGATCGGCCCCGACGAGGACCTGCTGGGCGGCATCGCCGCCTTCGTCGAGCTGCACGTCGAGCAGGGCCGGGCGCTGGCCGATCCGCCGGGCGCCGCGCTCGGAGTCGCCGCGGGTATCTGGCCGCACGGCCGCTGGCGCTTCGACTTCACCGGCCGGGCCGATCACGCCGGGACGGCCCGGCTGGCGGACCGGCAGGACCCCATGCTGCCGTTCGCCGCGACGGCGCTCGCCGCGCGGGAGTGCGCGGCCCGGCTGGGGACGCTCGCGACGTTCGGCAAGATCGTGGCCGATCCAGGCGGCGTCAACGCGATCTCCTCGTCGGTTCGCGCCTGGCTGGACGCTCGCGCGCCCGATCAGGCCGGCCTGGACCAGACGGTGGCCACGATCCGGGCGGCCGCCGAGCGGGCCGCGCGCGATCACGATGTGGCGGTCGGCGTCCGCGTCGAGTCCGTCACGCCGCCGGTGAACTTCGACCCGGAGCTGCGGGATCGGATCGTGGCGGTGCTGGCCGCGGCGGGGATCGACGCCCCCGTCCTGGCGACCGGCGCCGGCCACGACGCGGGGGTGCTGGCGGCCCGGCTGCCGACCGCCATGCTGTTCGTCCGCAACCCCACCGGCGTCTCGCACGCGCCCGCCGAGCGCGCCGAGCCCGCAGACTGCGAGCTGGGCGTAACCGCACTCGCCGCGGTGCTCGAGGATCTGGCCTGCCGGTGACATCCTCTCCCGCCGTCCGCAGCTGGCACGCCGATCTCGCCTGGCTGGTCGGGCCGGGCGTCCAGCGCGACGTGCTCATCGAGGCGGCGGGTGACCGGTTCACCACGGTGCGGGCTGGCGTGCCCCCGGCGGCCGCGCCCGGCGCCGTTCGGCTCCGGGGGCTGACCCTGCCCGGGCTGGCCAATGCGCATTCGCACGCGTTTCACCGCGCGCTGCGCGGGATCACCCAGGCCGGGCAGGGCACGTTCTGGACCTGGCGGGAGCGGATGTACCAGGTGGCGGAGGAGCTGGACCCGGACAGCTATCTGGCGCTCGCGCGTGCGGTGTACGCCGAGATGAGCCTGGCCGGGGTCACCTGCGTGGGGGAGTTCCATTACCTGCACCACGGGCCCGGCGGGGTGCCGTACGCCGACCCGAACGCGATGGGCCAGGCGCTGCTGCGGGCCGCGGCGCAGGCGGGTCTGCGGATCACGCTGCTCGACACCTGCTACCTGGCCGGCGGCCTGTCCTGCGACGGGCGGCCGGAGCCGCTGTCCGGCCCCCAGCTGCGGTTCGGCGACGGCGACGCGCGGCACTGGGCGGACCGGGTGGAGGCGCTCGCGCCGGACCCGCACGGGATGCTCGGCCCGCACGCCCGGGCGGGGGCGGCGATCCATTCGGTGCGCGCGGTGCCGCCCGGCCAGATGCACCCGGTGGTGGCCTGGACGCAGCGCTACGGCGCGCCGCTGCACGCCCACCTGTCCGAGCAGCGGGCGGAGAACGAGGCCTGCCGCGCTGCCTACGGCGCCAGCCCGGCCGCGGTGCTCTACCAGGCCGGGGCCCTGGGCCCGAGGAGCACCATGGTGCACGCCACGCACCTGACGCCGAGCGACGTCGAGCTGCTGGGCGGCAGCCGGGCCTGCGCCTGCTTCTGCCCGACCACGGAGGCGGATCTGGCCGACGGGATCGGCCCGGCCCGCGCGCTGGCCTCGGCCGGCAGCCCGCTGTCGGTCGGCAGCGACAGCCAGGCGGTGGTGGACCTGTTCGCGGAGGCCCGCGGAATCGAGCTGACCCAGCGGCTGGCCACCGGCCAGCGCGGCCAGTTCAGCGCCGGCGACCTGGCCCGGGCGGCCACCGTGGCCGGGCATGCGTGCCTGGGCTGGGCCGGGGCAGGCGAGATTGCGCCCGGCGCGCTCGCCGACCTGGTGACGGTCGCGCTCGACACCCCCCGGCTGGCCGGCGCCACCGAAGCCACCGCGCTGGAGAGCGTCGTGTTCGCGGCCACCGCCGCGGACGTCCGCAGCGTCGTGGCCGGCGGCCGGGACGTAGTCCGCGACGGCCGGCACCTGCTGGTCGATGACGTGCCCGCGGCACTGTCCGCCGCTATCCGCGGCGTTCTTGGCTGACGCAGGGTGACGCGAAACCGTGACCATGAAACTGCCCGCGACACGGAGCCGCCGGCTGGCGCGATCCGCACCCGACCGGAAATGATCCAAGCGTGAACCGGCGACGGCGAGCGCCACGCAAGGCACCGCCATGAGCACGCTGATCACCAACGTCGGTGAGCTCGTCACGAACGCGGCGGACGACGACGGCCCGGGCAGCGACGGCGCCGGGGCGTTCACCTCGATCAGCGCCGCGGCGCTGGTCATGGAGGCCGAACGGGTGGCCTGGACGGGGCCCGCGGCCCGGGCGCCTGCCGCGGACCAGATCGTGGACGCGCGCGGCCGGGCGGTCCTGCCGGGATTCGTGGACTCGCACGCCCACCTGGTCTTCGCCGGGGAGCGCGGCGAGGAATTCGCCGCCCGGATGGCGGGCGCCCCCTACCGGGCGGGCGGCATCGCCTCGACGGTGGCCGCGACCAGGAAGGCCACCGATCCCGAGCTCCGGGCCGGCCTGCGCCGCCTGGTCGCCGAGATGCTCCGGCAGGGAACCACGACGTTCGAGTGCAAGTCCGGGTACGGCCTGACCGTCGCCGACGAGGCGCGCAGCGTCAGCCTGGCCTCCGAGGTGACCGACGAGGTCACGTTCCTGGGCGCGCACATCGTCCCGCCCGAGTTCGACGGCGACACCGCCGGCTACGTCGATCTGGTTTGCGGCCCGATGCTCGAGGCCTGCGCCCCGCACTCCAGGTGGGTGGACGTGTTCTGCGAGCGGGGTGCGTTCGGCGCGGACGAGGCCACCGCCGTGCTGCGGGCCGGGCAGGCCAGGGGCCTCGCTCCGCGTGTGCACGCCAACCAGCTAGGCCCCGGGCCGGGCGTGCAGGTGGCGACGGCGGCCGGCGCCGCGTCCGCCGATCATTGCACCCATCTGACCAGCGGCGATGTCGACGCGCTGGCCAGTTCGCCGACCGTCGCCACGCTGCTGCCGGGGGTGGAGTTCTCGACCAGGCAGCTTTACCCGCCCGCCCGGCGGCTGCTCGCGGCCGGCGCCACGGTGGCGCTGGCCACCGACTGCAATCCCGGCTCCTGCTTCACCTCTAGCATGTCGCTGTGCGTCGCGCTCGCCGTCCGTGAGATGCGCATGACCACCCGGGAGGCGGTCTGGTCTGCCACCGCCGGCGGCGCGCGCGCCCTGCGCCGCACCGACGTCGGTCACCTAGCCGTGGGCGCCCGTGCCGACCTCGCGATGCTGGACGCACCCTCACATAGCTACCTGGCTTACCGCCCCGGCGTGCCTCTCGTGGTTGCGGTCTGGCGCAACGGCGAGCTGGCCTGGGGCTCGCCTGGGTAATCCCGTTCGGCTGAAGGCTGGGTGTGCCCGGACCGGGGAGCCGACGTTCGGCAACGCCGACATTCGGCGGACCGGCCGGTGGCACCCAGCCGTCACGCGGGTGCTAAGACCAGCTCTCTCCCGTTCGCCAGATCGAGTTCCTCGTTCACGCGGACCACCTGCTCCGACACCTCGACCAGGTCGGCGAAGCCCCGCCGCTGGTAGCCGTCGCGGGTCGTCCAGGAGGCGATGCCGTTGCGGCACCACACGGTCAGATCGCTGCGGACAGACAGCACCGAGATGTCTGCGGCCGCCGCGTCGTTGCGCACCAGCCGACGGCCGATCCCGCGGTCGGTGATCAGGTCCTCGAGTTCCCTGGCGGCGTCCCAGGAGCTGGCCGGGTGCCCGGTGAGGCGGGCCGCGCCGCGGGCCGCGGGCACCGGGATCGCGAACCAGACCGCCTTGCCCTGCACCTTCCACCGGCCCAGCCGGGCGCGGGTCAGGTGATGGCCCCACCGGCCGCCGGACAGCTCGGACACGACCTTCAGGCCGCGGCCGTTGATCGATTCCAGGGACACCCGGGCCGGATCCGGCGGGGCGCCGGCCTTCCACCCCCGCTGCGAATCGAAGACCTTGCAGACCAGCTCGTAGCCGGTGGCGCAGCCGCGCACGTAAGACCACAGTTCGGGACACCCGGTGACGGGCCGGCGCCCGCTGCCGTCGAACTCGATGTTGCCCTGCGAGTGCAGGGTGTTGGCGGCTAGTTCGCTGACCATCGTGACGCCGTCGTGGACCACGTCCGCAGGCAGCCCCATATCGGCTACCGCCTCGCGGAACAGCCGCCTGGCCACGCCCGCGCAGGAGCCGTCGAGCGGCAGCGGCCAGGCCAGGCACCCATCGGCCGTGGTGCTCGCCGGCCTGCTCATCGAGGCTGCCCCCGCGAGGGTCGCTGGCATCAGTTCGCCGCCGACCAGGCGATGAAGGACACCGCAAACATGATGCTCAGCCTTCACGAGTCATTGATCTGTGAAACACAGATTATGAGTCGTGAGCCCTTCGATGCAATGGCATCCGGACAAATCCGCGCCTTTTGCCGGTTCGTGTCGGCGTCGCTCAGGTGACAGAAATGTAACCGACTGGTGGCAGGCGGCGATCATAGCCGGTGAGCGCCTGCCTGTGTAGAGTTCATAGTCGGCGTAGCCGGATGGCGTACGTCGGGCCTCGAGACAGGCGGCATGAAGGAGGAGCCCCGGGGATGCAGCCCAGGGCTCCTCCTTCGGTCCGCTATCGATCATCTAGATGTCGTAGCGGCCCGCCTTCACGTCCTCGAGGAACGCGGTGAACACCGCGCGCTCGATCACGTGGGCCCCGCCCTCCGGGTGCTTGCTATCGCGGACGGCGACTTGGGGAAGGTTCGCGGCGATCTCCACGCAACCGCCGTTACCCCCGTTGCTTCTCCTGGCTTTGCGCCAGATCGCTCGAGACAGGTCGATCATTGCTCACTCCATTTGCTCGGCAAGTTGCCTGAGGTAGAACGTGGTATCGGATGGCTCAAGGGCCGCGTCGCGGACCCGGCCGAAGGCTCGTATATAGGTGTTCACCTCTGCCGTGCGGCTCACCTCCTCGATCGAGTAGTCAGTCTCCAGGTAGACAAGCGTGGGGTCGCCCGCGGGCAGGCCGAAGATGTTGATCGACGAGAACGTGCCCTGCGGCGGCCCGTCCTCGAAGCGCTGAATGCGCAACTCCACGTTGGGCTGGCCGCTCACCTCGGCGAGGTGCTCGATCTGCTCCCGCCGGTCCTCTTTTGCCCCCCACCGGTAGAGCAGGGACGCCTCGGTGATCACCGCGACCAGCCGGGGAGCGGTGCTATCGCTGCGGTCTAGGATTTCCTGCCGCCGTTGCCTGCTCTCCAGGGCCCGCCGCTGCCACACCGGCGGCCTGGCGGCCGTCCGCATCAGTGCCTCGATGTACGCGGTCGTCTGGAGCAGGCCGGGCAGGGTGAGCGGCATGAATGCGCTGATGACGAGCGCGTCGTTCTCGAACCCGGGGAACTCGTTGTCGAAAATCTCCGGGTACTCACGCCACCAGGGCCGGACCCGGGCCTGCATGGCGAGCTCTTCGATCTCGTCCGCTTCCGCTCCGTCGACTCCGTAGAGCCGGAGCAGGTCGCGGACGTCGCTCATCTCCGGTCGCTTCCACTGGTTGGCTTCGAACCGCCCGACCTTGCCGCGGCCCCAGTTGAGCATGTCGCAGACGTGATTGGCGGTGTGCCCGCTCCGCCTGCGCAGCACGGACAGGCGGTGCGACAGGCGGCGCTTGGCTACCGTGGCGCCATAGCCCTCGTCACTCATCGAAGCCCCTTCTTGACAAGGCCTGCCTGTGAGTATAGCCGTGCCTAAGTTGTGAATCACAAATTTCGCGGTTGTTCACTGGACCGTGACTGTACCGTTGTCACCTTCGGTGTTTGCCCAGGTGACGGACGTTCGAGGGCGCCAGCGAGTCGCCAGCCCGTGGTGGCCGGAATGCGCCCGCCATCGCCGCCCGGCCCCTTTTCCGGCCGCCGGGGGATGTAACTCTTAGTTGCCTACCAGGAGATCCTGATGAATTGGCCCGTTACTCGGCCGCGTCGTCGAATTCACCGTTTTTGACCCCGTCGAGGAAGCACTCCCACTCGTGCCGGTCGTAGACGAGGACACGCTGAGCCGGGTCATCGGCCACCCGCATGAGCACCCACTCGCCCCCCGCGGGGGCCGCCGCGCCGCCGAAGCCGACGAAGGCGATCTCGATGGATCCGGCCCCGCCGCCCGAACGCTGCCAGTCCTGCGCCCGGACATCGATGCCGAGTTCTTCCACGGTGGGCTTGCCGGGCCCCCCGGGGTGGCCGGGCGCGGCGGGCCCGCCGCGCTGTGCGGTCACGGCCGCCCGGCCACGCCGCAGTACAGCACCCGCGATCCCTCGGTATCGGCGGTCTCGGGGTCATCGGCCCCCCACACGCCCACGTAGGTCACCGCCGGCTCCGCGTCCAGGTAGGCGGGGACAAGGTCCAGCCCCTCGAAGAACCGCGTCACCTCGACCCTGGTCCGCAGGTAGATCTCCGTGGTGGCGCCCTTGTAGGTGTCGTAGAGCGCCTGAACCGAGCGCGGCGGCAGCTTGTCGGCGGTCGCGTGCGACAGCGCCAGGTAGCTACCCGGCGCGAGCGCGTCCAGATACCGTTTCACCAGGCCCCACGGGTCGGAGCCGTCGGCCACGAAGTGCACGACCGCGGTCATCAGCAGCCCGACCGGCTTGCTGAAGTCGATCAGCGAGCGCAGGTGCCGGTGGTTCAGCACGGCGTCGGGATCCCGCATGTCGACCATGATCAGCCCGGTGTGCGCGTCGTCGGCGAGCAGCCCCCCGGACATCGCGCTCACCATCGGGTCGTTGTCCACGTACACCACGCGCGCGTCCGGGCGTACCGGCGAGATGGCCTGGTACGTGGTGCCTTTCGTGGGCAGCCCGCATCCGATGTCGATGAACTGGCCGATGCCCTGCTCGCCGGCCATCCAGCGGGCCGACCGCTGGTGGAAGCCGCGGTTGGCCCAGGCCGAGTCGTACAGATCGGGCAGCGCCTCGCGCAGCCGGTCACCCGCGGCCCGGTCGGCCGGGAAGTTGCTGCTGCCGCCCAGATAGTAGTCATACAGCCGCGCAGGACTCGGCGTGGACGGGTCCACGCCGGGGGGAGCCTGCCCTGCCTCGGTCATCCTCGCCCTCCGTCGGTGCCTCGGCTCCGCCCCCCGCCGATGCCTCGGATCCCTAGTCTGACACGACCGGGGTGACGTGCAGACGCAGTTGCAGGAGCAAGTGCATCGGCAATCTCATCCGGGCTGGCTCAGCGCCGGGTACCGGCCGCGGAATCTGATCAGTGGATCCGACGATTCCCCTGCGTAGGGCGCGTCCAGAACCCGGCCCGTGACGAGCAGATGATCTCCCGCCAGCGTCAGGGTCTCCGTTGCGCAATCGACTGCGGCCAGGCCGCCGGTTGCGATCAGCGCGCCGGAATGGCGGCCGCGGATGTGCGGCACGTCGTCAAGCAGCAGCCGCGCCCCCGGTCGCCCGGCGGCCGCGAACCGGCCGGCCAGCACCCGCTGGCCGGCGGCCAGCAGCGTGACGGCGAACCCGGCCGGGCCGCCGGGGCGCGCCACCGCCTCCGCCGGGTAGGACTCGGCCATCAGCGCCACCAGGACAAGCGGGGGATCCAGCGACACCGGGCAGAAAGCGCTGACCGTGGTCCCGATGTCATCGCGCCCGTCAGCGATCATGACGAGCGTGACGCCCGAAGCGAACGAGGCCAGTGCCGCGGTGACAGCCTGTGGCCCGGCACCGGCGCTCCGAGACCGGTCCGGGACGGCCCGTTCGGTCAATCGATCTTCCAGCTTCCCGGCAGCAGCAGCGGTCCGTACGCCGGCAAGCCCGCCCGGGCCGCGATCGCGGCCACCGGGCCCCAGCCTTCGGCCAGCAGCCGGGCCGGAGCGGCGGAGGCGGCCTCGCTCGAAGCCGGCGGGCGCAGCCGCTCCAGCGGGCTGGGCCTCGGGAACTGCCGCAGCGGAGCGTCATCGGGCAGTCCGGCCCGGCGGCGGGCATGCGCCGCCGCGGCGTCCAGCCCGCCCAGCTCATCCACCAGGCCGTGCTCCAGCGCGTCCGCGCCGGTCCAGACCCGGCCGCGAGCCACCTCCTCCACCTGCGCGGCGGTCAGCCTGCGCCCGGCGGCAACCTTGCCGGTGAAGTCCGCGTAGATCCGGTCCAGCCAGGTGTTGACCCGTTCCCATTCGTCCTCGCTGAACGGGCGGGTGGGCGCGAACATCGTCGCGTGCGCCCCCTCGGCCACCGAGTCCGTGCTGATCCCCGCCCGGTCGAACAGCTCGCGCAGCACGGGCTTGGCCGCGATCACGCCGATGGAGCCGGTCAGGGTGCCCGGCTGGGCCACGATCACGTCGGCGGCCATCGAGATGAAGTAGCCGCCGGATGCGGCCACGTCGCCCATCGACACCACGACCGGCTTGCCCGCGCCGCGGACCCGGACGACTTCGCGCCAGATCGCGTCCGAGGCCACGTAGGAGCCGCCAGGGCTGTTCACCCGGAGCAGGATCGCCCTGGCCCGCCCGTTCCTGGCCGCCGCGCGCAGCGCGGACGTCACGGTGTCCGAGCCCATCGCCGTCATCAGCGGCCCGCGTGAGCTGCTGCCGCGCCTGATCGGCCCGGAGGCGTGGATGAGCGCGACGAACTGCTCGCGCGGGTTCGGCGGCGTGCGCACGCGCTGGGCCAGCACGCGGGACCGCTGATAGCGCCCGACGTACTGCGTCACCGCGTCCTGGCCGGCCTTCCTGCGGACCGCCGCGTACACCTCGTCCCGGTAGCCGAGCTCGTCCACCAGCTTCAGCTCGAGTGCCTCGGCGGCCAGGAACGGGCCGCGGTCGATCAGCGCCCTGGCCTGCTCGGCGCCGATGCCGCGCCGCTGCGCGATCGCCGTGATGAGCTGGCCCGAGATCGAGGCGGTCAGCCGCTCGGTGGCTTCCCGCGCCGGACCGGTGAAGCCGCGCTCGGTCAGCGTGTCGGCCGCGGACTTGTACTCGCGCCGCTTGCCGACCTCATAGTCCACGCCGAGCTTGTCCAGTGCCTCGCGCAGGAACACGTTCTGCACCGCGACGCCGGTCAGACCCAGGTCACCGGAGGGCTGCAGCCAGATCCGGTCGAACGCGGTGGCCAGGTAGTAGGGCACGTTGCCGGCCGAGAAGTCGCCGAACGTCTCCGCCCAGGCCACCGTGAGCTTGCCCGCCCGGCCGAAGTCGGCGACCGCGTCACGCAGTTCCTGCACGCCGCCGAGCCCGATCCGGCGCCCGCCGACCTTGGCCACCAGGGCGCGCACCCGGTGGTCGGCCCGGGCCCGGCGCAGTCCGTCGAGTACATCGCCCAGCCGGGTCCGGCGCATGGCCAGCAGCGCGGACACCGGGTCGGCGGGTGGCTCGTCGGCCAGCCCCTCGGTCAGGTCGAGCTCCAGGATCAGCGGGGACTTCTGCCGCCCGGGCAGCTTTCTGATCACGGTGCTGAGGCCGGTCAGCCCGGGAGTGTCGGCCAGGGTCGCGTCAGGCATGCGCCCAGCTTACGGCTGCGGTCCGTCCCGGCCGTGGGCTGCGGTCTGTCCTGGCCGTGGGCTGCGGGCCCGGGCCTGGGCCGTGGGTGGTGCGCCGTCCGCTATCGTCGCCGCCATGGCCGGGCAGGACGGAGATGGCTGGGCCCGCTGCGACCGGGGCCACACGCACTGGGGGCGGTTCGGCGCGGTCGGGCTGCTCGCGTACGCAGGGCCGGAGGCGGAGCCGGGCGGGGAGCCTGACGGGGTCCGCGTCCTGCTGGCCAGGCGCAGCCGGTGGGGCCAGCACGGCGGCACGTGGGGGCCGCCGGGCGGCGCCAGGGACAGCGACGAGTCGCCGATCGCGGCGGCGCTGCGGGAGGCGGCGGAGGAGTGTGGCTTGCCGCCCGGCGAAGTCGATGTACAGGGCATGCTGCTCGACGACCACGGCGGCTGGTCGTACCAGACATATGTCGCGGCAGCCGGCGCGCCGTTCCCCGTGCGCGCGGCCAGCCCGGAGATCACCGCCGCACGCTGGGTGGACGTGGCGCGCGTGCCGTCGCTGCGGCTGCATCCCGGTTTCGCCGGGCGCTGGCCCGTGCTCTCGCAGGCCCTCACCCCGGTGTCGGTCATCGTGGACGTGGCCAACGTCATGGGCGCGCGACCGGACGGCTGGTGGCGAGACCGCGCCGCGGCTGCGCTGCGGCTGCACGGCCAGCTCGTTTCCCTGGCCGAGCGAGGCGTGGATGGCCTACCGGGCCTGCCGGGCCTGCCGCCACTGGACCGCTGGTTCCCGGACTTGGTACTGGTGGTCGAGGGCGCCGCGCGGCGCGCGGCCTTTCCCTCGCCTGATCACGTGCGGGTCGTGCCGGCTCCCGGTTCGGGCGATGACGCGATCGTGGCCGAGGCTCGCGCGCTGCCGGGGCGCCGGCTGGTGGTCACCGCGGACCGGGAGCTGCGCCGCCGGTGCGAGGCGGCCGGAGCCTCGGTCACCGGCCCTGGCTGGCTGCTCGCCCTGCTGTGACCTCGTTCCCGCCCTACCGCCAGCGCGGGCCGGCGCGGGAGGGCCGACGACGGCTACCCGGACAGACGCGCGCGTCCGTGCGGTGCCTCCCAGTCGATATCGGGGCCGGCCGGGATGATGCGCGCCGGGTTGAGCCGGGCAAAGCCGCCGTAGTAGGCGGTCTTGATCGCGCCGAAGTCCGTCGTCTCCCGGAACGCCGGACGCTGGTACAGGTCGCGGGCGTAGCCCCACAGGTTCGGGTAATCGGTCAGCCTGCGCAGGTTGACCTTGAACAGCCCGTAGTAGGCGGCGTCGAACCGGGCCAGCGTCACCCACAGCCGGATGTCGGCCTCGGTGATCGCGTCGCCGAACAGGAACCTGCGGTCGGCCAGCCGCCGCTCGAGCTCGTCGAGGGTGGTGAACAGGCGGCCGGTCAGCTCGTCGTATTCCTCCTGGTAGGTGGTGTTGCCGATGCGGTACACGGCGTTGTTCACCGTCTCGTAGATCAGCGCGTTGAGCTCGTCGATCTGCGGGCGCAGCGGCACCGGGTACAGGTCGGTGCCGCGGTCCGCCCACTCATCGAACTGGGTCTCCAGGTCGATCGTGATGTCGGGAAAGTTGTTGCTGACGATCCGGCTGGCCTGCCGGTCCCACAGCACCGGGACGGAGATGTGCCCGGGATAGCCGGGCTCAGTGGCCTCGTAGGCCTGCCGCAGCAGCGTGAAGCCGTTCACCGGATCCGGGCCCCGCGCGGCCCGGAAGGCCCAGCCGCGCCCGTCCCGCACGTCGTCGACCAGCGACAGCGAGACGACGTCGGTGAGCTTCTTCAGCCTCCTGACGATCGCCGTCCGGTGCGCCCAGGGGCAGCCGAGCGCGATGTAGAGGTGGTAACGCCCCGGCTCGGCCAGGAAGCCGGTGTGGCCGTCCGCGCTCACCCGGCCCTGGAACGGGTAGCGCGGCCGGACGAAGCTCCGGTCCGCGCCACCCATTCCCTTGGGCCCGTACACGCCGTAGGCCTCATAGTCGACCGGGCTGGCGAACTGCGGCGTGACGGTGGTCATGTCATCCTCCGGGGAGCGGGCTTAGTCGATCGCGGCCTCTTGCATCTCCTGCGCGACCTGCTCCGCCGGCACCGGTATGGCCGGGACCGCCGGGCGCGCTGTCCGGCGCAGGGTGACCATGGCCACGACGATACCCGCGCCGATCAGGGCCAGCGTGACGGCCAGGCCCGCGTGGTACCCGTCAAGGAACGCCCGGGCTGGTGCGGCACCGCTGCGCAGCGCCGCGCCCTCGCGGGAGCTGAGCACGGCTCCGATCACCGTGATGCCCAGCAGGCCGGCCACCTCGCGGGAGGCGTTTATCAGTGCCGATGCCACCCCGGACCGGTCGGCCGGGACCGACTCCAGGATCGCGTTGGTCAGCGGCACGTTCATCAGCCCCGCCCCGGCGCCGAACAGCAGGAACCCGGGCATCAGGCCGGCGTAGCTCGCGTGCAGGCCCTGCCGGGCGAACAGGTACAGCCCGCCGACCATGATCGCCAGGCCGAGCGCGACCGTGCGGTGCGCGCTGATCCGGGCCGCGACCGGCTCGGAGATCGTCGCGAACACCGCCAGCACCAGCGCCATCGGCAAGAACGCGAGCCCCGCCTTGAGCGGCGAGAAGCCGAGGATGCTCTGCAGGTACAGCGAGGTGAAGAAGTAGATGCCGAAGACTCCGAACGCCCACATCATCATCACCACCGTTCCGCCGCTGAACGCGCGGGACCGGAACAGCGAGATCTGGATCATCGGGTGCTGCGACCGCACCTCGATCAGGACGAAGATCAGGGCCGCCGCCGCGGCCACCGCGAACGAGCCGAGGATCTGAGCCGAGGTCCAGCCCCGGGCGTGACCCTCGATGAGGGCGTAGGTCAGCGTGAACAGCGCGACCGCGGACGAGGTCAGGCCGGGGATGTCCAGGCGGCGCGAGGCCGACCGGCCGCGCGATTCGGCCATCCAGGCCACGGCCATGGCGAACGTGACGATGCCGACCGGAACGTTGATGAAGAAGATCCAGCCCCAGTGGAAGTTCTGGCTGATGAACCCGCCGATGAGCGGGCCGAACGCCAGCGCGAGCGCGCTGATCGCGGTCCAGATGCCGATCGCCCGGGTGCGCTCCCTGACGTCGTCGAAGGTGGCGATGATAATCGCCAGGGTGGTCGGCACCAGCAGTGCCGCGCCCAGCCCCTGGGCCGCGCGGAAGGCGATCAGCATCCCGCCGCTGGTGGCCAGGCCGGCCGCGAGCGAGGAGAGGGTGAACACCGACAGCCCGATCAGGAACACACGGCGCCTGCCGAACACGTCGGCCAGCCTCCCGCCGACCAGCATCAGCCCGGCGAACACTAGCACGTACCCGCTGACCACCCACTCCAGACCGGCCACCGACAGGTGCAGGCTCCGCTGAATGGTCGGGATCGCGACGTTCACGATGTTGTTGTCGAGATAAGTCATGAAGGTGGCCAGGCTCACCGCCACCAGCGTCCACCACCGTCGGGGCATCTGAAGTCTCCATCTCATGAGGAGCCGGTTCCTGTACCTGGTACATGTACGCTGTTCATATACGTTGTACATGTACGCGGTACAGCGTGGCATGTACGGTGTATAGTTGTCAACTGATATGGCAAACACACAGGCACCCGAGGCGGAGCGAACCCGGCTGAGCAGGCAGGCCGTGGTCGACCGCGGTCTCGCGCTGGCCGACGCCGGCGGCCTCGACAAGCTGACCATCCGGCGGCTGGCCCAGGACCTCGGCGTCACGCCGATGGCGTTGTACTGGCACTTCCGCAGCAAGGAAGACCTGCTCACCGGGCTCGCTGATCAACTGTGGGGCGAGATCGACATCAACGTCGACCCGTCCAAGCCGTGGTCCCGGCAGCTGCGCGGCCTGATGGAATCCCTGATCGCAGTGCTGCGCGCCCATCCGAGCGCGTCTCAGCTGCTGCTGGAGATGGAAAAGCAGAGCGAGCCCGCACTGCGCGCCACCGAGGTCACGCTCGAGGTGCTGCGCGGCGCCGGGTTCGATCAGCGGCACGCCAGCGCGATCGCGCGCAGCACGCTGTGGACCGGGCTGATGCTCAGGATGAGCGAGCCCGGAACCAAGCCGGGCATGACCGACGCCGAGCTGCAAGAGCACCTGCGCCAGAGCCAGGTGCGGATGGCGATGCTGCCCGCGGGCCAGTACCCGCGCGTGGTCGAGTGCGCCGCCGAGCTCACCCGCTGCGACGACCCCGAGTTCCACTACCGGTTCGGGATCGACCTGTTCATCGCCGGCGTGGAAGCGGTCACTGCCACCCTGACCTGATGCGCGAGAGCTCGCTATCTCAGCATGCACGACGCCCCGTGCTGTCTCAGCATGCGAGACGGCACCGTGAATCCTTCATGATCTCGGAGCATTAGGGCTGCCATAACGCGCCTAATGCGCTGCCTGAACCGGCCGCTCCTTCCAGCGGTCCGCGCCCGCCGCGCGGCCTTGTGGCGTGATCGCAGCCGTCAGGCCAGGATGGCGGGGTGAGGGTGGTAGCCCTGGCCGACACGCACGCGCCGCGCCGCTGGAAGTCGTGCCCGCCGCGGGTCGCCCGGCACTTGCGGCAGGCCGACGTCATCCTGCACGCGGGCGACGTGTGCACGGCCGAAGTGCTGGACGAGCTCGCCCAGTACGCGCCGGTGCACGCGGTCCGCGGCAACAACGACGGCCCGGACGTGGCCGCGTGGGGCGCGGCCGAGACGGCGGAGCTCGACCTGGACGGCCTGCGGGTGGCGATGCTGCACGACAGCGGCCAGGCGGCGGGTCGCCTGCGCCGGATGCGGCGCAGGTTCCCGGGCGCTGACCTGGTGGTGTTCGGCCACTCGCACATCCCGGTGGACCAATCGGGCGAGGGCGTGCGGGTGTTCAATCCCGGTTCGCCCACCGACCGCAGGCGCCAGTCGCACGGCACGCTCGGCGTGCTGCGGATCGCCGACGGGCGCCTGGTGCGCGCCCGGATCGTCGCCGTGACGTAGTCGCGCGTGAGCCGCGGCCCGGTCAGGAGAGCGCGCGGCAGATATTCTCGGTGGTGGCGTGGATGAGCACGGCGTTGATCGCGCCGGCGCTATGGACGATCACCAGTGACCGTGCGGCACTCGGTCACCCCGCTGGGCGACGGGCTGCTGCAGAGCGCGAGCGGGTGCGGGCTCAGCCCGTCAGACAACGGTCACGCCACTCGCTGACCAGCGCCGCGAGGGCCCGGGGCTGCTCGAACGGCAGGTAATGGCCGGCCCGGTCCAGCACGGCGAAGCTCCCGGCCGGATAGCACGACAACCGCCGGAACTGATCGGCGTAGCCGACGATCCCGTCCTGCCGGCCGGTGACGATCGTGACCGGGCCACTGAACGGGACCGGCGAGTCCTCATCGGACAGCGGATACCCGGTCGCGCGCAGCCGCTCCCGGTAGGCCTCGTCGCCGGGGGCGGACCCGGTCAGCACGCGGGACACCCGCCGCGCCACCTCGCGGGTGCGATGGCCCAGCGCCACCGACAGGTGCTCGCGGAGGTGGCCGGGGACGTCATCCAGCCAGCCCGCCTCCTCCGGCGCGCCGGGCCCCGCGGGCGCGGCGGGCAGGTCCCGGTCGGCCACGCTGATCGTGATGCCGGGGCAGACGAGCAGCATCCCGGCCACGTCGCCGGGCCGCCGCCGGGCCAGCGCCATGGCGAGGTAAGCGCCGTAGGACCAGCCGGCCAGCAGGAATCGCTGACCTGGCAGTTCCCGGTCGAGGAGGCCGGAGACCACGCCGACGATCCCGTCGGAGTCCGGCGGGCCGGCCGGCGACTCGCCGTGCCCGGGCAGATCGACGTAACACCGGCGCAAGCCGCCCGCCGCCGCCAGGGGCTGGTCGAACGCGGCCTCGGTCACCCCGCGGTCGGTGCTGAACGAAGGCAGGCAGACCACCGGGACACCGTCGTTGCCCGCCCAGTGCCTGGCCAGATCCATGCTGGTATCCGTGATCTCCCGGGGGCCGAGCCCGCCCCGGCACTGAACGAACGGTAGCTTGCCAGGCATGACAGTCAAATTCGTGGTCCTGTACGCCCAACCCGACGACCCCGAGGACTTCGACCAGCACTTCCTCGGCGCGCACATGCCGCTGGTGAGCAAGATCCCGGGCCTGGAGCGGGCCGAGACCGCCCGGTTCGTGGCCTCGGTCGACGGGGAGCAGACCTATTACCGCCAGGCCCAGCTGTACTTCGCCGACAGCAAGGCGCTCAACGCCGGCTTCGCCTCGGACGAGGGCAAGGCTGTGGCCGCCCACTACGAGGAGATCGCTCCGCCGGGCTCGAGGCGGTTCGTGGCGAGGCTGGACGGGTGAGGCTGCGCCGGAGTTAGGCCGGTGACCGGACGCGCGATCCTGGTGACCGGCGCCTCCCGGGGCATCGGCCGGGCGATCGCCCGGGCGTTCGCGGGCCAGGGTGACCGGGTGGCCGTCCACTACCGGGCGGCGTCGGCGGCGGCGCAGAGCGTGCGCACCGAGCTGCCGGGCGGCGATCATCTGGTGGTCCAGGCCGACCTGGCCGACCCGGAGGCGATCCGCCGGATGGTGGACGAGGCCGCGCGCGGGCTCGACGGTCTCGACGTCCTGGTGAACAACGCCGGCATCTACGAGCCGCACCCGATCACCGATGTCAGCTACGAGCAGTGGCAGGCCGCCTGGCAGGACACGCTCGCCGTCAACCTGCTCGGGGCGGTCAACGCCACCTGGTGCGCCGTGCGCCACATGATCCCGCGTGGCGGCGGGCGCGTCATCAACGTGACCTCCAGGGGCGCCTACCGCGGCGAGCCCAGGCACCCGGCGTACGGCGCCAGCAAGGCGGGCCTGAACTCGTTCGGCCAGTCGATGGCGCGACAACTGGCGCCGCACGGTATCGCGGTGGCCTCGGTCGCCCCCGGTTACGTAGAAACGGACATGACCACGCGGGAACTGGCCTCCCCGCGCGGTGACGCGATCAGGGGCCAGAGCCCGTTCGGCCGGGTGGGCAGGCCCGAGGAGATCGCCGCGGCCGTGCTCTGGCTGGCCTCGGCCGAGGCCGAATGGGCCAGCGGCACGATCATCGACCTCAACGGCGCCTCCTACCTGCGCTGACTCCGCCCTGCCCGACGCGGTAACCCACGGATCCGTGCCGGCCGGGGGTCGGGATTGGGGAATGCGGGCGCCGCGCACGAGCAGGCCGTCCGCTGCTGCTACCGGATTCCCGGAGCTACTGGCCGGCTCTGCCGCTGGTCTCGGCGGCGGCCTTCGTTTCCGGCTTGGCGGCGGCCTTCGTTTCCGGCTTGGCGGCGGCCTGGGTTTCCGGCTTGGCGGTGGCCTGGGTTTCCGGCTTGGTGGCGGGCACGGCTGTCGGCTTGGCTGCGGGCACGGCTGCCGCCTTCGCCCCGGCGGGTGGCTCCGAGGCGGCGGTCCCGGCCGGGGTCGCGTCCTCCGGGGCCAGCCAGAGCACGCCCAGCGGCGGCACGCTGATCGTGGCCGAGGCCGGCCGGCCGTGCCAGGGCTCGTCCGTGGCCTCGATCACGCCGAGGTTGCCCACCCCGCTGCCGCCGTAGCCGCCCGCGTCGGTGTTGATCACCTCGCGCCACCGCCCGGCCGACGGCAGGCCGAGCCGGTAGCCGTGGTGCGGCTCGCCGGAGAAGTTCGCCACGCACGCCAGCACGTCACCGGCCCGGGACAGCCGCAGGAATGACAGCGTGTTGCCCGCCGCGTCGTTGGCGTCGATCCAGCTGAACCCGTCCGGCGAGGTGTCCAGCTCCCACAGGGCCGGGCGGTCCCGGTAGACGCCGTTGATGTCCTGCACCAGCCGCTGTACCCCGGCGTGCATCTCGTCATCGAGCACCCACCAGTCCAGCCCGCGCTCGGCCGACCACTCCGCGCCCTGGCCGAACTCCGACCCCATGAACAGCAGCTGCTTGCCCGGGTGGGCCCACATGTAGGCCAGCAGCGCCCGCAGCCCGGCGAACCGGCGCCAGTCGTCGCCGGGCATCTTGCCGAGCAGCGAGCCCTTGCCGTGCACCACCTCGTCGTGCGAGAGCGGCAGCACGAAGTTCTCGCTGAACGCGTACACCAGCGAGAACGTCAGCTCGTTGTGGTGGTATTGCCGGAACACCGGATCGCGGGCCAGGTAGGCCAGCGTGTCGTGCATCCAGCCCATGTTCCACTTCATGCCGAAGCCGAGCCCGCCCAGGTATACCGGCCGGGTGACGCCGGGCCAGGCGGTGGACTCCTCGGCCACCATCGTGATGCCGGGCGAGCGCCGGTAACAGGTGACGTTGGCCTCCTGCAGGAACGCGACCGCTTCCAGGTTCTGGTTCCCGCCGAACACGTTCGGCGTCCACTCGCCAGGCTGCCGGGAGTAGTCCAGGTACAGCATGGAGGCGACCGCGTCCACCCGCAGCCCGTCCACGTGAAACTCTTCCAGCCAGTAGGCCGCGTTCGCGACGAGGAAGTTGCGCACCTCGTTCCGGCCGTAGTTGAAGATCAGCGTGCCCCAGTCCGGGTGCGCGCCGCGCCGCGGGTCGGGGTCTTCGTACAGCGGCGTGCCGTCGAACCGGGCCAGCGCCCAGTCGTCGCGCGGGAAGTGCGCGGGCACCCAGTCCACAAGCACGCCGATCCCGGCCTGGTGCAGCCGGTCCACCAGGTAGCGGAAGTCATCCGGCGAGCCGTACCGGGACGACGGCGCGTAGTACGAGGTGACCTGGTATCCCCAGGAGCCGCCGAACGGGTGCTCGGCCACCGGCAGGAACTCCACGTGCGTGAACCCCAGCCTCCTCACGTACTCGGTCAGCTGGTCGGCCAGTTCCCGGTAGGACAGCCCCGGTCGCCAGGACCCGATGTGCACCTCGTACGCGCTCATCGGCTCGTCTTGCGGGACCCGGTCCTTCCGCGCCGCCATCCACTCGCCGTCGCCCCACTCGTGCCGCGAGGCGGTGACCACCGAGGCCGTGCCCGGCGGCTCCTCGGCCTGCGCGGCCAGCGGGTCGGCCTTGGCCCGCCACACGCCGTCCGGACCGCAGATCGCGTACTTGTACCGTGTGCCCTCGCCGACCTCCGGCACGAACAGCTCCCAGACTCCGCTGCCGCCGAGCGAGCGCATCGGGTGGGTACGTCCGTCCCAGTGGTTGAAGTCGCCGATCACCCGCACGCCGCGGGCGTTCGGGGCCCAGACCGCGAAGGCGGTGCCCGTCGCGGCGCTGAATAGATTCCCGAACGGCTGGCGGTCGGACTGCGCGCTGCCAGCGAACTCTTTCGGGTGCGCGCCCAGCACCTGCCACAGCTCCTCGTGCCTGCCCTCGCCGATCAGGTAGAGGTCCATCTCGCCCAGCGTGGGCTGGTGCCGGTACGCGTCATCACCGATGATCTCCGGCCCCACGCCGGCGGTCCCGTCGGCCGTGACGCCGGCCGGATAGGCGACCGCCAGCCGGTAGTCGGGGACCTGGCCGGGGACCCGGGCGCCATCGTCAGGCAGCACTGTGGAGGGCAGGACGGCGGCGAATACGCCCCCCTGTACGTGCTCCATCGGGTACCTGCGGCCGTCCGGCAAAAGGACGGCGACCATCGCCGCGAGCGGCCGCAGCGCCCGCACTGTGATCCCTTCCGGACCCGGGTGCGCGCCGAGCACCGAGTGCGGGTCATGGTGTACGCCCGCGAGCAGCCGGTCGATCTCGGCCGCGGTTACCCGGGCAGGATCCGCGCGGCTGGTCACCGGACCTCCGCTCCTGCGTCCGGCCCGGCCCCGGCCGCGGAATCAGGCCGTGCCGCCGACATGGCGGCCAGCGAGTCCAGCGGGATCGACAGCCAGGACGGTCGGTTCCTCGCCTCGTACATAACCTCGTACACCGCCTTGTCCAGCTCGAAGGCGCGCAGCAGCACCTCGTGCTTGCGCGGGTCCATGGCCCCGCCGACCTCGGCGTAGCCGGCGCAGAAGGCCTCCCGGTTGCGCCGCACCCAGTCCCGCGCGGGCCGTTCGAGCGCTGCCCGATCCGGGCGGCCGAGCAACTGGTGCCTGGCCGCATAGTCGAATGAGCGGAGCATGCCCGCCACGTCGCGCAGCGGCGAGGAGCGGGCTCGCCGGGTGGCCAGCGGAACCGCGGGTTCGCCCTCGAAGTCGAGCATCACCCACCCGGTCTGGGTGCGCATCACCTGGCCCAGGTGATAGTCGCCGTGGATGCGCTGCACCCGCACCGGCTCGTCCAGGCCGGCCAGCTCGGCGTAGGCCGCGGTCAGCATGGCCGCGTGCTCGCCCAGTTCGGGGACGGCGGTGAGCGCGTCGGCCAGCCGGTGCCGCATCGGCCCGGCCAGCCCGCCGGTCGCGCCGGGCGGCAGATCGTCGGCGCCGAACGCGGTAACCAGATCCCGGTGCACCTCGGCGGTCGCGGCGCCGAGCCGGTGCGCCTCGCCGGCGAAGTCGCCGCCGGCCTCGGCCGCATCGGTATCCGGCTGGGCGTACAGGTCGCGCACGCTGGTCGCCGCCAGCGACCAGCCGTCGCTGGCCGCGCGCAGGTACCGGGACAAGATAGCCAGGATCGTGCGCTCGACGCCCGCCCCGGTCTCCATCCAGCCGAACGGCTCCGCTATGTGCGTCGCGCCCAGCCGGCCGAGTGCGGCGGACACCTCGAGATCGGGATTGGGGCCCGGGGCCACCCGGCGGAACACCTTGAGGATGGCCTCCTCCCCGTAGACCAGGCTGGTATTGCTCTGCTCGCCGGTGAGTACCAGGCTGTCCGGGCCCGCGCCCGAGGCCAGCGCGCGCGGGCTCAGCGGCCCGTCGGTGAGCGGGCCGCCGTCCAGCCGGCCGCCGGTCACCCTGGCGAATCGCACCGGGCCGATGACCTGCTGTTCCGCGATCCCGCGCAGCAGCAGACCGGCCAACTCGGTGTCGTGCAGCGCATCGTAGGCGCTGCGCCCATCCGGCACCACGCCGATCCGCACGTGCTCCAGCCGGGTCGGCAGGCTGGCCCGTAGGCCGACCAGGACCTGGTAGCTGTCGGTCCCTGTGCCCTGGGTGACCGCGACGATCAGGTGCCGCAGCGCGGGCTCGCCGCCGCCGCCCGCCGCCAGCTCGGTGTCCGACGTGATCTGCAGCCCGGTGATCGGGCGGCCCTTGCCCGCGAACCAGCGCTGGGCAGGCAGCCACCGGGCCAGGGCCTGCTCCAGGGCGTGCTCCGTGGCCGCGTGTTGCCGGTCGCCGGTGGTCGGCATGTCAGCGCTCGCGGGATTCCCTGGGCGGGTGCAGCTGGAACCAGTAGAACCCGTGCCCGGGCAGGGTGAGCAGGTAGCTGAGCTCCCCGATCGGAGGGAACGTCACGCCCCCCATGCATTCGACCGGCGTGACGCCGCGGAACCTGCGCAGGTCAAGCTCGACCGGCTGCGGGAACCGGGACAGGTTGTTGACGCACAGCACCCGGTCCGGGCCGTCGGACACGCCCTCGTCCACCTCGCGGACGAAGGCGAGCACGCTCGGGTTGGACGAGGACAGCTCTTCGTACCTGCCCAGGCCGAACACCGGGTGCCGCTTGCGGATCTCGATCATGCGTCTGGTCCAGTGCAGGAACGAGGCCGAATCGTGCTGCTGCTGTTCGACATTCAGTGCCTGGTACCCATAGATCGGGTCCATAATCAACGGCAGGTACAGCCGGGCCGGGTCGGACCGGGAGAAACCGCCGTTGCGGTCCGGCGTCCACTGCATGGGGGTGCGCACGCCGTCCCGGTCACCCAGCCAGATGTTGTCACCCATGCCGATCTCGTCGCCGTAATACAGCACCGGCGAGCCGGGCAGCGACAGCAGCAGGGCGGTGAACAGCTCCAGCTGGTTGCGGTCGTTTTCGAGCAGCGGGGCGAGCCTGCGCCGGATGCCGATGTTCGCCTTCATCCGCGGGTCCTTGGCGTACTCGGCCCACATGTAGTCCCGTTCCTCGTCGGTGACCATCTCCAGCGTCAGCTCATCGTGGTTGCGCAGGAAGATCCCCCACTGGCAGCCGGACGGGATGGACGGCGTCTGGGCCATGATCTCGGAGACGGGGTAGCGCTGCTCGCGCCGGACCGCCATGAAGATCCGCGGCATCAGCGGGAAGTGGAACGCCATGTGGCACTCGTCGCCGCCGCTCTCCGCGTCGCCGAAGTACTGCACGACGTCGGTCGGCCACTGGTTGGCCTCGGCCAGTAGCACCCGGTCCGGGTAGAGCCGGTCCACCTCGGCCCGCACCCGCTTCAGGTACTCGTGCGTCTCCTTCAGGTTCTCGCAGTTGGTGCCCTCCCGCTCGTACAGGTAGGGCACCGCGTCCAGCCGGAACCCGTCGATGCCCAGGTCCAGCCAGAACCTCAGCACCTCCAGCATCGCGTCCTGGACCTTGGGGTTCTCGTAGTTGAGGTCGGGCTGGTGGGAGAAGAACCTGTGCCAGTAGTACTGCCCGCGGACCTGGTCGAAGGTCCAGTTCGACGCCTCGGTGTCCACGAAGATGATCCGCGCGTCCGGGTAGCCGGTGTCGGCGTCGGACCACACGTAGAAGTCGCCGTAGGGGCCGTCCGGGTCGCTGCGGGAGGCCTGGAACCACGGGTGGTCCTCACTGGTGTGGTTCATGACCAGGTCAGCGATCACCCGGATGCCCCGCTTGTGCGCCTCCTCCACCAGCTCCACGAAGTCGCCCAGGTCCCCGAATTCCGGCAGCACCTTCATGAAGTCGGAGATGTCGTAGCCGCCGTCGCGCAGCGGGGACTGGTAGATGGGCAGCAGCCAGATGCAGTCGATACCCAGCCAGTGCAGGTAGTCCAGCCGCAAGGTCAGGCCGCGCAGGTCGCCGGTGCCGTGGCCGGTGGAATCGGCGAAGCTCCGCACCGACACCTCGTAGAAGACGGCGCGCTTGTACCACCGCGGGTCGTGCGGCGTGCCGAACGACTCGACCGGCTCGCTCTGCAGCCCGGAGAAGTCATGCATAAGCGGGACGGTCGGCGGGCCGGGGTGGCCCGGCTCGGGTGGTGTCACCATCACGGCTCCCGCGTTCTGCTTCGTGCCGTCGCGGTCAGGGTGTATCCGGGGTCAGTGCGAAGACGGTCAGGGTGTATCCGGGGTCAGTGCGAAGATATGCGCTGGCGACCAGGCCGGGTCGAGCCGGACGTAGTTGGCCTGGCTCCACCGGTGGGAGTCGCCGGTCAGCTCGTCCGTCACGATGAATGCGTTGCCCGGCTGCACGCCCAGGGCGCCGGTGTCCAGCCAGACCGTGGCTTCGCGCGGCCGGTGCGGGTCCAGGTTCACCACGACCAGGACGGTGTCCGTCCCGCTCCGTTTGGAGAAGCAGAGCAGTTCCGGCTGGTCGACGTGGTGGAAGCGTAGATTACGCAGCCAGTGCAGTGCCGGGTGGGTCCTCCTGATGTTGTTGAGCCTGGTGATGAACGGGGCGATGCCGGCCGGCCCCCGCTCCGCCGCGGCCCAGTCCCGCGGCCGGTACTGGTATTTCTCCGAGTCCATGTACTCCTCACTGCCGGGTCGGAGCGGGGCGTTCTCGCACAGCTCGTACCCGGAGTAGATACCCCAGGAGGGGGAGAGCATGGCGGCCAGCACGGCCCGGATCTTGAACGCGGGCGGACCGCCGTGCTGCAGGTACTCGTGCAGGATGTCGGGCGTATTGGCGAAGAAGTTGGGCCGCATGTAGGCGGCGTCGGGCCCGGCCAGCTCGCGCAGGTAGCCGGTGAGCTCGGGCGCGCTATTGCGCCAGGTGAAATAGGTGTACGACTGGTGGAAACCGATCAGCGCCAGGGTGTGCATCATGGCCGGCCGGGTGAACGCCTCGGCCAGGAAGATCACGTCGGGGTCGGTCCGGTGCACGTCGGCGAGCAGCTTTTCCCAGAACGGCAGCGACTTGGTGTGCGGGTTGTCGACGCGGAAGATCCGGACCCCGTGGTCCATCCAGTACCGGACGATCCGCTGCGCCTCGGCGGCCAGGCCGTCCGGATCGATGTCGAAGTTGACCGGGTAGATGTCCTGGTACTTCTTCGGCGGGTTCTCCGCGTAGCGAATGGAGCCGTCCGGTCGCGTGCTGAACCACTCCGGGTGCTTGCTCACCCAGGGGTGATCGGGAGAGCACTGCAGCGCGAAGTCGAGCGCCACCTCCAGGCCCAGCTGGCGGGCCCGGGCCACGAACGCGTCGAAGTCGTCGATCGTGCCCAGGTCGGGGTGGATCGCGTCGTGCCCGCCCGCGGGCGATCCGATGGCCCACGGCGAGCCCGGGTCTGACGGCCCGGCGTGCAGCGTGTTGTTCCGCCCCTTGCGGTTGGTGAAGCCGATCGGGTGGACGGGCGGCAGGTAGACGACCTCGAAGCCCATGCCTGCAATCGCATCCAGCCGCCTGGCCGCGGTGCGCAGCGTGCCGGACACCGGCTCCCGCCGTCCCAGCGGGTCTATCTGCACCCCCTCCGAGCGCGGGAAGAACTCGTACCACGCGCCGAAAAGCGCTCGCTGCCGGTGCACGACGACCTCGAACCGCCCGGACCGGCTGCGCCGCTCGCGCAGCGGGTAGATGGCGAGGATGCGCCGGATCTCCGGATCCTCGGTCGCGGCCAGCCGGTCCCACGGCGCGATGCCCGGGTCGGCCAGCCGGCCGGCCAGCGCGGCCAGCGCGGCCCGCGCCTGGGCCGCGCTCTCGCCGGGCGCCCGCGGCGGGACCGCCTCGCCCCAGCCCGGGCTGCGCACCGCGCGGGCAGCCCGGTCGTACAACTGCGCGCCCTCGGCCAGCATGAGCTCCACGTCCTGGCCCATCGGGATCTTGATCCCGGCGTCGTGCTGCCACTGCCCGATCGGATCTCGCCAGGCCGCCACGTGAAAGTGCCATAGCCCCTCGGCGGTCACGGTGACCTCGGCGCCGAGCCGGTCGGTGCCCGGGGCCAGCTCCCGCATCGGCACCGGAGCAAGCCGGCTGCCGTCCGGGTGCTCCAGCACCACGGCCGCGCC
>DASXLW010000056.1:0-4276 GCA_036496025.1 Streptosporangiaceae bacterium
CAGGGGCCGGTCTCCACGCTAGAGGTCGATCTCGCCGATACCGCCTACCCGCTGCGGGTCACCCTCGCCTACCGCGTCTATGACGGCTTCGACGTGCTCGATCGCTGGGCCACGCTGCGGCACGGCGGCGACGGCCCGCCCGTGGTGATCCGGCAGGCCCACTCCGCCAACTGGTGGCTGCCGGTCCGCGGCAGCTGGCGGCTGCGTTACCTGCACGGCGGCTGGAGCGCCGAGACCCAGCTCGCCCAGGCCGTGCTCACCCCCGGCAAGCTCGTGCTTGAAAGCCGCCGCGGTACCACCAGCCACCAGCTCAATCCCTGGTTCACGCTGGACCCGGACGGGACCGCCACCGAGGAAGACGGTGAGCTGTGGAGTGGCGCGCTGGCCTGGAGCGGGTCATGGAAGCTGGTGTTCGAGACCAACCCCGGCGGACGGGTTCACGCCTGCGGGGGAGTGAACGACTTCGACTGGGCCTACCGCCTGGGGCCGGGCGACGAACTGGTGCTGCCGCGGTTTGCCGGCCTGTACACGGCCGGCGGGTTCGGCGCGGCCAGCCGCGAGTGGCACGCCTGGCAACTGGCCCACGTCCTCGGGCGCGGGGACGACCGCCCCGTTCCGGCCAAGCCGTTCGCGCCGTCGCCCCCGCGAACGGCTCCGGTGCGCGCCGGCGAGCCGCCGCTGCGCCCCGTGCTGTACAACTCCTGGGAGGCCACGCTGTTCCAGGTGAGCGAGGCCGGGCAGGCGCGGCTGGCCGAGCGGGCGGCGAGGCTCGGCATCGAGTGCTTCGTGGTGGACGACGGCTGGTTCGGCCGCCGCGACCACGACCGGGCGGGCCTGGGCGACTGGACGGTCAACCGGGAGAAGTTCCCGCGCGGCCTCGGCCCGCTCATCGAGCGGGTCAACGACCTGGGCATGCGGTTCGGGCTGTGGGTCGAGCCGGAGATGGTGAACCCGGACAGCGACCTGTACCGGGCGCACCCGGACTGGGTGTACCACTTCGCGGGCCGCACCAGGTCGCAGCACCGCAACCAGCTGGTGCTTAACCTGGCCCGGCCGGACGTGGCCGAGTGGGCGTTCGCCACGCTTGACCGCCTGCTGTCGGAGAACCACATCGAGTTCATCAAGTGGGACATGAACCGGCCGTTTTCCGAGCCGGGCTGGCCCGCGCAGGCCGGCCACGACCCGGAACGCGTCTGGACCGGCCACGTGAACAGCCTCTACGCGATCATCGACGGGCTGCGCGCCGCCCATCCGGGTGTCGAGTTCGAATCCTGCGCGGGCGGCGGCGGGCGAGTCGACCTGGGCATCCTGCGCCGGGTCGAGCAGGTCTGGACCTCGGATAACACCGACGCCTGGGACCGGGTCAAGATCCAGGAGGGCTTCACCCAGGTGTATCCCCCGCAGGCCATGGTGGCCTGGGTAACCGACAACCCTAACCTGCTGACCCGCCGGGAACTGCCGCTCAGTTTCCGCTTCCATGTGGCAATGGCCGGCGCGCTCGGCGTCGGCGGGGACCTGCTGCGCTGGACCGACGCGGAAATGGCCGAGGCGGCGGAGCTCATCGCGACGTACAAGGACATCCGCCCGGTCGTCCAGCGCGGCCGGCTGTACCGGCTCGCCTCAGTGCTCGACGGGCCGCTGGCGGCCAGCGAATACGTCGCGGGTGACGACGTGGTGGTGCTCGTCTGGTGGGGACCGCGGCAAGCCGGCGTACGGGCCGCCCGGGTCCGGCTGGCCGGCCTGGACGCCGGCGCCCGCTACCGGGACGCCGGCTCGGGACGGCAGCACTGGGGCGCGGCGCTGATGGCGGAGGGCCTCGTGCTGCCGGAGGAGAGGGGGAGCACTTTCGGCAGCACGCTGATACGCCTCGTCCGGGGTTAGCACGGGTGCCGCTCCCGTTTGTAGGCACCGGAATAGATGACATGTCATTTATGTTGTCGGGCGCATCAACGTACCTCGAAGGTAAGGAAAGAGGCCAGATGCGCAAAACGGCGAGTACCACGGTCCCCGTTCACCCGCTGCTGGCGGAGCGCTGGAGCCCGCGCGGCTTCGACCGCGGCCATCAGCTCGGCGACGACGACGTCGCCGCGCTGCTCGAGGCGGCCCGGTGGGCGCCATCGGCGGGCAACAGCCAGCCGTGGCGGTTCCTGGTGGCGCGCCGTGGCGAGGACGCCCACGGCCAGCTCTTCGCCGCGCTCAACCCGGGCAACCAGGCATGGGCGGGCGCGGCCAGCGCCCTCGTCCTCGTCGCGGCCCGCACCGCCGCCGACGACGGGACGCCCCAGCCGTGGGCGCTGTACGACACGGGACAGGCCGTCGCGTCGCTGGTCACCCAGGCCCAGGCCCACGGACTGGCCGTGCACCAGATCGGCGGCTTCGACACCGATGCCGTCCGCGCCCACCTCGGCCTGGACCAGGCGCTCACCCCGGTGGTCGTTCTCGCGATCGGCCGCGCCGACCCGGACGCGGAGCTGCCCAGTCACCTCGCCGCCCGTGAAGCGTCGCCCCGCACCCGGTACCCGGTCAGCGACCTGCTGCTGGCCGGCACTGCGGCGGAGTACCCCAGCGCGGCGTGAGGCAGCCGTCACCCTCCGGTCGCCGAGGACCGGCGGCAAACGCGCCTGCCCGCTGTGTCAGCGAACTGGTTGAGCAGGACGGCCAGTGGCTGTCCGCCGAGCGCCGGCCCATGATCAACTGGACCCGAACGCGGCCGTCCGCGCCCTGACCACCAGGCCAGGGTCCCGGCCGCTCACGTCATGGCCGGACCCGACTGGCGGCGTCGCCGCACGAGGAGCTTAACGGGATGCGGGATCAACCTGGCGGGCACGGCCCTGCTGAGAGCGCGGCCCGGGAACCACGTCCGCCCCAACCTGCCGCGGCAGCCGCTCGCCGGGAGCGCTGGGCCCGGCTGCGCCGCTCCCTGTGGCAGCCGCCCCGCCCGCACGGCGAGCAGCCGCGCGAGCGGGTGGTCGGCCCGCTCGAGCTGTTCTACGACCTGGCCGTGGTCGTGCTGGTCTCCCAGGCGGCCCACCGCCTGGCCCAGCACCTAAGCTGGGGCGGCCTCGGGCAGTTCGCCGCGGTGTTCACGCTGGTGTGGATCGCCTGGCTCAACGGCAGCCTGCACCACGAGCTGCACGGCCACGAGGACGCCCGTGCCCGCAGCACGTTCCTGCTGCAGATCCTGCTGCTCGCCGCGATGGGCGCCTTCATACCGCAGGCAGGCGGCGCGCGGGGCGCGGCGTTCGCCGCCGCCGCAGCGGCGCTGTTCGCGGTGCTGACCGTGCTGTGGCTGCTGGCGGCCCGCGGCGACCGGCCCGAGTACCGCCGGCCGAGTCAGCTGTATGTCACCGGGACAGCCGCCTGCGCCGTCCTGCTGGCCGGCACCGCCCTGCTGCCGGCCGGTTCCCGCGTGCCGGCCTGGGGCGTGCTCGATGCCGCCTACCTGGCCGGATTCGCCGCCGTTGTCTTCCGGGCAAACCAGGTGCCGACCGCCGCACTGGTGATCACCGACGCGCTTACCGAACGGTTCGGGGCGTTCATCATCATCGTGCTCGGCGAGACCCTCACCGGGGTCGTCGCGGGCCTGTCCGGCCAGCCGGTCAGCGCGCTCACCCTGGCTGTCGGGCTGGTCGCCGTTGTGGTCGGCTTTGGCGCCTGGTGGACCTACTTCGACTTCGCCGGGCACGACAAGCCCAGGCAGGAACCGGTCGCCGGCCTGCAGTGGATACTCGGTCACCTGCCGCTCACGGCCGCCATCGCCGCGATGGGCGCCGCGATGCTCAGCCTCGTCGACCACGCCCACGACGGCCGCACCCCCGCCGGCACGGCGTGGATCCTGAGTGCGGGCACCGCCGTCGTGCTATGCGCCACCATGCTGGTATCCGCCAGCCTGGACGCCTGGCGCGGCGACCGGCGGCTGTACCGGCCGCTCGCCCGCACCTGCGCCGCCATGGCCGTGGCGTGCCTCGCCGTGGGCGCCTTGCGGCCGGCGCCGCTTGCCCTGGGCCTCCTGCTCGTCCTCCTGCTCGCCGTCCCCTGGGTACTCGCCGTCACGCGCCGCCTGGCCGGCGCAGCCGACTTAACCTGCTAGCCGGCTCCGGCCGTGGACGGCAGACTGGAGCTTCAGGTCCTTAGTGAGGACGCCTGGCCGGGTCGGATACTAGGAGGGCAGTTCGGATGCAGCCGATGCCAGAAGACTGGGAGCGGGCCGTCGCCGTGGTGGCTCACCCCGACGACCTGGAGTACGGGGTCGCCTCGGCCGTCGCCCGCTGGACGG
>DASXLW010000057.1:0-4271 GCA_036496025.1 Streptosporangiaceae bacterium
GCCTAATGACGACCCTGCGGTTATGCCGAGGCAGGGTTCTCGCGGCCGTACTGGGCCGCGGTTGTGGTTCGGGAGCTCGGCATTATTTCTGTTCGGCTGCAGTGGTGGCGGTTCCTGGTGTCTGGTCGTTGCATCCCCCCAGATCATCGACCAGTCAGGAGACAGTCATGGATGTTCGGGGTGATTCCCGGCGTCGGCGGTGGATCGTGGTCAGCGGGCCTCTGGCGCCGTTCGCCGATGGACTTCGAGGGGAGCTCGCGGGGCAGGGGTATGCGAGCGACACGATCACGGACCACGTTCACCTGCTCGCGGACCTGAGCGGCTGGCTCGGCGGCCAGGGCCTGGACGCTGCGGCGCTGACCGGGGAGACGGCAGCGGAGTTCCTGCAGGACCGGCGCAGGCGTGGGCACCGCACCGGGGTGAGCCCGCGGGCGGTCGTCCCGGTCCTGGGATACCTGCGGTCCCTGGGCGCGGCGCCGCCTCCCGCGGAGCTGGCCCCGGCCGGGCCGCTGGAAGCGCTGCTCAGCCGCTACCAGGCGTACTTGTCGGGTGAGCGAGGGGTCTCTGCCTCGACGTCACGGCACTACCTGCGGTGCGCCCGCAGGTTCCTCGGCCTGCTGCCGGGTGACCTGGACGCGGCCGTGGGCGGCCTTTCCGCCGCCGACGTCACCCGCTTCGCCCTGGAATGGGCCGAGCTGCGCAAGGGCCAGGCCCCTGACCTGGTGACGCTGCCCGCGCTGCGGTCGCTGCTGCGCTTCCTGCACGTCACGGGCCTGATCGCGGCCCCGCTGGCGGACGCGGTCCCGGCGGGCCGGGGCTACCCGAGGCCGGTCCCGCCGCGGGCCGCCCCCGCCGGCAGCATCCGGGCGGTGCTGGCCGCCTGCGACCGCGAAAGCGCCGGCGGGCGCCGTGACTACGCCATCCTGCTAGTCATGGCCCGCCTCGCGCTGCGGGGCGGCGAGGTCGCCGGGCTCGACCTGGGCGACGTCGACTGGCGGGCGGCCGAGGTCACCGTTCGCGGCAAGGGCAACCGGACCGATGTCCTGCCGCTTCCCGCCGACGTCGGCGAGGCGATCGCCGACTACCTCCTGCATGCCCGGCCGTCGACCGCGTCACGGGCCCTGTTCGTGACGATGGTGGCGCCGTTCGCCAGGCTCGGGGTCCCGTCGGTCACCTGTCTCACCGGCCGCGCCTGCGCCCGCGCCGGGGTGGCCAGGTTCGGGCCGCACGGGATGCGCCACGCCGCAGCCTGCGAGCTGCTGGCCGGCGGCGCGTCGATGGAGGAGATCGGGCAACTGCTGCGGCACGCCCAGGAGCGGACCACGGCGATCTACGCGAAGGTCGACCTGGCCCGGCTGTCGGCTCTAGCTCTGCCCTGCCCCCGGGGAGCCGCACGGTGAGCCTGCGACAGCACGCCGAGGACTACCTGGCCCTGCGCCGGGCCCTGGGCCGGAAGATGGCCGCCGACGGGCGGATGCTGCTGGACTTCGCCTCCCGGCTGGACGATACCGGGCAGCCCGCGGTCACGGTGGCGGCGGCCCTGGAATGGGCAACCGAGTCCGGCGACGCCTCGCCAGGGCACTGGCGCCGCCGCCTGGGCATCATCCGGGGCTTCGCCCGCCACATGCGCACGATGGACCCGGCGACCGAGGTCCCCCCGGCTGACCTGATCATCGCCCCGCAGCACCGCAAGCCGCCTTACATCTACTCCCCGGAAGAGATCTCGGCGCTCGTCCACGCGGCCGGGACGATCACCACGCCACTGGCCGCCGCGGGCATGCAGGCGCTGGTCAGCCTCATCGCCGCCACCGGGCTGCGGCTGGGCGAGGCGCTCGGCCTGGACCGCGACGACGTGAGCATCGCGGACGCGATGCTCACGGTGAACGGCAAGAACGACAGCCAGCGCCTCGTCCCGCTCCACCCCACGACTGCCGCGATGCTCGCCGCATACGCTGCCCGACGCGACAGGCTCTGCCCGGCTCCATCCTCGCCTGCGTTCTTCCTCACCCGCACCGGGCGCCGGCCCGTGCAGGGATGGGCGCAGAACACCTTTGCCAGGCTGCTCATCCAGGCCGGCATCGGCCAGCCGCCAGGCCGGCGACGGCCCCGGATCCACGACCTGCGCCACACGTTCGCGGTCACCACCTTGACCGGGTGGTACCAGGACGGCACCGACGTCCAGGCCCAGATGCCCGTGCTGTCCACTTACCTCGGCCACTCGAACGCCGAGTCAACGTACTGGTACCTCGAAGCCGCCCCCGGGCTCCTCGCCCTGGCCGCCGCCCGGCTAGAGGCCTCCGCCCAGAAGGGAACCACCCGATGACGGCGCTCGCGCCCATCCTGCAGGCGTTCTTCACCGACCGGCTGATGACTCAGCGGGCAGCAACCCCGCACACGATCGCGTCCTACCGCGACACGCTGCGGCTGCTGCTCGGCTACGTCCACGACGAGACCGGCAGGCAGCCCGCGCAACTCGACCTGGCCGACCTGGACGCCGCCACCGTCGGCGCGTTCCTCGCCCACCTGGAGACCGGCAGGGGCAACAGCGCAGCCACCCGCAACAACCGGCTGGCCGCCATCCACTCCCTGTTCCGCTACGCCGCCCTGAAGGCGCCAGACCAGATGGACACCATCAGCCGGGTCCTGGCCATCCAGGCCAAGCGCACCGCCACCACCATCGTCAGCTACCTCACCCCAGCCGAGCTCGACGCCATCCTCACCGCGCCCGACCCGAGCACCTGGCACGGCCGCCGCGACCACGCGCTCCTCGTCCTGGCAGCCCAGACCGGGCTGCGCGTCTCCGAGATGACCGGCCTGGCCATCAGCGACGCCCGCCTCGGCACCGGCGCGCACGTCTACTGCCGCGGCAAGGGCCGCAAGGACCGCTGCACCCCGCTGACCAGCCACACCACCGGCATCCTGGCCGAATGGATCGCCGAGCGCGGCGCCCCGCCGGAGGCACCGCTGCTCTGCACCCGCAGCGGCACGCCCATGTCCGCCGACGCCGTCGCCCGGCTGACCAGCAAGTACGCCGCACTGGCGGCCACCGCATGCCCGACGCTGGCCGCTAAGAAGATCACCCCGCACACCATGAGGCACACCGCGGCCATGAACCTCCTGCACGCAGGAGTCGACATCACCGTCATCGCGCTCTGGCTGGGCCATGAAAGCCCTGCAACCACACGCATCTACCTGCACGCTGACATGAAGCTCAAGGAGAACGCCATCGCCCGAACCGCCCCGCCCGGAACCCAGGCCACCCGCTACAAGGCCCCCGACACCCTGCTCGCCTTCCTCGACCAGCTCTAGACCGCGAGCGCCACCAAGACCCGGTTATGCCGCACCCCCGCGGGCCACATCCCCGCAGCGGAGCCGGTCCGCGCACGCGTGCGGCATAACCGCAGGGTCGTCATTAGGGTCCTAATGCCGATGTCGGCATTAGCTGCCCTTCTTCGCGAAGCCGGTCTCGCCGGCCACCAGCACCCCGCACCCCGCGGGGCCGGCGCCCGCCCCGCCGTCGTCCAGTCCGGCCACCACGTAGCGGCGGGTGAAGTCGCGCAGCTCGCCGGCGTTCCACACCGCACGGTCCAGCAGGTGCTGCTGCCCCCACGGCGACGCCTCCCCCGCGTGCTCGGAGATCTGCCAGCCGTTCATGCGCGACAGCGGGCCCAGCAGCCCGCGCACGCATGCGGCGGCACGGCGGCGCAGATCCGCCCGCGGGAACACCTCGCCGACCTCCAGCAGCAACTGCTCCAGCCGGTCGCAGAAGTCCCCGGCCCGCTCCTGGTCGGTGACGACCGGCGGGAGGTCCAGCAGCTTCGCCCGCATACCGGCCCACTACCCGCCCCGCACGATCACCGAACTACAGCGGCCGGACCGATCTACAACTGAAGGGACAGACTACGAGCTTTTTCGCGACGACAGGCTCATGCCCGCGCTCAGGGGCCTCGGTCGCGCGCTGCAGCTGATCGAGGCGTGGCCCGCCACCGAAGCTGTTCGCATTCTCGACGTGATCTGACTCTTCCGCGCGTCACGCTGGTCCTTGGCCTAGCTTGGCTCTCCTAGGCCTCCCCGACAAGGAAGCCGGGCGACCTGCTTGCCGTGTACCGTGGCAAGACACGTCAGCGGGCGGTACCGGTGACGGTCTTCCTGGTCATCTCGTGGACTCGGCGCAGCCGTCCGTCGCTCGCGTACTCGGCGAACATGTGGACTTCCATCCGGATGGTGGCACCGTCCCGTGTGGTGATGTCGAGCCGGTGCCGCTGTGCTGT
>DASXLW010000058.1:0-20675 GCA_036496025.1 Streptosporangiaceae bacterium
ATGGCCGTGCCCGCGCAGGAGGGTATCACCAGGGACAACGTGACCGTGCGGGTGGACGCGGTGGTGTATTTCCGGGTGGTGGACCCGATCAAGGCGACCATCAATGTGCAGAATTACATGTTTGCAATCTCACAGCAGGCGCAGACCTCGCTGCGCTCGATCATCGGCCAGTCCGAGATGGACCAGTTGCTCGCCGAGCGCGACTCGGTCAACAGGGAACTGCGCCGGATCATCGACGAGCCGACCGAGGGACCCTGGGGGATCCGGGTCGAGCGGGTGGAGATCAAGGACGTCTCGCTGCCCGAGAGCATGAAGCGCTCGATGTCGCGGCAGGCCGAGGCGGAGCGGGAACGCCGGGCGCGGATCATCACCGCCGACGGGGAGTACCAGGCGTCCAAGCGGCTGGCCGCGGCGGCCAACGTGATGGCCCGCGACCCCGCCGCGCTGCAGCTAAGGCTGCTGCAGACCGTGGTCGAGGTGGCCGCGGAGAAGAACAGCACGCTGGTCATGCCGGTCCCGGTCGAGCTGCTCAGGTTCTTCGAGAAGATGGCTCCGGCCGATCAGGCCGCGGCGGCTCCGGCGCCGCCGCCCGAAGACCTGGGCGACGCCGAGGTCGAGGCGGCCGAGGCCGCGATCGAGCACACGCCCGGCGCCCCGGCGCTGGAATCGGAGAAGATCCCGCCGGTCCCCGAGGTGGACGCGGCGCCCGTACCCGAGGTACCCGAGGTGGAGGCGGCGCGCGTACCCGAGGTGGACGCCTCGACGATCCCCCCGGTGGAGGCGGCAGGCGTACCCGCGGCCGAGGCCGGAGCGGCAGGCGCGTCCGGTTCCGAGGCGGGGACCGCGGCCGGGGACGGAGCGGCGGCCGACACCGATCCGGTGCCCCGCCAGTCAGCTCCCGCCCCCCGTGGTGGCCGCCGCTCCGCACGCCCCGGCTCCGGCCGCTAGAGTTCGCCCATGCAGAAGTGGGAGTACGCGACGGTGCCGCTGCTGGTGCACGTGACCAAGGAGATCCTGGACAACTGGGGAGATGACGGCTGGGAGCTCGTGTCCGTCGTGCCCGGCCCCAGTCAGGAGCAGCTGGTGGCCTACCTGAAGCGGCCCAAGGGGTGAGCACCCCGCAAGACCGGCTGGCGGGGCTCGGCCTCGTCCTCCCGCCGGTGGCGGCGCCCGTCGCCGCCTACGTGCCCGCGGTGCGCACCGGGAGCTACGTGTACACCGCGGGCCAGCTCCCGCTGGCCGAGGGCAAGCTGCTCGCCACCGGCAAGGTAGGAGCCCAGATCAGCGCCGAGGAAGCGGCCCGGCTCGCCCGCACCTGCGCGCTGAACGGACTGGCCGCCGTGGCTTCGGTGGCGGGCGGGCTGTCGGCCATCCGCCGCATCGTCAAGGTGACCGGCTTCGTGGCCAGCTCCCCCGGTTTCACCGGGCAACCCCAGGTCCTGAACGGTGCCAGCGAACTGCTGCTCGAAGTGCTGGGCGAGGCGGGGCGGCATGCCAGGAGCGCGGTGGGAGTGGCCGAGCTGCCGCTCGATGCCCCGGTGGAGGTCGAGCTGATCGCCGAGGTCGGTGACGGCTAGCCGGACCCGGTGACCGGTCGCCAGGTCCGGCGGCCGGGCCCGCCATGATCGATGTACCGTTGCCGACCCCTTAGCGTCGGCCATGTGCCATCGACCACCTGGGCAGGCACCCAGGCGCGTCGGGGAGGGATTGTCATCGGCCGAGCACGCTTCAGGCTCCCGCCCGGCCTGACCGCCATGGCGCAGCAGGCCGCCGGCGCCCGGCGGGAGCCGGCCGCCTCGCGGGACTCCGCCACCGTGATGCTGCTGCGTCCCGCGGCAGGCGATCCCGGTCTCGAGGTGTACATGCTCAGGCGCAAGCAGAGCATGCCGTTCGCGCCCGGTGCCTACGTCTTCCCGGGTGGTTCGGTCGACACCAGGGACGCCGACGCGGACGTGGCCTGGTCCGGCCCGGATGTGACCGAGTGGGGGTGCTCGCTGGGCAGCACCCCCGCGCTGGCCCGCGGCCTGCTCTGCGCGGCGGTGCGGGAGACGTTCGAGGAGTCGGGCGTGCTGCTCGCCGGGGCGTCGCCCGACGACGCGACCGTGCCGCCGGCCGAAGATCTCGAGCGCGACCGGCTGGCCCTGCTGGACCGCTCGCTGTCGCTGGCCGGGCTGCTCGCGCGGCGGGGGCTCGTGCTCAGGTCCGACCAGCTCAAGCCCTGGGCCAGGTGGGTCACGCCAGAGCTGGAGAGCCGCCGCTACGACACCAGGTTCTTCGCGGCCGTGCTGCCCGAGCGCCAGCGCACCAGGGAGATCCACGACGAGGCCGATGAGTTCGCCTGGCTGCGGCCGGCCGGCGTGCTCGCCGCCGCGGGCCGGGGCGAGATCGCCCTGATGCCGCCGACCGCGGTAACCCTGGCCGAACTGGCCGGCTGCGGCGACGTCGCGGCGGTCCTGGCCACCCCGCGTGAGATCACCCCGCTGCAGCCGGAGATCACCCTGGAAGACGGGCACGCGTGGCTCAACATGCCCGCCGGGCTGGAGTACCCGCTATGACAACGGATCCGCCGGCCGGCCATGGCCGCGCCGCGGCGGGCACGCCGCCGCCCAGTCCGATAGACGGTTCCGGCAGCAGGTCAGCGCGGTGCGTCCTGGCCCCGAATCCGTCGCCGATGACCCTGGACGGCACCAACACCTGGCTAGTGGCCGCCCCGGGTTCGCCGTCGGTCATCGTGGTCGACCCAGGGCCCGCCGACCACGGCCACCTGCGCCGGGTATCGGCCCTGGCCACGCAGGACGGGCGCCGGGTCGAGCAGATCCTGCTCACGCACGGGCACGCCGACCACTCGGCCGGCGCCCGGCAGCTGGCGGAGCTGACCTCCGCCCCCGTCCGCGCCGCCGATCCCGCGCACCGGCTCGGAGGCGGGGGGCTCGGCCCGGGCGACGTGCTGACCCAGGCGGGCTGCGAGATCCAGGTCGTGGCCACCCCGGGACATTCGGCCGACTCGGTCTGTTTCCTCCTCCCGGCCGACGACGTCCTGCTGACCGGGGATACCGTGCTGGGCCGCGGCACCACGGTGATCGCCGGTGACGGGAACCTCGGTGACTACCTCGGCTCGCTGGACCGGCTGCGCGCGCTGGCCGATTCGGCCGGCCTGGCCGCGCTGCTGCCCGGGCACGGCCCGGTGCTGCCCGATCCGGCCGGGACGCTGGACTACTACATCGGGCACCGCCGGGACCGGCTGGCCGAGGTGACCGAGGCGCTGGCGGCCGGCGACCGGACCCCGGCCGAGATCGTGGCCCGGGTCTACCGCGATGTCGACCGGAGCCTGTGGGCGTTCGCCGAGTGGTCGGTCCGGGCGCAGCTTGACTACCTGGACGAGCGCGGACTCCTGCCGCCAGGCGTTCGGAAATAAAAGGCTTCTGCCCAGGCCCCGGACCCGGACGATCTCAGCGTGCGCGCCTGCGCAGCCGGTCGGTGTCGAGCAGCACCACCGACCGGGCCGACAGGTGTATCCAGCCCCTGGTGACGAAGTCGGCCAGCGCCTTGTTGACCGTCTCCCTCGACGCGCCCACGAGCTGGGCCAGCTCCTCCTGGGTGAGGTCATGATTGACGTGCAGCCCGTCGGGCTGCTGCTGGCCGAACCGGTCGGCCAGATCAAGCAGCTGTTTCGCCACCCGCCCCGGCACGTCGGTGAAGACCAGGTCGGCCATCACGTCGTTGGCCCGGCGGAGCCGCTGGGCGAGCGCCCGCAGCAGGTGCAGGGCGACCTCCGGCCTGCCGGTCAGCCAGATGAGCAGCTTGTCGTGGGCCAGGGCGGCCAGCTGCGCGTCGGTGATGGCCGTGGCACTGGCGGTCCGCGGCCGCGGGTCGAACAGTGACAGCTCGCCGAACATCTCGCCCGGGCCGACCACGCTGAGCAGGTTCTCCCGGCCGTCCGGCGCGGCCCGGGTGAGCTTGATCTTGCCGTCCAGCACCACGTACAGCCGATCGCCCTCGTCGCCCTCGGCGAACAGGCGCTCCCCCCGGCTGAGTACGACATCCGTCATCCGCGACTGCAGCGCGGCCGCCCCGTCCTCGTCGAGCGCCTCGAACAACGGCGCTCGACTCAGCACGTTCTGGCGGTCATCCACCGGGGCCTCCCAGGACACGATCATTTCACCCTAAGTGTCGCGCATCCTCGGGGCCAGGCGCGAACGGCATGCGCCAGCCCAGGCCGTTCAGTGCACGGCCGCCAGTTCCACGATCCGGACGATGACCAGGATCATCGCTACCGCCAGGTACAGCCGCAGGGCCGACATGCCCAGCTTGCGGCCGGTGGACATGACCGGCCGGTCCAGCAGCGTCAGCGGCGGCATCCGCCAGCCGCTCCGCCCGGTCCGGTCGATCGGCAGGCTCGCGGGTGATCCCGGCCGCAGCCGCCGGGCCATGGCCAAGCCGGCGACCAGCACCGAGGCGGCGGCGCAGCCGGCCAGGATGACCGCGATCTGGCCGGCGGTGATCGCCGGGAAGAGCACCGACGCGGTGAGCACCACCGACAGCGTCACCAGGACGGCCACCACGACCGAGGTGAACAAGTTGGTCATCCGCCCGTTCACCCAGGGCCCGAGCACCGCCCGGTCGTTGCACAGCAGCAGCAGGAACACCGTGGCCGACGGCAGCAGCACCCCGGCCAGGACCTGCACACCCTCGGTCAGCAGGCCGAGTGGCGAGCCGGGGATCAGCACCACGGCGGCGGCCGCGACAACGAGCCCGGCGTAGATCGCGTAGAAGCCCTTGGCCCCCTTCACCCCGCGGTGCAGCGAGTGCTTGAGCCCGAAGACGTCGCCGATGGCGTAGGCGGTCGACAGCGATACCGCGAACGCCCCGATGACCGAGGCGTCCAGCAAGGCGATGGCGAACAGGACTCCGGCCGCCCGGCCGCCGCTGGCCGCCAGGCCGTGTGCGAGCCCGGCCGCGTCGGTGAACCGGCCGAAGCCGCCGGTGCCGGCGAACGCGGCGGCGGTGGCGCCCATCAGCGCGGCGGCGCCGATCACCACGATCACGATGCCGATCCCCAGATCGGCCTTCTCGTACTTCATGAAGCGGGGGGTGATCCGCTTGTCGATGACGTAGCTCTGCTGGAAGAACAGCTGCCAGGGAGCGATCGTGGTGCCGACGATCCCGATGATCAGCAGCATGACCGTCGACAGCTGCCCGGAGCCGCCGGGCAGCTGCGGGACCGCGAAGCCCTGCGCCATCTGCGATGCGTGCGGGTGGGAGAACAGGTAGACCGGGATCAGCAGCAGGCTGGCGCCGCAGAACGCCATGGCCATCCGCTCGAACCGGCGGAAGCTGCCCGTGAACGCAGAACCGACGACGACCGCCGCGGCCAGCGCCACCGAGACGGCCCTCGGCAGCCCCAGGTAGCCGGCGGCCAGCGTGATGCCGATGAACTCGGTGATGATCGTCAGCGCGTTGAGCAGGAACAGGTCGATGACGCTGAACGCGCCCCAGAACCGGCCGAACCGCTCCAGGATCAGCCGCGCGTGCCCGACGCCGGTGACCGCGCCGAGCCGGAGCACCATCTCCTGGTTCACGTAGAGCACCGGCACCAGCAACAGCAGGGTCCACAGCAGGTGCGTGCCGTAGTTCTGGCCCGCCTGGCCGTAGGTGGCGAACGCCCCCGCGTCGTTGTCGCCGACCATCACGATCAGCCCGGGACCGACGATCGCCAGCAGTGTCTTGAGGGCGGCGGACTTGCCACGGCGGGAGGCGGTGTCCTCCAGCCGGATGGTGCCCAGCGCGCCGCGGATGTCGCCGACGTGCTCGGAGTCGAGCACCGCGCTGCGGGCCTGCGTCGTGGTCATGGTGATACCTCCCTCTGCCCGGGCCGGGGCATCGAAGAGGCACGTGGCATCCGTCCGCGCTGCGCTGGGGGCAGCCGGCCAGATCAGACGGGAAACAGAGCGCGCAGGGCGGGCGGTTACCGCGTGCCGGAAGAAAACGAGGACATGCTGGAGGGGGGCCGATGATGGCCCGGACTACTATCCATGTCTCGCCTCCTCCGGCCGTGACACACGCGGGTGTCCGCCTGTCGGTGACACTGTCGCGTCACCCAGCTGGCACGCGGGAGGATTCCGGCCGGAGCCGGGACACCCCTACTCGTCAGAGCTTTGGCACGACGCGACGTAGTGCCCGCGGTCTCGCGGGCGCAGCCACTTCGGGTCACCCCTTAACCCGGGGAGACCTGTCCTGACCCTGGGCGTCTCTCGACGTCGTGGGATCAGTGGCCTGTGTTCGCGTCGACGCCTCACCGAACGAGGTGCCGAACACCGACCAGGATATCCGCTCCGCGACGTCCGGGGCAAAAGACGCGCGCCGCCGGCCAGCGGATCGCGTGTGATCCTGGCCTCATTCGCCGGTGGCGCGGCGGTCGAGCTCCGCGACCAGCCGGGTCGGCGCCACCACCCGGTAGGCGTCCTCGCAGAGCTCGGCGATCTCCTGCCAGCTGGTCCCGGGCCGATCGAGCCGCACGCCGATCCAGCCCCGCCCGCCTACATACGGCGGACGGAAGAACAGTTCCGGATCGGACCCGGTGAGCGCGGCCTGCTCCCCCGGCGCCGCCGCGCACCACAGGTGCGGGAAATCGTGGTCGTGATGACCGTCGTGCCAGAGCGTGACGAAGGCGCTCTTGCCCCGGACGAACCAGGTCGGGGCGCCATGACTGGGCCGCTCCGTCACCTCCGGCAGGGCCAGGCAGATCGCGCGCAGTCGCTCGGCCGGGTCGCTGCGGCCCTTGGCTGCGGGTGGTGTCACGGCCGCGGGCCAGGTCAGTAGCCGCTCTCGACGGCGAGCTTGCGGGCGGCCCGGATCTGTGCTTCGGCGTCGGCCCGGCCGACCCAGCTGGTGTTGCCCTTCACCCACTTGCCTGGCTCGAGTGCCTTGTACACCTCGAAGAAGTGCTGGATCTCCAGGCGATCGAACTCCGAGACCTCATCCAGCTCGCGCAGCCCCTCCCACCGGGGGTCGGTGGCGGGCACGCACAGCACCTTGTCGTCCACGCCCTTCTCGTCGCGCATCCGGAACATGCCGAGCGCCCGGCACCTGATCAGGCAGCCGGGAAAGGTCGGCTCCTCCAGGATCACGAGCGCGTCGAGCGGATCACCGTCATCGGCCAGCGTGCCTTCGATGAACCCGTAGTCGTGCGGGTACCTGGTCGAAGTGAACAGCATCCGGTCCAGCCGGATCCGGCCGCTCTCGTGGTCCATCTCGTACTTGTTCCGCTGCCCCTTAGGGATCTCGACGACCACATCGAAGTCCACGACGTCGCCCCTCCGTACGCGGCAGGCCAGGCTCTCACGGCAGGCCGGGATCTACCGCACACTTTAATTGGTTGTCGCGTTAATTGGTTGTCGCGCAGGCCGTCGGCCCGGGCGCATGCGGTCGCGGGCCGGCGTATACATGAGTCCATCGTCCGCGCGAAGGGAAGGGCCATGCCGCGAAGCAGCGCCCGGCTGACGGCGGTGATCGCGCTTGCCCTGCTGAACGTGCTGGTCATCGCGGCCGGCGCCGTGCTGGCCGCGCAGCTTCCGGCCCGCCTCGCGCTGTGGAAGATTCCCGTGGTGGCCAGCCGGCCCCTCATCCGGCCCGCCGCGCTGCTCGACGGCCCTGGCGGCGGCCGCCGGCCCACCCGGGGCGGCCTGGCGGCCCGGCTGTCCGGGCTGCTCGCCACCGCCGCGCTCGGCTCGCACGTGACGGCGGTCGTCGGGGATCCAGCCTCGGGCCAGGTGCTGTTCTCCCGGCAGGGTGGCTCGCCCGCCACGCCCGCGTCCACCGCGAAGCTGGCGACCGCGGTGGCGGCGCTCGATGTCCTCGGCCCCGGCGCGCGGTTCACCACCCGCGTCGTCGAGGACACCGCGGCCGGGCAGGCCGCGGCGCACGGGCCGGCCCGGATCATCCTCGTGGGCGGGGGCGACCCGACGCTGGCGGCGGGCCGGGCCCCGGGCAGCGAGTACCCGCGCCCGGCCACGCTGGCCGCCCTGGCCGCGGCCACCGCCCGCGCGCTGGCTAAGCAGCACCGCGCGGCGGCGCGGATCGGCTATGACACCTCGCTCTACAGCGGGCCGCCGATGGCACCTGGCTGGTCACCGAGCTATGTGACGAGCGGCAACGTCACCCCGATCACCGCGCTCGAGGTCGACCAGGGCAGGCTGCTGCGCAGCGGCAAGCCCCAGGATGGCGACGACCCGGACAACCTCCGGCCCCGCTCACTCACCCCGGCCGCGGACGCGGCCGCCGCGTTCGCCCGCTTCCTGGCCCGGGACGGCATCCGGGTGGCCGGCCCGGCCACCCCGGCCGGCGTGCCTCGGGCGGCTACCCGGGTCGCCGCCGTGAGATCGCCGCCGCTGGCGGCGATCGTCGAGCAGATGCTCACCGAGAGCAACAACGTGATCGCCGAGAACCTGGCCCGGCAGGTAGCGCTGGCCCAGGGTGCGCCCGGCTCGTTCAGCGGGGCGGCCGCGACGGTGACCAAGGTGATCGGCCGGCTGGGGGCCGGCGGGGGAGTGCACCTGGTGGACGGCAGCGGGCTGTCCCCCGACGACCGGATTCCCGCGGCCACCCTGTTCCGGCTGGTGACCCTGGCGGCATCCGCGGGCCATCCCGAACTGCGGGCCGTCATCACCGGCATGCCGGTGGCGGGCTTCTCCGGCACCCTGACCAAAGGGCAGAGCGTGTTCGGCGACCCGGCGACGGCCGCCCGCGGGCTGCTCCGGGCGAAGACGGGCAACCTGGACACCGTGGTCAGCCTGGCCGGGCTCGTCAATGACCGCGATGGGTCCGTGCTGGCGTTCGCCTTCATGGCCGACCGGCTTGCGTCGGTGCAGGACCTGCGCTCCGCGGCCAGCACGATGGACAAGCTCGCCGCCGCGCTGGCGGGCTGCGGCTGCCGCTAGCCCGCTCCCGGCCGTCTGCTGCCGGCTCCGAGAGCCGGGAGGGCGGCCGCGGCGCCCCGCCGGGCGCCCCGGTCGGCCCCAGCCGGGCGGCCCCAGCCGGCCCAAGCCGGGACGTCGAGGGCCGGCGAGCCCCGCGCGGGACGTACGGTGGGACCATGAGCAGCCCGCAGATGATCGACTGGGATGTGGCCATCGCCACCGGAGTGCGGTGGGTTCGTCCCGGACCGCAGATCAGCATGACGGACGCCAGACGCACGGTCAGCGAACTGCGCGATCTCGCCGACGCAGTCAGGGATCCGGTCCGCGAACTGACCGGGCTGTACAGCCCCGAGACGGCCGGCCAGGTGGCCGTGGTGGACAGGCCAGGCTGGATCCGGGCCAACATAGACGGCTTCCGCGTCGTGCTCGACCCGCTGGTCACCCGGCTGGCCGAGCGCGGCTCCGTGCCGACGCCCGGCTCGGTCGTGACCGCGGTCGGATCCCGGATGACCGGCATGCAGGCCGGGCTGATCCTGGCCTACCTCGCCAGCCGGGTGCTGGGCCAGTACGAACTGTTCCTGCCGCCGGATGACAGCGCCCCGGGCGGCAGCACGCCGGCCGGCCGGCTGACCCTGGTCGCGCCCAACATCGTCATGGTCGAGCGTGAACTCGGCGTCAACCCGCACGACTTCAGGCGCTGGGTGTGCCTGCACGAGGAGACGCACCGCACGCAGTTCACCGCCGTGCCCTGGCTGCGCGGGTACGTGCAGGAGCAGATGACGGAGTTCCTGCTCGCCTCGGAGCTGGACCCGGCCGCGATCTTGCGGCGGATGCGGGCGGCGGCCGACGCCGTGGCCGGTGCGGTGCGCGGGGCCGACGACAGCGAGAGCCTGATCGAGGCCATCCAGACTCCCCGGCAGCGGGAGATCCTGGACCGGCTGACCTCCGTGATGACGCTGGTCGAGGGGCACGGCGACTACGTGATGGACGCGGTGGGGCCGCGCGTGGTGCCGTCGGTCGCCGAGATCAGGGAACGTTTCAACGCCCGGCGCGGCTCGGCGGGCCGGGTGGAGCGGGCCGTCCGGAGGATCCTGGGCATCGACCTCAAGATGAAGCAGTATGCGCAGGGCTCGCGGTTCGTCCGGGCCGTGGTGGACGAAGCGGGGATGGCCGCGTTCAACAAGGTCTGGACATCGCCGCAGACCCTGCCGACCAGGGAAGAGCTCAGCGCTCCGCATGCCTGGCTGGAGCGGATGGGCAACGGTGCCGTCGGACCTGGCGAGCTGTACGGCCGCGCCGCCGGCGAGAGCTAGGCCCCGGGGTCAGGTCGCCGCGATGGGGCCGCACCCGGCCGTCTCGCAGTTGCGCAGCGCCGTTCGGGGATGCCTGGCCGACCTCGAACCCGGGGAGCTGGTGCTGGCCGCGTGCTCGGGCGGAGCCGACTCCCTGGCCCTGGCGGCTGCGCTGGCCTTCGTGGCGTCGCGGCAGGGGCTGCGGGCCGGGGGCGTCACCGTGGATCACCGGCTGCAGGCCGGGTCGGCGCGGCAGGCGGCGCGGGTCGCGGCCCAGCTGACCGGCCTGGGCCTGGAGCCGGTGCGGGTCGCTGAGGTTACCGTCGGCCGGCGCGGCGGCCCGGAAGCCGCGGCCAGGTCCGCCAGGTACCGGGCCCTGGACGAGTACAGCCAGGCGACGGGAGCGGCGGCCGTGCTGCTCGGCCACACCCTCGACGACCAGGCCGAGACCGTGCTGCTGGGCCTGGCCCGGGGATCGGGCAGCCGCTCGCTGGCCGGCATGCCCGAGCGCGCGGGAATCTACCGGCGGCCGTTCCTGGGCATCGGCCGCGACCGGACGAGGGCGGCGTGCGCGGCACTCGGCCTCCAGGTCTGGGAAGACCCGCACAACACCGACAGCGGCTACGCGAGGGCCCGGGTGCGCCATCACGTCATGCCCGCCCTGGAGGCCGCGCTGGGCCCTGGCATCGCGGAGGCGCTCGCGCGCACCGCCGCCCAGCTGCGGGCCGACGCCGACGCCCTCGACGACCTGGCCCGCCAGCAGATGCGGGAGCTGGCGGGATCGGACCCGGCGATGAGCGTCGACGCGCTGGGCGCGCTGCCCGCTGCCGTGCGCACCCGGGTACTGCGGGCCGCGGCGATCACGGCCGGATGCCCCCCCGGGTCGCTTACCGCCCGGCACATCGCCCGGCTGGACGAGCTGGTCACCGGCTGGCACGGGCAGCGCTGGGTAGACCTGCCCGGCGGCGTACGCGGCCTGCGCCAGTGTGGGAAGCTGCGGTTCATTACCGGCGGCCGGATCCCGGACCCGCCGTCCGGCCCCCAGGACGTGTCCGGCACCGAGGACATGCCCGGCACCCAGGACGTGTCCGGGACCCAGGACGGCACCGGCACTCAGGACGGCACCGGCACCCACGACAGGAAGGGCGCGGATGGACGCGAGCGACATGGGAGCCGACCTGAAGGAGATCCTGATCAGCCCGGAGCGGTTGCAGGAGCGCATCGCCGACCTCGCGGCGCAGATTGACGCCGATTACGCCGGTCGCGAACTGCTCCTGGTCGGAGTGCTCAAGGGCGCGATCATGGTGATGGCCGACCTCGCCCGCGCCCTGCATTCCCAGGTCCGGACCGACTGGATGGCGGTGTCGTCCTACGGTTCGGGAACGAAATCATCGGGCGTGGTCCGTATTCTCAAGGACCTCGACACCGACATCACCGATCGCCACGTTCTTGTGGTCGAGGACATCATTGATTCCGGGCTGACGCTGTCCTGGCTGGTAGGCAACCTGCGGTCGCGCGGCCCCGCCTCGGTGGAAGTGTGCGTGATGCTCCGCAAGCCCGCCGCGGCGCAGATGGACGTGCCGGTCAGGTACGTCGGCTTCGACATCGCCAATGAGTTCGTCATCGGCTACGGGCTCGACTATGACGAACGGTTCAGGAACCTTCCGTTCATCGGAACCCTCGCCCCGCACGTCTACGGAGGCACAGGGAACACATTCCGCGATGAGAAACGTTGACTTCGACAAGAGGCCGGAAGGTCAGGTGCAGGAACCTCCCTGGGTGCCGGCCACCGCGAGCGCGGTGTACCGTCGAGTATCCAGCATCACGGGCGGAACGAGAGGGAAGCCGGGTATGGCGCTGGGACGCAAGGTAGTCCCGCCGGGGGTCGGCGGGACATGATGCTAGTCGGGAGGGTCCGACCCTGGGCACCCGTGGCGATCGGGGTCGTTCGTCGATGGATCTGAAGCGATACTTCCGCGGGCCGTTCCTGGCGGTTCTCGTCACGCTGGTCGTGGTGATCGCGGTCTTCGAATACGCCAGTGCCGGCGGCGGGTACAAGTCGGTCAACACCTCCCAGGTTGTGTCCACGATCAACCGTGGCGACGTGAAGACGGCCACGCTGATCGACAAGAACAACACGATCGAGATCACCACCAAGGACGGTCAGAAGCTTCAGGCAGCCTGGGTAGGCAACCAGGGCCAGGTGTTGCAGCAGGAACTCCAGTCCCAGGTGACGAAGGGGACGCTGTCCAGCTACAACGTGCAGAATCCCAGCGGTACCACGCTGCTGTCCCTGATCGGCGGCTTCCTGCCCTGGGTGCTGATCATCCTGTTCTTCCTGTTCATCCTGAACCAGATGCAGGGTGGCGGCTCGCGGGTGATGAACTTCGGCAAGTCCAAGGCCAAGCTGATCACCAAGGACACCCCGAAGACCACGTTCGCGGATGTGGCCGGGGCCGATGAGCCCATCGAGGAACTCCAGGAGATCAAGGAGTTCTTGCAGAACCCGGCCAAGTTCCAGGCGATCGGCGCGAAGATCCCCAAGGGCGTGCTGCTGTACGGGCCGCCCGGCACCGGCAAGACGCTGCTCGCGCGGGCCGTGGCCGGCGAGGCTAACGTCCCGTTCTACTCCATCTCCGGCTCTGACTTCGTCGAGATGTTCGTCGGCGTCGGCGCCTCCCGGGTCCGGGACCTGTTCGAGCAGGCCAAGGCCAACGCGCCCGCCATCGTCTTCGTGGACGAGATCGACGCGGTCGGCCGCCACCGCGGCGCCGGCCTCGGCGGCGGCCACGACGAGCGCGAGCAGACGCTGAACCAGATGCTGGTCGAGCTGGACGGCTTCGACACCAAGGGCGGGGTCATCGTGATCGCCGCCACGAACCGCCCGGACATCCTGGACCCGGCGCTGCTGCGCCCGGGCCGGTTCGACCGCCAGATCATGGTTCCGCAGCCCGACCTGACCGGGCGCAAGGGGATCCTGCGGGTGCACGCGCGCGGCAAGCCGTTCGCGCCCGACGTGGACCTGGACGTGATCGCGCGCCGCACGCCCGGGTACACCGGCGCGGACCTGGCCAACGTGATCAACGAGGGCGCGCTGCTCACCGCGCGCGGCAACTCCACCCAGATCACGATGGCCTCCCTGGAAGAGGCCATCGACCGGGTGATGGCAGGACCCGAGCGCAAGAGCGCCATCCTCTCTGAGAAGGAGCGCAAGCTCATCGCCTACCACGAGGGCGGGCACGCCCTCGTCGGGCACGCGCTGCCGAACGCGGACCCCGTGCACAAGATCACGATCATCCCGCGCGGGCGGGCCCTCGGCTACACCGCGGCGGCGCCCACCGAGGACAAGTTCCTCGTCACCCGGGCCGAGTTGAACGACCAGCTGGCCATGCTGCTCGGCGGTCGCACGGCCGAGGAACTGGTCTTCCACGAGCCGACCACCGGCGCGGCCAACGACATCGAGAAGGCCTCCCAGATCGCCAAGGGCATGATCACCGAGTACGGGATGAGCGAGCGGCTCGGCGCGCGCAAGTTCGGGACCGGGGACGGCGAGCCCTTCCTCGGCCGGGAGATCGGGCATGCCCGGGACTACTCCGAGGAGATCGCCTCCGCAATCGACGACGAGGTGCGCAGGCTCATCGAGTCCGCGCACGACGAGGCCTGGGAGATCCTGGTCCAGTACCGCGACGTCCTCGATCACCTGGTGCTTGAGCTGATGGAGAAGGAGACGCTGTCCAGGAAGGCGGTGCTCGAGATCTTCGCGCCGGTGAAGAAGCGTGCCGTCCGCGGCACCTACACCGGGTACGGCAAGCGGGTCCCCTCGGACCGCCCGCCGGTGCTGACCCAGAAGGAGCTCGCGCTGACCGCCGCCAGCGACGCCAGCCTGGACTCCGCCAAGGGCCTGAGCGCCGGCGCGAACGGGCAGTCGGCGCCGCCGGCCGGCCACCCCGGCGGCAGCCAGGACGAGGTGCCGAGCAGCGAGGACGGGTGACGCCCGAGGACGGCTCCGCAGATACGCTCGCGGATCCGCCGCCGGACCCCTCCGGCCGTCTGCCAGCGGGTCCGTCCGGTCCCGGCCAGGACATGGACCTCGGACGCATCGAGCGTGCGGTGCGCGAGATCCTGACCGCCATCGGCGAGAATCCCGACCGCGACGGGCTGCGCGACACTCCCGGACGGGTCGCCCGGGCCTATGCCGAACAGTTTTCCGGAATGCGGCAGCATCCCGAGGAAGTCCTCAGCACCGTATTCGACGCCGATCACGACGAGATGGTCCTGGTGCGCGATATCGAGGTTTACGGCACCTGCGAACACCATCTGGTCCCATTTATCGGCTCCGCCCATATCGGATATATCCCGAACGAAAAGGGGCAGATCACCGGCCTTTCCAAGCTGGCCAGGCTCATCGACATCTACGCCCGGCGCCCGCAGGTGCAGGAGCGCATGACCAGCCAGGTGGCCGATGCGCTGATGAGCACCCTCGAGCCGCGCGGCGTCATCGTGGTGATCGAGGCCGAGCACCTGTGCATGACGATGCGGGGGGTGCGCAAGCCGGGAGCCAGGACGGTAACCTCGGCCGTGCGCGGCATCTTCCGCGATTCGGAACCCACCAGGGCCGAGGCCATGAGCCTGCTGTTCGGCCACCGCTGAACGTAGTTCGGCGCGCGGAATTGGCGATTTCGCGAAGATACGCTGACCGCACGATTGCCCGCTGATGGCCGGTCATGACACAAGCTGGGATTAGAGGGTGGATTGTACGCGGAGGCTGTTCGCGGCCAGTACGCTTAAGCCCGTGCTCCGGGGCCTGACGGAACGACCGAGATGAGCAAAGACGACCCACCTGAAGTCGGCATGCGACGGCCAGCCCTGACGCTGGGCGGTGGCTTGCGCACCGGCGAGCCCCCCGCCGAGCCCGGCGTCCCGGCCCCGCCGCAGCGCACTTGCCGGCGGAATCAGCGCACGATAGTGCCCGCGGCCGCCGGGCTGTTCTGCATGCTCATCGGGCTGAGCGACATCATCTCGGTGATCGTGCCCGAGTGGCACGAAAAGCTCCGCCGGATGCACGCCGCGCTGGTGCCTGGCACGCTGCCGGCCGTCGCCAGCGCCGCGGCGGTGATCATCGGCCTGCTGTTGCTCATGCTGTCGCACGGGCTGCGGCGCAGGAAGCGCCGGGCTTGGCAGGCGGTCGTGGTCCTGCTGGCGCTCAACATCGCCCTGCACGTGCTGCACGGGCTGAGCCACATCGGGCTGGCCGTACTGTCCCTGGTGACCCTCGGCGCCCTGCTGTACTTCAGGGATCAGTTCTACGCCCGGGGCGACCCCCGGACCAGATGGCGGGCACTAGCGGTGTTCTGCGGGCTGGCCGTGGCCGACGTGGCCATCGGCCTGACCTACATCCTGCTCGCCCGCGGCCTGGCGCGGGACTACTCCTTCCCGCAGCGCCTGCAGCACGTCCTTTACGGGCTCGCCGGATTCTCCGGCCCCGTACAGTTCACCCCGGAAACGCGCAGCGACGTGTTCGACGTGCTGACCACGGGGCTGGGCGTCTTCACACTGATCGTCACCGCGTACCTGTTCTTGCGCCCGGCTGCCCCGAAGGGCAGGCTGGGCGAGCGGGACGCCGCCAGGATCAGGGACCTGCTCGCCAGGTACGGCGATCGCGACTCGCTCGGCTACTTCGCCCTCCGCGACGACAAGAGCGTGGTGTGGTCGCCGACCGGCAAGTCCTGCATCTGCTACCGGGTGGTGTCCGGTGTCATGCTGGCCAGCGCCGACCCACTCGGTGACGCGGAGGCATGGCCCGGCGCCATTCACGCGTTCCTCGACGAAGCCGCCAGCCACGCCTGGGTGCCGGCCGTCATGGGCTGCAGCGAGCTGGGGGCCGAGATCTGGTGCCGTGAGGGGGCCCTGACCGCCCTGGAACTCGGCGACGAGGCGATTATCAGCGTGGCTGATTTCAGCCTGTCCGGCCGTCAGATGCGCAACGTGCGCCAGATGGTCTCGCGCGTCGCCAGGCACGGCTACGTGGCGCAGGTCCGGCGGCTGGCCGACATCCCCGCCGAGGAGGTCGATGCCATCACCCGGCAGGCCGATTCCTGGCGGGGCAGCCCGACCGAGCGCGGCTTCTCGATGGCGCTCGGCCGGGTCGGCGGCCCCGGCGACGAGGACTGCGTGCTGGCCACGGCCACCGAGGACGGCGTGCTGCGGGCCCTGCTGCATTTCGTCCCCTGGGGCAGCGACGGGCTCTCGCTGGACCTGATGCGCCGGGACCGGGCATCTCAGCCCGGGCTCAACGACTTCCTCATCGTGGAGGCGGTCAAGGCGGCCCCCGCGCTGGGGGTCAAGCGCCTGTCCCTGAACTTCGCCGTGTTCAGGGCGGCGCTCGAGCGAGGCGAGAAGATCGGCGCCGGCCCGGTGCTCCGAGCGTGGCGCTCGCTGCTGCTGTTTGCCTCCCGGTGGTTCCAGATCGAGTCGCTGTACAAGTTCAACGCCAAGTTCTGCCCGGAGTGGCAGCCACGGTTCTTCGTGTTCCCCGGCCCGGTGAATACACCGCGGATTGCCCTGGCGGCCCTCGAGGCCGAGGCGTTCTTGGTCTGGCCGCGCGTTGAGCTGCGCCGGATGGCGCGCAAGCTCGGCCTCGGCAAGCTGCGCCGTCGGCTGCGGCGCCGCACCCCCGGGCGCGCCCGGCCGCCTCGTCTCGACATGTGAGACAGAACCAGGCGCAGACGGTTAACGCGAAGCGTTAGCACTGCTCTGACGCTGCTCATGCTCCGGGCTGATTTCCCGCCTTCCTCACCAGCCCGCAACAGCCGCGACCGGCGCAGGGACTTGCCCGCATAGGCTGGGCCGGATGAGTGATGACCAGCCGCAGCACGAGGTGGGTATGTCGCAACCCGGCCAGGCGCAGCCTGGCCGTCCCCTCGTACCTGGCCTGCCCGCACCCGGGCGGTGCCTGGTCATCGGCGTGCTCAACGTCACGCCCGACTCCTTCTCCGATGGCGGCGCCTGGTTCGACCGTGACGCCGCGATCCGCCGCGGCCTGGAGCTCGCCGGCCAGGGCGCCGACCTGGTGGACGTGGGCGGCGAGTCCACCCGCCCGGGAGCTGAGCGGGTGCCGGCCGATGAGGAGCTGCGCCGCGTGCTGCCGGTGATCGGCACGCTGGCCGCGGCCGGGGTACCGGTGAGCGTGGACACGATGCGGGCCCAGGTCGCGGAGGCGGCGCTGGCGGCCGGCGCGTGCCTGGTGAACGACGTGAGCGGCGGCCTCGCGGATCCGCAGATGCCGCGCCTGGTGGCGCAGGCCGGCGTGGCCTACGTGGTGATGCACTGGCGCGGGCACAGTCACGACATGATGCAGCGGGCGGTGTACCGCGACGTGGTGGGCGAGGTGCGAGCCGAGCTGCGACGCCGGGTGGACGCCATCGTCGCCGAGGGGGTGGACCCGTCCCGGATCGTCCTCGATCCCGGCCTGGGCTTCGCCAAGAACCAGGCGCACAACTGGGCGCTGCTCACCCGGCTGAGCGAGATCGCCGCGCTCGGCGGCGGCTCCCGCTTCCCGGTCCTGATCGGGGCCTCGCGGAAGAGCTTCCTGGGCAAGCTGCTCGCCGACCCGGACGGCACCCCCCGCTCGTTCGCCGGCCGCGACGCCGCCACGGTCGCGGTGACCGCGCTCGCCGCCGAGGCGGGCGCGTGGGCGGTGCGGGTGCACGAGGTGCCAGGCAACGTGGACGCGGCGCGCGTGGCCATGGCCTGGCGCAGCGCATCGCCGGCCCTGCACGGCGGGCCCGGCCCGGCGCCCTCCCGCCCCGAGCCGGACTCGGCCCGTCCCGAGCCGGAGTCGGCCCGTCCCGAGCCGGAGTCGGGCCGTCCCGAGCCGGAGCCGGGCCGTCCCGAGCCGGAGCCGGGCCGTCCCGAGCCGGAGCCGGGCCTCCCCGAGCCAGAGCGGGGCCGCCGCCCTGAGCCGGAGTCGGCCCGTCCCGGATCAGAATCGGCCCGGCTGGCACCCGAGCTGGCCCGGCCCGGGGAGGCTGGATGAGCCTGGACCTCGTCAGCCTGCGCGGGCTGCGGGTGCACGGCCGGCACGGCGTTTACGAGCATGAGCGCCGCGACGGCCAGGACTTCGTGGTCGACGCGGTGCTTGGCCTCGACACCCGGGCGGCGGCGGCTGGCGATGACCTGTCTCGTACCGTCGACTACGGGGCCCTGGCCCAGCGGCTGACCGCCGTGGTGGCCGGTGAGCCCGTGCGGCTGATCGAGACGCTGGCCGACCGGCTGGCCGTGGTATGCCTGGCCGAGCCCGTCGTGCAGGAGGTACAGATCACCGTCCACAAGCCGCAGGCACCGCTGTCCCAGGCGTTCGATGATGTGACCGTGACCATTCAGCGGAGGCGAGCATGACGGCACAGGCGCAGGCGCCCCGGCCGCGCCGTGCCGTACTGGCGCTGGGCAGCAACCTGGGAGACCGGCGGCAGAACCTGCAGGGCGCGGTGGACCGCCTGTTCGCCGCCCCCGGCCTCGGTTTTCGGGCGGTCTCGCCCGTCTACGAGACGCGCCCGGTCGGCGGCCCCGACCAGCCCGACTACCTGAACGCCGTGATAGCGGTGGAGACCGCGCTGCCCGCGCGGGCGATCCTCGACCGCGCGCACCGCGTCGAGGACGCTCTGCGGCGTGCGCGCGAGGTGCGCTGGGGGCCGCGCACCCTCGACGTGGACCTGATCGTCGTCGGGGACGAGACCAGCGATGATCCGGAACTCACCCTGCCGCACCCGCGCGCGCATGAGCGCGCCTTCGTGCTCGCGCCCTGGCACGACATCGAGCCCGACGCCGAGATACCCGGCCGCGGCCGGGTCGCCGACCTGCTGGGCGCGGCTGGCCTGGACGGCGTCCGGCGCGCGGCCGGCAGCGAACTCCAGCCGCCGGCATGACTCCGACCCGAGCGCGCTGGCTCCTCCTCCTGGGCGTGGTCACCGCAGTGGTGACCTGGCTGGTACTCAGGCAGGTCTACACCGACCTGGCTCCACTGCCCTGGACGCCGGTGCCGACGCTGGTGCTGCTGGGCCTGGTGGAGGCCTGGGCCGGCCGGGGGTTGCGGGCCAGGCTGGCCGGCCGCGGCCGGGCCGGGCAGAACGGGAACAGGTCGGCGGTGCGCACCAGGCCACTGTCGCCGATAGCGATCGCGCGCACCGCGGCGCTGGCCAAGGCGAGCGCGCACGCCGCGGCGGTGATCGCCGGTCTTGGCGCCGGGTTCGCGATCTACCTGGCGGGCTCGCTGAGCAAGTCCGTTCCCCGGGCCGACCTGTTCCCCGCGCTCGGCATATTCGTCGGGGCCATGGTCCTGATAGCGGGTGCTCTCTACCTGGAGCGATCTTGTCGCGTGCCGGAAGACCCCGACGACGAGCGTGACCGGCTGCGGGCCGGCTGACTGCCGTTCCGGCTCCCGGCCGCCTGCTGCCGCAGGTCACGACCGACAGTCCGGGCCAGGACATTGGATATGCTGATCGCGGTCGTCCGGTACCGGGTGAGGACTGGAACGAGATGGATTCTGAAGTGAACGCGGGCGAGGCCACGGCGCAGGCTCCGCGGGATCCCGTCCGGCTCAGGATCGGCGTCATCGGGACCGGCCGGGTGGGATCGGCGCTCGGCGCCGTGCTGGCCAGGGCGGGGCACACGGTGGTGGCCGCATCCGGCGTCTCGGAGGCTTCGGTCCGCCGTGCTCACAGCCGCCTGCCCGGCGTCCCGCTCTGCGATCCGCAGCAGGTCGCGGCGCGCGCGGAACTGGTCCTGCTGACCGTGCCCGACGATGCTCTCCCCGGCCTGGTCACGGGGCTGGCGGCCACCGGCGCGGAACTGGCGGGCCGGCTGCTGGTGCACACCAGTGGCCGGTATGGCGTCGGGGTGCTGGAGCCCGCCGTCGCCCGCGGGGCGCTTCCGCTGGCCCTGCACCCGGTGATGACGTTCACCGGACGGCCGGATGACATCGACCGGCTGGAGGGAATCTGCTTCGGCGTGACGGCGCCGGACCAGCTGCAGCCGGTGGCCGAAGCGCTGGTGATCGAGATGGGCGGCGAGCCCGTCCTGATCCGGGAGGAAGACCGGGCGCTGTATCACGCCGCGCTGGCCAGCGCGGCGAATCATCTCGTCGGGCTCGTGGCCGAGGCCGCGGACCTGCTGCGGTCGGTCGGAGCGGCCAACCCGTCCCGGATGCTCAGCCCGCTGCTGTATGCCGCGCTCGATAACGCACTGCGGCTCGGCGACGCCGGCCTGTCCGGCCCGGTCGCGCGGGGCGACGCCGACACCGTGGCCCGGCATATCGAGGTGCTCGGCCAGGCCTCGCCGCGAGCACTGGGTGCCTACGTGGCGCTGGCCAGGCTGACAGCCGGGCGCGCGCTCGCCGCCGACCTGCTAGCGTCCTCCGACGCACAGCGGCTGCTGGACGTGCTGGCCGACCTGGCCTCACCTGACGGACCTG
>DASXLW010000059.1:0-28311 GCA_036496025.1 Streptosporangiaceae bacterium
CGGGTCATCGTCACGCAGGCCGCGGACCCCCTCCGCGAGCACCGTCTCGGGCCGGACCGTCTCCGCGGCGGCGCGGTAGGCATCGCGCAGCCTGTCTTCCACCGTGTTCACGGTTCCTCCCTCAGCGCGCGGGCGAGCGCGGCCCGCGCCCGAGCCGCGGTGGACGACACGGTGCCCCGGCTGACCCCGAGCGCCGCGGCGATCTCGTCGTCCGGCAGATCCAGGTAGTAGCGCAGTGCCAGCACCTCCCGGGAGCGGCGCGGCAGCCTGGCCACGGCGAGCAGCACGGCCTGGCGCTCCTCGCCGTCGATCACCGCGGACTCGGCCGACCACACCGCGGGCTCGTGCGGACTGCGCCGCAGCAGCGCGCGCCTGCGCGCCCGCAGCACCGACCGGGCTCCGTTGATGACCGACGCGCGCAGGTAGGGGAGTGCCTTGTCGCGGTCCCTCAGCCCGGGCAGGCCCCGGTACAGCCGGAGGAACGCATCCTGCACCACGTCCTCGGCGCTCGGCTGATCACCGAGCAGCAGCACCGCCACCCGGACCAGGCTGACCGCGTGCGCGCGGAACATCTCGTCGACGAAGTCGTCTGCGGACGGCGCGGGCTGGCTGGTCTTGCCCAGCGAGCCGGCCGTGTTCGTCGCCATACACCTAAGACGCTCAGCCGGGCGTTCTTGCTGAGCATTTCCGATGATGATTTGCGCGGGTCGCTGCTATCGCCGCCCGGTGAACATGCCGTGCAGGGCGGCGATGCCTTCCGCGCTGGCCGAGCGCACGTCGAGCACGATCTGCCCGGAGTCGGCCCGCACCGTCCAGGCGGCCCAGGGGCAGCACTCGTTCTCCATGGCCGCGAGCGCACGCAGCTCCTCCTCGGCGCCCGGCTCGCGGCGGAAGCAGAGGCGCAGGCCGTCAGCGGTCTCGGCTCGTCCGGTCATCGCCCGGGCCGCGAGTTGCTCCCACCGGGAGCACTGAGCCGCCAGGTCCGCGGAGCTGAGGGTGCAGGCCACCGCGACCGGGTCGCCCTGCCTGCCGGTTCCGGCGTCGTGCGCGGTCATGGTTCCGCCTCCTGGTAACAGCTTGCCACCCGCGGGCACCGGAAATGAGAATGGCCTGGCGAGACCACACCCGTACTGACCGAGGAACTGGTTATGCGGAAATCGTCCTGGTTCGGTGCCCGCGGGTCCGCGCGCAGGCAGAACTGGCTGCGGCGCCTGGTCATGCCCACCGGGCATGACGACCCGCAGATCGATGAACTGAAGCGGGCCGCCGCCGCAGACGTCGCGGAGCTCGAGGAAGACGACAGGCGTTCCGACCCGGACGGGCCGGGAGACGATCGGGATGAGCTGTGAGGCCGGCGTCACTCTCCGCGGGTGATCCGCTCCGCGGTGACGCCGACGATGGTGTGCCCGTGGCGCACCGCTGTCATCGCTTCCCGTCCGCCGGGGAGCCGCGGGAAGCGAGAGGACGGTCATGGACGTCGGGCCGGTAGAGCTGATCGTGCTCCAGTTTCCTCGCCAGCAGGCTGATCCCGCGGTGGTCGGGGTGCTGGCGGACGTGGTGTCGCGCGGCTACGCCGCCGTGCTGGACCTGGTGTTCGTCGCCTTCACCCCAGACGGGTCACTGCGGGTCACCGATGCCCATGACAACCTGCACAGCGTCGGCCTGGGCGGGCTTCAGCCCGGTGCGCAGCCGTTGATCAGCCGCGATGACCTGGACCTGATGCGCGATTCGCTGCGCCCGGGCACTTCGGCGGCGGTGATCGCGTACGAGCACCGCTGGCCGCAGCGCCTGGCCGCCGCGGCCAGGGACGCCGGCGGCCAGCTGGCCCTGCACGTACAGGTCCCGCGCGACGCCCTGGCAGCGGCCGTCGCGGCCGCGGTCCCATAACGGGAGGAAGGCTGTCATGCCCCTGGTCAGGTACGGGCTTCCCGGGCTGCTCGGCTCCATCGCCGGCAGCAACGTGGTCGCGGCGAGCGCGCCGGTGGCGGCGGCCATCAGCCGCCGGGCGGCGCGGCACGCTCAGCAACAGCAGCATTCCGCCGCGTACACCGAAGCGGAGCAAGCGGTGGCGGCGGCCGAAGCCGAGGCGGCGGCCGCCGAGCGGGCCGCCCAGCAGTACGCCAGGCTCGGGCCGGTGCCGCCGCAGCCGGCCGCCGGCCAGGACGACGTGGTCAGCAGGCTGGACGACCTGGCCAGGCTGCGCGACGCGGGTGTCCTGAGCGCGGCGGAATTCGAGGCGGCCAAGGGCAAGCTGCTCGGCCCCTGACCACGGCGGGCGGCCTAGGCGACCTCGGCCGGGCCCGGCCGCATCGTGGGGCCATCGCCGGGCGGCCGCGCGGCGAGCATCTGCCGGTACGGGCCATCCGTGCGCACGAGTTCTCGGTGCGTGCCGCGCTGGGTCACCTTGCCCCGGTCCAGCACGATGATCTCGTCCAGGGCATCGAGCCCGTCCAGTTCGTGAGTGATGAGCAGCGTGGCCCGGCCCCCGGTGAGGGCGAGCAGATCGGCGGTGAGCGCGGACCTCGCCTCGGGATCGAGATGCGCGGTGGGCTCGTCCAGGATCAGCACGGCCGGGTCGGCCAGGAGGGCCCGGGCCAGCACGAGCCGCTGCCGTTCACCGCCGGACATCGCGGCGCCGTGCGCGCCGGCCGGCGTATCCCAGCCCTGGGGCAGCGAGTGGATCCAGGGCAGCAGCCGGGCCCGCGCCGCCGCGGCCGCCAGGTCGTCCGCGGTCGCCCCCGGCCGCGCCAGCCGAAGGTTCTCGCCGATGGTGCCGTTGAAGATGTGCGAGTCTTGCGGGCACCCGCCGATCACCGTGCGCACATCGTCAGCCCGGTAGCTGGCCAGATCGGCGCCGCCCATGGTGACGCTGCCGCCGGCCACCTCGCAGAAGCGCAGCAGGACCGAGGCCACCGTGGACTTGCCCGCACCGCTGGGGCCGATGATCCCCACTCTGCGGCCCGGTCTCAGGTCAAGGTCGAGCCCGTCGAGCGCCAGCGGGCCGCCCGGCTCGTACCTGACCCGCACCCCGCGCATCTGCACCCGGACCGGGCCGGACGGCAGCGGGCAGGGATGCGGGGGATCCGCCACCGGATCCGGCGCGTCCAGGATCGCGCCGATGCGATCGGCCGACGCCCGCGCGGCACTGAGCTGCAGGGCGGCCGCGGGCATGGCGGTGACCGCCTCGAAGGCGGCCAGTGCGGTGAGGGCCAGCACCGCCAGCGGAACCCGGGTCAGCGTGCCGTCCGAGACGGCCGCCACGCCGAGCAGCAGCACCCCCCACACGGTCAGCCCGGCCACGGCCGTCATCAGCCCGGTGCCGACCCCAGCCGCGGCGGCCGAGCTCCTGGCCAGGCCGGTCAGCCTCGCATCCGAGGCGACGACTGCGCTGAGCGCGTCCTCCTCCGCCCCGAACGCGTGCAGGTCGGCGGCGCCCGACAGCAGGTCGCTGAGCGTCGCGCCCAGCTCACCCCGGGCAGGCGCGGTCACCCGCGCGGCCCGCCGGGATGCCATGACGGCCAGGGCCGGCACCGCCGTTGCGGCCGTCAGCAACCCGAGTGCCAGTACGGCGCCGCCCGGCGCGAGGATCAGCACGCAGGCCGTCACCGCGCCCCCGCCGACCAGGGCGGCGATGAGCGGAGGGCCGATGCCGCGGATGAACAGGTCCTGGGTGGCGTCCACGTCACTGATCAGCCGGGCCAGCAGGTCACCGGAGCGGAAGGCGGCCAGCCCAGCCGGAGCCAGCCGCTCGAGCCGCCGGTAGATCGCCACCCGGATGTCGGCCAGGACCCGGAACGCGACATCGTGCGAAGCCAGCCGCTCGACGTAGCGGGATACCCCGCGCCCGACGCTGAACGCGCGGACCGCGACCACGGCCAAGGAGATGGCCACGATGCTGGGATGCTCGGACGCCCGGGCGAGCAGGAACCCGGACATGGCGAGCAGCGCCACTCCGCAGCCGGTCGCGGCCGCGCCCGCCAGGACGGAAAGCAGCAGTGTGGCGCGAAGCGGCCGGGCGAGCCGCAGCAGCCGCAGCAGCGGACGCCAGCGTTCGCCGGGTGGCGGGTCGCCGGCGCCCCGGCCGTTCGCCGCCATGTCGCCGGTCACCGGGTCACCGCCGCCGCGGACCGGGGCACCGGCCCGGCGGACCCGGCCGGCGTCTGCAGCTTCCCGCCGTGCAGGCAGACGACGCGGCCGGCTCCGTCGGTCCAGCTCGGGCCGTGGGTGACCAGGACGACGGTGCGGTCGCCCGGGAGGGCGGCGATCGACCCGGCGATCTGGCGTGCGCTCACCGGGTCCAGATGGGCGGCCGGCTCATCCAGGAGCAGCAGCGGCGCGTCCCGCAGGAAGGCCCGGGCGAGCGCGATCTTCTGCCGCTGGCCTGAGGACAGCTGCAGCGCCTGCTCGCCGAGGACGGTGTCGTAACCGGCTGGCCAGGCCTCGATGAACTCCGCCGCGCCAGCCAGGTCCGCGGCCCGCTGGATCGCGGTGCGGCTGGCGCCGGGCTGGCCCAGGGCGATGTTGCGGGCGACACTGCCCGCGAACAGGTGCGGGCGCTGCGGCACCCAGGCGATCTGGGCCCGCCACGCCCTGAGTTCGAGCTCGGTCAGATCGGTATCGCCCACCGCAATGGTCCCCGCGGCAGGCTGGACGAACCGGAGCAGCAAGGCCAGCATCGTGCTCTTGCCCGCCCCGCTCGGCCCGGTCACGACGATCCGCTCGCCCGGCCGGATGACCAGGGTCAGCTGATCGAGCGCCGGCTGGCGTCCGCCCGGGTAGGCCACGGTGACCGTGTTCAGCCTGATCTCATCGGACCGCAAGTCCACGCCGGTCCCGCGCGGCCCGGGCCCGCGCGGAGCGGCCTCGGGCGGCCCGGCGGCCGGGGTATCCAGGATCTCCAGGACACGGTCCGCCGCGGCCGCGCCCTCCATGCTGGCGTGGAACTGGGCCCCTACCGCCCGCAGCGGCAGGTAAGCCTCGGGCGTCAGCAGAAGCACGAGCAGCGCGGTCTCGTAGTCCATGTGGCCGTACAGCAGCCGCAGGCCTACCTCCACCGCGACCAGCGCGGTGGCCACGGCGGCGGCCAGTTCGAGCACCAGGGCCGACAGGAAGGCCACCCGCAGCGTGGTCATGGTGGCGCCGCGGTACGCGTCGGTGACCTGCCGGATCACCTTCTCCTGGGCCTTCGCACGGCCGAATACCTTGAGGGTGGGCAAGCCCTCCACCACGTCGAGGAAGTGCCCGGCCAGCCTGGCCAGCAGCCGCCACTGCCGCCGCGTGCTCGCTTTCGTGTGCCAGCCCACCAGCACCGCGAACGCCGGGATGAGCGGCAGTGTGATCGCGATGACCAGAGCGGAGATCCAGTCCGCGGCCGCCACTCGTGCCAGCACGGCGACCGGCACCACGACGGCCAGCACCAGCTGCGGCAGGTAGCGGGCGAAATACACGTCAAGCCCGTCCAGCCCGCGGGTGGCCAGCGCGGCGATCTCGCCAGTTTGCTGGCCGGCGAGCCACGCCGGGCCGAGGCGCATGACGCGGTCGGCCAGGGCGCGCCGGAGCTGTGATTTCACGGTCGCCGCCGCCCGCAGCGCGACGACCTCGCCGCCCCAGGCGGCCGCCGCCCGCGCCGCCACCACGGCGAGCAGCGCTAGCAGGGTGGCCTGCAGGGCGTCCGTCCCGCCGCCGCGGACGGCGGCGGCCAGCGCATGGGCGAGCAGGGCCGCCTGCGCGAGTATGAGCGCGGCCCCGGCGATGCCGAGGCCGATGGCGAAGACCAGGAAGCCCTGCGCCGCCCGCGCGTGACGCAGCAGCCGCGGGTCAACCGCTCGCACGCTCACTCACCAGTCGGCACAGGGCGGCCCGGCCTGGCGGGCCACGGGGCGGCACGGGTCACCGGGGCGGCTCCGTGTACCGGCGCCGCTCGACCACCTCGGCACCTGCTCGCTCGCGCCGCCGGTAGACCACGAGGGCGATCGACGCCACGAGACCGGCCGCCCCCCCGATCATCAAGATCACGCCGATAGCCTGAATGTTGACGTATTTCGCGTGGTAGGTAACGGCGAAACGCAAAATGGCGCCGATGACGATCAGCGCGACACTCCCGCCGATGCTCATGACAGCGACCTCCGAGGCCTCAGGCTACTGGGCGCGTCGGCCGCGACGATTCACCCCGGCCGGGTGAGGTGAGTCCGGCCCCGGTCGGGCCAGCGTGGACAGAAGCGGAGGCTGGCCTTCGCGGCGTCGGCGTGCCACGGTGGTGCCGTGCGCGAGGCCCACGGGAGGTGACGCTTGTCTGACACCGGCGGCGAGCGGGGGAGTGGCGATCACGCGAGCGTAGCCGGAGCCCCGGATCTCAGCCAGGACGAGCGAACGGAGCTGGAACGCCTGCGCTCCGAGGTGGGCGAGCTGCGCGATCGGCAGGTGGCCCAGCGCCGCAGGCGGCGGCCGGGCTGGCGGGGGCCGGTGGCCACGGTCCTGATCGTGATCGGGTGCATCCTGGCCCCGGTCTCGGTGATCGCCGTGTGGACCGCCAACCAGGTCTCCGACACCAGCCGGTACATCGCCAACATCGAGCCGCTGATCCACGAGCCGGCCGTCCAGAACGCGCTCACCGACAAGGTCACCACCGCGATCACCAGCCACCTCAACGTGACCGGCTACGTCAGCCAGGCCGCCGGGCTGCTATCGGGCCGGGGGCTGACCCGGCTGGGCAGCCTGCTGAACTCGTTCGCCCCGTCGATCGCCAGCGCTGTCACCGGGTACATCCACAGCACGGTGCACAAGATCGTGACCGGGCCGCGGTTCGCGCAGACCTGGATCCAGGTCAACACGGCTGCGCACCAGACGCTGGTGAACGTGCTTTCCGGGCGAGGCAGCACGGCCAAGGTGGTCAACGACCAGGTGACCATCGACCTGGCCCCATTCATCAACATTGTCAAGCAGAACCTGGCCTCACGCGGGTTCACCCTGGTCAACAAGCTGCCGCCGATTCACATACAGCTGGCACTGTTCTCGTCCCGGGATCTGACCAAGGCGCAGACGCTGTACCGGCTGATCAACGACCTGAAGATCGTGCTGCCGATCCTGGCCCTGGTGCTGATCGCCCTGGGCGTGTACATCGCCCGGCGGCACCGGCGCGCCCTGATCGGCGCCGGGCTCGGCTTCGCCGCGTCCATGCTGGTACTGGGCATCGCGCTGCTGATCGCCCGGACCATCTACCTGAACTCGGTGCCGCCCGGCGTGCTGCCCAGCGACGCGGCGTCGGTGATCTACGACACGTTCGTCCGGTTCATCAAGGACGCGCTGCGCACCCTGCTGGTGGTCGGCCTGGTGGTAGCGGCCGCGGCGTTCCTGTCCGGCCCGTCGGTGACCGCGGTCCGGATCCGGCGCGGCTGCGGCTCCGGGTTCACCTGGATCCGGACGTTCGGCGAGCGGCGCGGAGTGTCCACCGGGCCGGTGGGCGAGTGGACGTACGCGCACCGGCACGCGCTGCGGATCGCCGCGGTGGGCCTGTTTGCGCTGATCTTCGTGTTCTGGGGGCATCCCACAGCGGCGGTGGTGATCCTGCTGGTCGTGCTGCTCCTGGTGGTCCTCGCGCTGATCGAGCTGATCGGCAGGCCCCCGGCCGCGCCCGGCCCGGCAGAGTCGGCAGGTCAGACATGACGCCGGCCGCTTTCCTGCGGCTGCGGCTCCGGCTCCCGCGCCACTGCGCCCTCGGGTAGCCGGCCCGATGATCCTCCAGGCCGCGGGGCTGGCGCTGCTCGCAGCGCTGTCGCCAACCGCGCTGCTGGTCGCCGCCGTGTTCCTCGGCTCCGCCCGGCCCCGGGTGACCGGCGCCTTCTACCTGGCCGGGGCGCTGGTGATGAGCCTGGTCATGGGGGTGATTCTCGTGGTGGTGCTGCGCAGCGCCGACCTGAACCGCCCGGATCAGCACGCACCCCGTTATGGCCTGCGGCTCGGCCTCGGCATCCTGCTGCTCCTGGCGGCGGTCGTGGTCGCCCGGCGCAAGCCGCGGCCACCTGACCCGGCCAAGCCGCAGCAGGGGCTCGTGTCCAGGCTGGTAGCCAACCCGGGACCGCTGAGCGCATTCCTGGCCGGCCTGCTGATCTTCGCTCCGGGAGCCACGTTCCTGGCCGCGCTCCAGGTCATCGCGACGTCGCGGGCTGACGCGGCCGAGACGGCCATAGCCCTGATCGTGGTCGTCGTGATCAATGTGCTCTTGGTGTGGGTGCCTATCGTGCTCTACCTGGTCGTGCCGGAGTTCACGACGCGGCACCTGATGGCCTTCAACGGCTGGCTGCGCGCGCACGGCAAGGCGATACTCGTCTGGGTGCTGATCGTGGCCGGCGCGATCATGATCGGCAACGGAATCTACGGGCTCGTGGTCAACCGGTGACACCCGGTCGCGAACCGCCCCCGGACTCGCCTAACCATCCTCCGCGGGTGACGCGTGGCGGCCGGCGTGGCGGCCATCATGGACCCCTACGAGCCGCCACTTGATCAAACGAGAGGATCGCGATCATGACTGTTCCCACTAGCGTCGACGTTGGCGACGACACCAGGGACGCGCTCGCCGGGCTGGCCACCAGTGATCAAAACCTACTGCTCGAGGGCCTGGAGCTGCGAGCCGACTGGCAGCAGAGGAGCGGGCTGGATCCCCGGACGTTCTCGCTCGTCAAGGTGGCCGCCCTGGTGGCGTTGGATGCCCCGCCTGCCTCGTACGTATGGCAGGTGAGCAACGCGCTGGACGCCGGGTGCACGCCGGACGAACTGGTGGGCGTGCTGCGCGCCATCGCCCCGCAGGTCGGCGGGCCGAAGATCGTGGCGGGCGCGGCCGAGCTCATGCTGGCCCTGGGTCTGGCCCTGCCGGACGATGCGCAGTAAGGCCCGATTCTGAACCCGGTACAGCGGAAAGACAGGAGACAGACATGTTTAGACGACGACGTCCGTTGCTGCGCGCGGCCGTGGTGGGCGGTGGCGCGTACGCCGCGGGCAGGCACATGGGCCGGCAAGCCGAGCAGCAAGACTACGCGGAAGCCGAGCAGAACCAGCGCATCGGCGACGTCGAGCAGCAGCAGCAGCAGCAATACGCGCCGCCGCCTCAGCAGGCGCCGGCCGGGCCGTCGATGTACGACCAGCTCCAGCAGCTCAGCACGCTGCACGACCAGGGCGCGCTGACCGACGACGAGTTCGCCGCGGCCAAGGCCAAGCTGCTCGGCACCTGAGCCGCTTCGCTCTCGCGAGCCGGCCGGTACATCACCCGGCACAGGTGATCACGCGTACCCTCGGTCGCGTTAGCCTCCCGTGCCGAGATAGTGCGCATGCCCGGGTGCTGCGGGCCGGACCTGCGGCCGCGGCGGACCCTGCCCAGGGCCGGAACGAAAGGAAGCCATGACTTCCGACGACTACGATTCCGCGGCGGCACAGACGCGGCTGGTGACCGGGGCGTGGCAGGCGGGGCTGTTCCTCGGCGCGGTGACCTTGATCCTCGGGCTCATCGTGGCCCTCCACCCGAGCGGCTCGCTGAACGTGATCGCGGTCCTGCTCGGGATCCTGATGATCTTGTCGGGCCTGTTCCATCTGATCCGGGTGTTCGATTCCAGGGAGGCACACCGGGTCTGGCTCGGCATCGCCGGGCTGCTGTTCATCGTCATCGGCGTCATCCTCATCCGCCATCTGCACCTGACCCGGGCGATCATCGGCCTGGTCATCGGTATCACCTGGATCGTTCAGGGGGTGACCGCGCTCATCGGCGGGATCGCCGGCGGCGTGCGGGAAGGCAGAGGCTGGTGGATCTTCTTCGGCGTGGTGAGCCTGGCCGCGGGGATCGTGGTCACCGCCACCCCCGCCTCGTCGGTCAACGTCCTGGCCACCCTGCTCGGGATCTGGTTCATCGTCATGGGCATCTTCGAGATCATCGGGTCGTTCATACTCCGGCGCGCGGTGCACACCGCGGGCCGGGCCCGCGCCCCGGACACGACACCCGTCTGAGCCGCGTCTCGACCTAGTGCCCGGCGCGGCTGTTTTCCCTCAATAGGCTGCTTACGGGGCTGTCACCCCGGCCGGGTGATGCTTCCGGCCTGCCCGCGCGGCAAGGTGGCTTGCTAGGCGTTCGTCACGTGCGCCCGGACAGCGAGCGCCCGGGCAGCGAGAGAGGAGCCGATGATGGGTCAGCTGACAGCCGAGGCTCCTCCCCGGCATGTGCTGCGGTACCAGCTCGATACGGCGCTGGGGCATCTGACCCCGGACGAGCGAGCCGCCCGGGGCAAGGCGGCCAGGGCCGAGGTGCCGCGCAGCAGCCATGCGGTGTTCGACCCGCCGCCGGACCGGCCTGACCCGATCGCCCTGCTGGAAGAGCAGGGCAGGTCGCGCGTCCCCGAGCTGGTACCGGTCCGGTACGGGCGGATGATGGTGTCCCCCTTCACCTACTACCGGGGGGCGGCGCTGCCGATGGCCAGCGACCTGGCCACCACGCCGGTATCCGGGCTGGCCGTGCAGGCCTGCGGCGACGCGCACCTGTCCAACTTCGGCATCTTCGGCTCGGCCGAGCGACGTCTGGTCTTCGACATCAACGATTTCGATGAGACGCTGCCCGGCCCGTGGGAATGGGACGTCAAGCGGCTGGCCGCGAGCCTGGAAGTGGCCGCGCGCGGCAACGGCTATACCGACAAGCAGCGCCGTGAGATCGTCGCCGCCATGGTCGCCCGGTACCGCCAGGCGATGCGGGACTTCGCCGGGATGGACAACCTGGGAGTCTGGTACGCGCACGTGGACGTCGAGGAGGCGCGCGCCGAGCTCAATTCGCAGATGAAAGCGCGCCAGCGCAAGGCATTCGACGCGGGCATGGCCAAGGCGCGGACCAGGGACAGCATGCAGGCCGTGGCCAAGCTGACCCGGGTCGTCGACGGCCAGCCGCGGATCATTTCCGACCCGCCGCTGCTCGTGCCGGTCGAAGAGCTGCTGCCGAAGAGGGCCGACCGGGCGACCCTGCGAGCGCAGCTGACCGACCTGACCGCGAAGTACCGGCGCACGCTAGAAACCGACCGCCGGTACCTGCTGGAGCAGTTCGAGTTCTGCGACATGGCCCACAAGGTGGTCGGTGTCGGCAGCGTCGGAACGCGCTGCTGGATCATCCTGATGCTGGGCCGAGACGACTCAGATCCGCTGTTCCTGCAGGCCAAGGAGGCCCAGCCGTCGGTGCTCAGCCGGTTCGTCGGCGCCAGCAGGTACACCAACCAGGGTCAGCGGGTGGTCGCGGGCCAGCGGCTGATGCAGGCCACCAGCGACATTTTCCTCGGCTGGCAGCGGGTCGAGGGCGGACTCGACGGGGGCACGCGTGACTTCTACCTCCGCCAGCTGCGGGACTGGAAATTCTCGCTCGACATCGAGACCATGATCCCGCGCGGCATGCGGATCTACGGCCAGCTGTGCGGCTGGACGCTGGCGCGAGCCCATGCCCGCTCCGGGGACCGGATCGCGATCGCGTCTTACCTGGGCGGCTCGGATGTCTTCGACCGGGCCATCACCGACTTCGCCGCCGCCTACGCCGACCAGAACGAGCGTGACCATCGCTCCCTCGTGGACGCGGTCGCCGCCGGCCGGATCACCGCCGAGCGCGATCTGTGAGCCCCGGCTGGTCCCGGGCCGAGAGCCGCTAGGTCATCCGCGCCGCCGACCGCGAGAGCCGCGCCGATGGTACTCGACCTCATGCTCATCGGGCTCGCGATCACCCTCGAGCCGTTCCCGCTGTCGGCGTTCGTCCTGATCCTGGGGGCCGACAGGGGCGCGATCAAGGGCCTGGCTTTCATCCTGGGCTGGCTGGCCTGCCTGGTCGCGGTGATCGCCGCCGTCGTCCTGGCCACCCGGGGCAACCCGCCTGCCGAGAACACGGTGCCGTCGGACGCGGCCCTGGCCGTGAAGCTCGCGGCGGGCGTGGTGCTGATCCTGCTCGCCTGGCATCAGTGGCGCCGGATGGGACGTCCCCGCCAGCCGCCGGCCTGGATGGCCCGGCTGGACCGGCTCTCGCTGTGGGCCGCCGCCGGGCTGGCCGCGTTCTTGCAGCCCTGGACGCTGGTGGCGGCCGGCGCCGCCACCATCGTCTCGGCCAAGCTGTCCACGGTCGGCGACTACCTGACGCTGGTGTTCTACTGCCTGCTGGCCACCTCCAGCTTCCTGTACCTGGAGCTGTACGCGGTGTTCTCGCCCGCCGCCGCCGGGAGCAGGCTCCAGCAGCTGCGAAGCTGGCTGGACACGCATATGGACCAGGTGATCATCGCGATCTTCCTGCTGCTCGGGTTCTGGCTGGCGGGCAAGAGCATCTACCTGTTTGTCTCGTGATCGCGGCCGGCCCGGCCCGGGTAATCACCCGTCCCAGGTGACGCGTCCGCCGCCGGCGAGCGTGAACTGTGGGCACAACACGCGTATTCCGTGGCTGCCGGCGATGCCGGGAGGAACTTGGTGACGACGCCGCCCGATCCGCTCGCCCTCCTGCGGTCCCGCAGCTACCTGCAACTGCTGGTGCTGGCCGCGCTCATCGGCGCGCCCATCTCGGCGGTGGCCTATGGTTTCCTGGCCCTGGTCGGCAAGTTGCAGACGTGGATCTTCACCGACCTGCCCAGCGGGCTTGGCTTCGGAGGCGAGCCGCTATGGTGGCCGATCCCGCCCCTCTTCCTGGCCGGCCTGCTGGTCGCGCTCACCATCCGCTACCTGCCCGGTACGGGCGGCCACTCGCCGGCGGACGGATTCAAGGCGGGCGGCCCCCCGGCCCGGCCGATCGACCTGCCCGGGATAGCCCTCGCGGCACTCGCCACCCTCAGCCTCGGGGTAGTGCTGGGCCCCGAGGCGCCGCTGATCGCGCTTGGCGGCGGGCTCGGCGTCTGCGCCATCCGGCTCATCAAGCGGAACGCCCCGGACCAGACCACCCGGCTGGTCGCCGCGACCGGAAGCTTCGCCGCGATCGCCACGCTGTTCGGCTCGCCGTTGCTCGGGGCCTTCCTGCTGATGGAGGCGTCGGGGATCGGTGGCGCGATGCTGGGGCTGGTGCTGATACCGGGCCTGCTCGCCGCCGGCATCGGCTCGCTCATCTTCGTCGGCCTGGACGCGTGGACCGGCCTGGGGACGATGTCGCTGTCCATACCGCACCTGCCGCACGTCGGGTCCCCCACCATCGCCGAGCTCGGCTGGGCCGTCGTCATCGGCCTGGCGGCGGCCCCGGTCGGGTCCGGGATCCGCTGGCTCGCCCTGCTGCTGCGGCCGCACGTCGAGCGGCGGATGGCGCTGCTCACGCCCGTGGTCGGCCTGGCCGTGGCCGGGCTGGCCATCGCGTACGCCGCGGGGACCGGAAAGGGCTCATCCGAGGTACTGTTCTCCGGCCAGTCGGCCCTCGGCCCGCTGATCGACCACAGCGCCGGCTACACGGTGGGGGCGCTGCTGCTGCTGCTGGTGTGCAAAGGCGTCGCCTACGGCGTGTCGATGAGCGGCTTCCGCGGCGGGCCCACGTTCCCGGCCATGTTCATCGGGGCGGCGGGCGGGATCGCGATGTCGCACCTGCCCGGCCTGCCACTGGTGCCCGGCGTGGCCATGGGCATCGGCGCGATGTCCGCGGTGATGCTCAGGCTCCCGCTGACCTCGGTGCTGCTGGCCACCGTGTTGCTGTCCGCGGACGCGCTCACGGTCACGCCGGTGGCGATCGTGGCCGTCGTCGTGGCCTACGTGGCGTCGGCGAGGCTCGCGCCGGCGCCGGTTGCAGCCGCCGCGCCGCCGGGGGAGTCAGCGACGTCGGCGCCGCGCCGGGAGCACCGCCCCGACGAGCCACAAGACCGGGAAGATGAAGCCGATCAGGCCAAGCACCCAGTGACCCTTGCGGAACGTCATGACGGCCAGGGTGAACAGCAGGACCAGGTACAAGACGCCCAGCCCGATCGCAAGGAACCAATCTGATCCCGACATGAGTCAACATCCGTCCGGTCATGGCCGCCGGAGTCAGGGTCAGCAGCCGGGTGGTTGATGTCGGCGGGCGGCAGCCTGCCGCCCAACCTGCAGTGTGCGGGCCGTCCCGTGCGCCGGGCATCACCCGTCCGGGATGGTCAGGGCCCCGGGTGCGGTGCCCCGCTGTCCACCGCATTGCGGCGGCCCGCCTGGCTGGGCCGGGACCTTGACGAGTTCCGGATAGCCTTGCCTGCGGGCCGCCCGCGGTGCGACGTGGCCGGGGTGCGGCGCAGGCTCCGCGGCGGCCGGCGCCTGGTCGCGGCGGGCCGGGCCCGTTCCGCTGGCCCGCGGAACGCGGCGACCAGGCGGGCCACCAGCGTGGCCAGGAACACCTGGCCGGCCAGCGCCTCGATCACCGCGATGGCCCGCCCGCCATTGTTGACCGCGACGAAATCTCCGTAGCCGAGGGTGGTCAGCGTGGTGAAGCTGAAGTACTGGAACGTCTGAGGCGTGGCGGGCTGCCCGCCGGCGAAGAACGGCCTCACGCCCAGGTGCGACATCGCCGCGTAGAAGGCGGCGAACATCAGCCCGACGATCAGGTAGGCGCTCAGTGCGCCGTAGATGCTCTGCAGGGTGACCGCGGGCCGGGCCAGCACGCGGCGCACGATGAAGACCGCGCTCACCAGCAGGATCAGGCCCTTCCAGATCTCGGCCGCGCCGTAGCCGATATTGGTCCGGGTCAGCGCCGCCGCTATGGCCGCCACGGATCCGATCGCCGTCGCCCAGGCGGCTAGTCTCACCTCCCGGCGGTCCAGGGGTGAGTTGCGCAGCGCAAGCACCAGCACCACGCCGAACAGCGCCACCTGCACCGGCTCGGCCAGCGCTACGGAGCTGAACGCGGACAGCAGGTAGTTCGTGATCAGCAGGAGCAGCAGCAGGCCGTACCGTCCGCGCAGCGCTGACGGACGGGCAACGTCGCTGCGCCCGGCAGCCCGCCGGGCCACGAACTCTCCGATCATGCTCCGCCTGATTACGCTCGCGCGGACGGCCGCCGTGGCTGCCCGGTCGTTACTGCGCGCCTCCGTGCAGGGCTTCCTGCAGTTCCCTCTCGCCTTCCTTGGACAGCGAGGTCTTGAGCACGGTGCCGCCGTACTTGCTCAGCGCCTCGACGGCCTTGTCCGGGGTCACCTTCTCGACCATCAGGAACAGCGCGGACGTTCCGGGCTGCAGCAGGCCCCGGACCTGGTCCTGGAACTCTCGGTCAATGCCCGACTTGGTCACCTTGCCCATGAGGGCCCCGAGGCCCGCGCCCACGGCCAGGCCGAATACCGGGATGAAGAACAGCAGGCCGAACAGCAGTCCCCAGAACATCCCCCAGGTGGCGCCGGTGCCGACCGGATGGTGGCTGGTCTGAACGTGGTACTTGCCTTCGGAGTCCCTGACGATGGACGCGATCGCGTCCGGCTCGATGATGAGATCTTGCGCCAGTCTCCTGGCCTCGTCGGCGGCCGCCGCGGCGGTGGCCTCATCGGGGTACCCGATGGCGATCAGGTCAGCCATGGCTTGCTCTACTCCTCTGCTGGTGAGCGGTCCGCCCAGTCCACCAACGCGGGTCCGGCTTGCCTCCACCCCCCGCGGGTGATTACCGCCGGGCTTGGCCCGGATCGCGGACCGGTCACGGAGGCGGTTCGGTATACCGGCGTTCCTCGTACACCTCGGCCGCGGGGCGCCCGCGCCGCCGGATGGCGATGATCACGATCGCGATGACCAGGCCGACCGCTCCGGCAATCATAAGGATGACGCCAATGACTTGCAGGTTCACATGGACGGGTTTCCAGGTGATCCCGAAGCGAAGGATTGCCCCAATGACGATGAGCGCGATACTGCCGCCGATTGTCACGGTGATTGCCACCTCCTCAACTTCTGCAAAGCTTCTACGCTGCCCCGGGAATCTGGGTGACGCCTCGCCCGGCACAGGTGATCTCGCTGCTAGCCAGGACGGATTGCGCTGATTAAGCTCGGGTGAGTGCACCGCGGCGCACACCTCGGGGGTGAGGAAGGGGACCTCCGTGGTGTGGAACGGGAAAAAGAACGGCCCGCATACGACCGGGCCGCCTTTTCTGGTTGGCCGCATGCCCGCGCCCGCCTCGACGTGCCGATCGAGTCAAAGCTGCACGCGCCCGGCCCGCGTAAAGAATGGGTGGAGCGGCCCGCGCTGATCGAATACCCCGGCGCCAGCACCGCCCGGCTGATCCTGGTCGACGCTCCCGCGGGCTTCGGCAAGACGACTCTCGTCGCTCAGTGGCGTTCGGCCGCTGGCGAAGAGCGGCCGTTCGCCTGGATCTCGCTCGACGCCGGCGACGACGACCCGGGCAGGCTCTGGTGGTACATCCTGTGCGCCCTGCAGCGAGCGTGCCCCGAATTCGGCGGTGAGGACATCGCCCGGGAACTTCGCGCCACTGTCCCCGATATCACCGGAACGGTGCTCCCGCTGCTGACCAACGAGCTCGGGGCATTGTCCGCGCCGGTGGTCCTGGTGCTCGACGACTACCACGTGATCAGGGAACGCAGCTGCCACGACCAGATCGCATTCCTGCTCCTGCACCTGCCGCCAACGGCTCAGATCGTGCTCATCACGCGGGCCGATCCGCCGCTGCCGCTGGCGCGGCTGCGAACGGCCGGCGAGATGGTCGAGATCCGCGCCCGCGAACTCCGCTTCGCGGCGCAGGAGGCGGCCGCGCTCGTGCACGACGTGTCGGGCGTCGCGCTGAGCGACGCCGACGTGGTCGACCTCGTAGAACGGACCGAAGGCTGGCCGGCCGGGCTCTACCTGGCGGCGCTCTCACTGCGCGGTCACCCCGCACCGAGCGCCTTCGTCCGCGAGTTCACCGGTGACAACCGGTTCGTTGTGGACTTCCTGGCCGACGAGGTGCTCGGCCGGCAGCCTCAAGAGATCCAGCAGTTCCTGGCGCGGACCTCCATCCTCAGCCAGCTGTGCGCCCCGCTGTGCGATGCGGTTACCGGCTCGGCCAGCGCCGCCGGGATCATCGAGATCCTCGAGCGGGAGAACCTGTTCCTCGTGCCGCTTGACGACAACCGGCGGTGGTACCGATACCACCATCTGTTCGCTCAACTGCTCCGCAGTCAGCTCGCCAGGACCGAGCGCGAGCTCATGCCCGAGTTGCACGCGCGGGCGAGCGCCTGGCACCGCCGGTCAGGGTCGGTAGAGGAGGCGATCACTCACTCCCTCGCGGCCGACGACATGAGCGGGGCCATTGACCTGATCCCGAACGACAGTTACGCCTACGTCGACGCGGGCCGGACCGCGACGGTCCGCCGGTGGATGCGGTCGCTGGGCGACGACCGGATTGCCGCCAGCCCCCGGGCCGCGCACTACGCGGTCTGGGCCGCGGCGTGGGCCGGTGACCTGGAATCCGTGCGCCGCTGGCTCCCGGTGGTCGAGGGCGGCCAGCCCGGAGGGCCGGTGCCCGACGGCATCCAGTCGCTGCAGTCCTCGGCGGCCCTGCTGCGGGCCGTCTTCGGCTTCGATGGCCTCCGCGTGATGCGCGAGTCGGCGGTCGCGGCCGCCGACATCGAGCACGACCGGACATCGCCGGCCTACGCCCTGGCCAGGGCGGCGCTGGGTTTCAGCCTCTACCTGTCCGGCGAGCCCGAGGCGGCGGCGAGCCCGCTGGAGGAGGCGGTACGGAACGAGGCGCCCGTCCCGTTGGTGCGCATGTTCGCGCTGTCCTTGATGTCCCTGGTCTCGGTCGAACTGGGCCGGCTGTCGAAAGCCGAGGAGGCCGCCGCGGTGGCGCGCACCCTGGCCGGCCGCGGAGACCTCGGCAACCTGCCGCATAGTTCCCTGGCGTACACGGCAGCCGGTGCCGTCTACGCCGCCCAGGGCCAGCTCGATGAGGCCAGCGGCGAGCTTGAGCGTGCCCTCGAGCTATGCCGGAGGCGTTCGGACATCTGTCCCTGGCCCAGTCTCGAACCCGCCCTCCTGCTGGCGGCCGTATCACTCGAAGTGGGAGATCGCGCCCGCGCCGCGGAACTGGCCGACGAGGCCAGGAACGTGCTGACCGCGCTGCCCGACGGCGCGCAGGCCCAGCGGGCCCGGCTGGCTGCGCTCGAGCAGCGGATCGCCAGCCGGCCGCGTGTGGTGTGGGCGGCGGAGCCGCTGACCGCGCGCGAGGTATCGGTGCTCCGGCTGCTGGGAGGGACCCTGTCGCTGCGCGAGATCGGCCAGGAGCTGTACGTGTCCTCGAACACGGTCAAAACCCACACCCAGGCGATCTACCGGAAGCTGGGGGTGTCCACCAGGCACGACGCGGTGCAGCAGGGCAGGCACCGGGGGATTGTCTGATACCCGTCGCGGGTGCGTCCCAGGTCACCCGGGTGAACCGGCGCGACGGGTGACGATTTCTCACCCGGTCGTCGTGTAGGAAAGGTACAGCGCGAGCCGCTTGCGGCCCGCCTGCGAAATGCCGAATGCGACAGTAACTGCTGGAGGAATCCCGGCCATGACCGCGCCCGCCTGGCCTCGCCAGTACCGGATAATCCTCCGGGGGGAATGCAGGCAGTTGCTGGCCGGGCTGGCCGGCGATTTCTCGGTGCAGACCGGCCGCGGCTGGACCTGCGTCATGGCGTCAGTCCGGGATGAGTCCGAGCTTTACGGCCTCCTGGACCGGTTCCAGGAATTCGCCCTGCACATCGTCAGCCTCAACGAACTCGGCACCGTCACCGAGCGCACCGACGGTATCCACGCAAGTTCCCAGGCCGGCCCCGGGTAGCCCGCCCGGCCGGCGGCGCCCCGTACTGCCGGCCTGCGCGCTGGCCCGTATCAGAGCAGGCCAAATTGCCTGGCGTGGCGGACAGCTTCACCCCGGTGCGTCGCCGAGAGCTTACGGTAGATGCTCTTCAGGTGCGTCTTGACGGTGTTCACCGAGATGTACATCTCGGTGGCGATCTCGGCGGTGCTCTCCAGGGCCGAGACGTGTTCGAGCACTTCGCGCTCGCGCTCACTCAACGGCTCCACGATCAGCGGGGCCGGCCGGCCGGCGTCGGGGAGCCGGGCCTCATCGCGGGGCGGGCTGATCAGGTCGGGTTCGAGCACACGGCGGTACGGATGCGCCAGTTCGTGATCGTGCCGCAAGACCGGCTTAATCCAGCTCCGCTCCATGGCGAACGGCAGCCTGAGTTGCTCTGGTTCGGCCAGGCGAAGTGCGTGCTCGAGGGCCCGGCGGCCTTGCGGGTGATCACCGGTGCTGAAGCTGAGCTGCGCATCGATCAGCCACGCCGCCACCCGTTCGCTGTGGGATGCCTGCCCGTTCATCGATGCGCCGAGCAGGGCACGCCTGGCCGCCCGCGGGTCCCCCCCCGCCAGCAGGGCCCGGGCCAGCGCGACCGTCGCGTCGAGCGAGGATCCCGGATCGGCTCGCCTGGCGATGTCGATAGCCAGCTGAAGGTCACCGGCCGCGGCGGCCGCCCACGAGTCGAGAACCAGGAGCCGGCGCTCAATCCACGGGGGCGGCGACCAGCCTCGCCGGGCACGGTCGAGACTCTCCGATGCCGCCCGCCCGCGCCCCTCGGCCAGGCTTCGGCGAGCCGCTACCATGCAGGCCGCCGCCTCGATCAGCTTGTCCGGCCGGACGCGAAGGGCGTCCTGTGCCCGTTTCTGCCAGCGCCGTCCGCGCGCTAGCTCATTGCGTTCCAGGTATACGCAAGCCAGGGCTACCTCCGCCGCCAGACTGACCGGTCCCACCGGATGATCCAGGTCATCCTCGGGCCTGGCCGCGGCCTCGGCGGCTAGCTCCGCGGCGCGGTCCAGCCGCCCGCGCAGTGCTTCGAGCAAGGCCAGGTGCCCGAGGCAGTCGGCTCGCTCGCCGTCGCCGTCCGGGGTCCGCGGCACGGCCTCGCCCGCCTCCAAGCACGCCACCGCAGCATCGAAATCCCCCGACCAGAGTGCGACCGCTCCGCGTCCCGCCAGCGCCTGCACCTGCACGGCGGGACGGCGCGCGAACCGGTCCCGGGGAAGCTCGTCCACCAGGACCTGCCCTGCTGCGGCCGCCGTCGTCGCCGCGTCCAGGTCTCCGCTGCGCCGGGACAGGGCCAGGCCGATCTGCGCCGCGGCGAGCCGGGCGGGAATTTCGTCTCCGGCGGGCAGCTGCTCAAGCAGCCTTTCCGCGGCGCCGAGGTAGGCCTCGCTCGTGCCTTCGCGGGAGCGGGCGAAATCGATCGCCGCGGCGATCAGCAGCGGCTGCGGGTCGCTCCACGTCAGGTCGCGCGGCATGTGGTCGAACGCGCCGGCCAGCTGCTCGTTGCCCCGGGGGTCGATGAGCTGGCCCGCGACGAGCTCATCGAGAACCGTCCGGGCCGCGAACTGCCAGTCGCCCGCCTCCGCCGCATGACGGATCGCATCCGGAAGGGCACCGCTGCGCCGGTACCACCGGGCCGCCCGCATATGCAGGTCCGGCACCAGGTCGGGGTCGTCGCGCCGCAGCTTGAGGCGCAAGACCGCCGCGAACAGCGAATGGTAGCGATACCAGCCGTCGCCGTCCCGCTGGACGAACGCGTTCGCTCGCGCCAGGGCGGCGAGCACCGACGTGTCACGCCCGTCATCGCTCAGCTCCGCGGCGATCTCGTGGTTGATCCGGTCCAGGATGCTCGTTCTCAGCAGGAAGTCCCTGATGTGGGCGGGCTGAGCGTTGAGCACCTCCTCCACCAGGTATCCCGCCACGGCGCTGTCCTCGGCGAGGAGTTCCTTGACGAACTGCTCGGGGTCGCTGTGCCCGTCCATGGAGATGGCCGCCAGGCGCATGATCGCCGCCCAGCCCTCCGTCCGCCTGGTGAGCCGCTCCAGCGACTCCGGCGACAACGTGACGTCGTGCTGCGCCAGCAGCAGCCGGGATTCAGGGATGTTGAAGGCGAGGTCACCCGCCCTCACCTCGGTGAGTTCGCCGGTGAGCCGGTACCGGTGCAGGGGCAGCAGCGGGTCGATGCGCGAGGAGGCCACCAGGCGCAGGCCCGGTGCGGCGTGTCGCAGCACATAGGCCAGCCCGTCCAGCACCTTGGGCGCGGTCAGCAGGTGGACATCGTCGAGAACCAGCGTCACCGGGGGATCCTGCTCCGCCATCAGCGACGCGAAGCGCAGCAGGAACTCGTGATCGACGACGTACCGCCGCATGGTCGCGGACATGCCTCTCGGAATGGAGACGCCGCTGCGGCGCAGCGCCGCCACAACGTAGGACCAGAAGACCCGGGGCCGGTTGTCGTAGTCGTCTATGGTCACCCAGGCGAGGGGGCCGCTGGGCGGCGTGGCCGCGGCCCAGAGCGCGAGCGTCATCGTCTTGCCCGCGCCGGGCGGCCCGGTGACGGTGGTCATGGGGCCCCGGGCGCCCCGGGCGATGAGTTTGTCCAGCCTCGGACGCGGGACGAGCCAGCCCGGCACACCGGGCACGGTGATCTTGGACGCCAGGAGCGGATCGCCCGTCCCGGTCGCCTGCCGCGCGGAACCACCCGCGGCCGGGGCAGCGGCGCTGGTCATTATCGGTATCACCTTCTCGTCGGCGGGACGGCCGGTTACCCCGCGGGTACGCGTTCGACCTGCGCGGGCTAGCCCGTCGGCTATAAGTGATTTCGCACGAAAGCGGGTGATACGTCATCACCCTCCTCAGATCTCACCAGGGTGACGAATCACCCGCCCTGAGTGTGGCGTGACGACCCAGGCCGTAGCACGGTGGAGTGATTATGGCGTTTCCCGACCACTTTGGGGGCCCTGTGGTGGCGTCCCTCTACTACGAGATCCGCGTAGCGGGCACTCTCCCGCCCGAGGCGTTGCTTGACTTCGAGCGGCTCAGTTCGTCCGTGCAGCGGGTCGAGACCGTCGTGCACGGTCCTGTGCAGGACCAGGCCGCGCTGTATGGACTCCTGGCCAGACTGGAGACCTTCGGCGTGCAGGTCCTTGAGGTTCGCCGCCTGCAGGACGAGAGCCCGCCGCATGAGTAGGTAGCCGCCGCGGGTACTGATCCCCGGCGCACCCGCAGGCCCTGTCCCGCGGCCGGCATCTCACCCTTGGCAGGTGATGCGTTACCCGGTGCCTCCCGCTGGGTCCTCGCCGAACGACTCGCCGTATACGCCGGATGGCACCGGCGTGTCGTCCACGGTGAACGCCCGCTCACGCCGCAGGTCGCGGGTGAAGGCGAACCACCAGCCCAGGACCGCCCCGACCCGGTTGCGGTAGCCGGTCAGGAAGCCAATGTGGATGAACAGCCAGACCCACCAGCCCAGGAAGCCGCCGAAGTTCAACTTGAAGGCTGACACGACCGCGCGCCCGCGCGAGATGTAGGCTGCCGAGCCCAGGTCGTGGTAGCGGAACGGCTTGTCATAGCCGTCGCCCCGGGCCAGGTGGCTGATCTTGCGGGCCGCGTACAGCCCCGTCTGCATGGCCACCTCGGCCACGCCGGGCAACTTGTCCAGGCACATCAGGTCCCCGGCGACCAGGATCTCCGGGTGCCCGGGCAGCGACAGATCCTTACCGCACAGCAGCCGGCCCGCGCGATCCTGCTCCGCGCCGGTGGCCTTGGCCACCGCCTGGGCCAGCGGGGGGGCCGCGACGCCGGCGGTCCACAAGATCGTGCCCACCTCGTGCCGGGTCACGTTGCCGTCATGGTCCTTGACCTGCAGGCTGGTCAAGTCTGCTTCGGTGACGATCGACCGCATGTGCAACTCGACCCCCAGCTTGCCCAGGTCCCGGGCGGCCAGCCCGGACAGCTTCGGGCCGAACGTGGCCAGCGGAGCGTCGCCGCCGTCGAACAGCATGACCCGGGCGGCCTCGGGCTTGATGTGCCGGTACTCCTCGCGCAGCGTCTTGGTCGCGAGCTCCCGGATCTGCCCGGCCAGCTCGACCCCGGTCGGTCCCGCGCCGACCAGGGCGAAGGTGAGCCAGCGCTGCCGTTCGGCCGGGTCGGTGGCGGACTCGGCCAGCTCGAATGCGCCGAACACCCGGCGCCGGATCTTCAGCGCGTCTTCGATCGACTTCATCCCGGGCGCGAAGTCGGCGTACTCGTCATGGCCGAAGTACGACTGCCTGACCCCGGCGGCCAGGATGAGGTAGTCATAGGCGAACTCGACCCGCTCGCCCAGCGGGCGCCGCACGAGCACCTTGCGCCCGGCCGCGTCCAGGCCGGCCACCTCGGCCAGTACGAACTCGACGTTGCGGTGCTTGCTGAGCAGCTCGCGCAGCGGGGCCGCGATCTTCCCCTCGGACAGGATGCCGGTGGCGCACTGGTACAGCAGCGGCTGGAACAGATGATGCTCAGCCCGGTCGATCAACGTCACCTGGACCGGCGCGCGCCCCAGCGCGCGCGCGGCGAACAGGCCCGCGAACCCGCCGCCGACGATGACCACGCGGCGGCGGCCGGATGAATCTGCCATGCGATGCTCCGGATGGTTGTCGGTCAGCCCGCTGGGTCGTGCCAGGTGTCGCGGTCGGGCAGGAGCCGGTCGGCTTCCTTGGGGCCCCAGCTGCCCCGGGCGTACGGGTGCACGGGCGTGGCGTCGCCGAGCACCGGGTCCACGATCTTCCACGCCGCCTCGACGGTGTCCTGGCGGGCGAACAGCCAGTGCTCCCCGTCCAGGGCGGCGCCGATCAGCTGGTCGTAGGGGCGCATGTCCTCCCCGGGCCGCTGGGCGAAGATCAGCTCCTCGTTCTGCGGCTCCCAGCCGGCACCCGGTCTCTTGCCCGCCAGTTGCAGCGTGACCGCGGTCTCCGGCCAGACCCGGAACCGCAGCTCGTTGTGGCGCGGCAGCGGAGCCAGGCCGAAGATGTCCCGCGGCGGATGGTGGAACCGGACGGTCACCTCGGTCGCGGTGACCGGCATGCACTTGCCGGCCCGGATGACGATCGGTACGCCCGACCACCGCCACGAGTCGGACATCAGCCGGATGGCGACGAAGGTTTCTGTCGTCGAGCGGGGATCTACACCGTCGACATCGTGGTAGCCCTCGTACTGGCCGCGCACCGTGTGCTCGGCCGATAGCGGGGTGAGCGACGAGACCAGCCGGGACTTGGCGTCCCGCCAGTTGGTCAGGCCCTCGCCTTCGGGCGGGTCGGCCATTACCGTGGCCAGCACCTGCAGCATGTGGTTTTGCACCACGTCCCGGATGGCCCCGGTGCGGTCGTAGAACGAGCCCCGGTCCGAGACGTCGAACGCCTCGGCCATCGTGATCTGGATGCTTTCCACGTACGTGCGATTCAGCAGCGGCTCGACCACCGCGTTGGCGAACCGGCCGAACAGCACGTTCTGCACCGGCTCGAAGGCCAGCCAGTCATCGACCCGGAAGATCGAGTCCTCCGCGAAGTACTGATGCATGGTCTCGTTCAGCTTTTGCGATGAGGCCAGGTCGGTGCCGAACGGCTTCTCCACCATCACCCGGGCATCCTTGGCCCGGCCGGCGGTGGCGATGCCCTGCGCGATCCGGCCGAACAGGAACGGCGGCACCTCCAGGTAGAACAGCACCGGGCCGCTGGCTCCGACCCCGTTGGACATCTCCATGTACGTGGCGTCGTCGCCGAGGTCGCCGTCCACATAGCGCAGCAGGCTCAGCATCTTCGTCGCCGCGGGGGTGGTGGGGTCCATGTTGTTGAGCTTCAGCGAGGCGACCGCGTAGTCGCGGAACTGCTCGAGCCCCCAGCCGCTCTTGGCCACCCCCACCACGGGGACATCGAGCACCCCGCGGTCGACCAGCCCCACCAGCGCCGGGAAGGTCTCCAGTTTCGCCAGATCACCTGTCGCACCGAAAATCACCAGTGCGTCAACTTTGTTCGTGGCCAAGGCAAACTCCTCCGTCGGTATCCCCACCCCATATGACTGCCGCCGTCCCCGGCTGCCATCACTCCGCCCGGGTGATGCTCGCCGCAGCCGGGTTGCAGCGGGCGCGACGGGGCTCAGCCTGATCCCGGGTCGGGCGCCGCCTGGCGGCTTTCCTGTGGGGCAGCCGAGAATTCCCGCCGGCTGACCCTCTTCCTGAACACGTAGTAGCTCCAGGCCTGATAGGCGAGTACGAGTGGCAGGAAAAGGATGGCGACCACGGTCATGACTTTGAGCGAGTACGCAGCGGAAGCCGTGTTATGCGCGGTGAGGTTGTAGGCCGTGTTGGTGCTGGACACCATCACGTTGGGGTACAGGTCCACGAAGATCGACACGATGCAGGACGCGATCGTGACCGTGGTCGCGGCGAAGGCGAAGCCCGGGCGGCGGTCGGAGACCAGCCACCACGCGGCGATGGCGGCCAGGATGGCCAGCAGCTCGATCGGGTTGAGGAAGAACGTGTTCTTGGACGACGTCACGTGGGTCCAGATGATGAAGGCGATGACGGCAGCGGTGGTGAAGGGAGCGACGCGACGGGCGATCTGTCCGGCGCGCTCGCACATGTCGTCGGTGGTCTTCAGGGCCAGGAACGTGGCCCCGTGCAGCGCGCAGATCAGCGCCAGGGTGACCCCGGTGAAGATGCCGTAGGGCTGCAGCAGGTCCCAGAAGGATCCGGTGTAGTTCTGGGCCGAGTTGATCGGCAGCCCGTGCAGCAGGTCTCCCAGGGCGATGCCGATCACCAGCGGGGCGACCAAGCTGCCCGCGGTCAGCAGCACGTCCCAGGTGCGGCGCCAGCGCACCGCGTCGCGCTTGCCCCGGTACTCGAATGCCAGGCCGCGGCCGATGAGCGCCACGAGCAGGAGCACCAGGGCCAGGTTGAAGGCGGAGAACATCGTGGCGTACCAGCCGGGGAAGGCGGCGAACATGGCGGCGCCCGCCACGACCAGCCAGACTTCGTTGCCGTCCCACAGCGGCCCGATCGTGTTGATCGCGGCCCGGCGGCCGGCGTCGTCCCGGCCGACCGCGCTGTGCAGCATGCCGACGCCGAAGTCGAACCCCTCCAAGATGAAGAACCCGGTCCACAGCACCGCGATGACGATGAACCAGAACGGGACGAGATTGCTCATCGAGACCCCTAGTACTGGACGGCCGGTACCGGCTGGTCCGCGTCGGCCTCGGCCCGCGGCGGAGGCAGATCCTTACGCGAGTACTTCAGCATCAGCAGCAGGTCGACCGTGGCGGCCACGGCGTACACCAGGACGAAGACCGCCAGGCTGATCGCGATCCAGGTGGTGGACAGCGACGGTGAGATGCCGCTGCGGGTCAGCATGATGCCCTGCACGATCCACGGCTGCCGGCCGCTCTCGGTCAGCAGCCAGCCCGCGGTGTTCATCAGGAACGGCAGCACCGCGGCCCAGGTCGCCACCCACAGGAACCGCCGGGCGGTGGCGAGCTTCTTGCGCCGGATCAGCCACAGCCCCCACGCGTAGGTGAGGAACGCCAGCACCCCCCCGTAGGCCATGACCCGCATGCTCCAGTACTGGATGAACACGTTCGGCACGTAGTAGCCGGGGCCGTACTTCTGGCTGTACTGGCTCTGCAGCGGGGTCAGTCCCACCACCTTGCCGTTCCAGGAGTTGGTGGCCAGCAGCGACAGCAGGTGCGGGATCTCGATGATCTGGGTCGGCGTCTGGTCCTGGTTGCCGCCGCCGATATGGAACAGCGAGAACGAGCACGGCTGGCAGGTGGTCCACTGCGCCTCGGCGGCCGCGATCTTCATCGGCTGGTACCGGGCCTCGATCACCCCGAGCTCGTCGCCCACCAGCATGGTGAACAAGATCGCCGGGACCAGTACGATCAGCGAGAGCCGGGCCGACCGGGCGAACACCTCCCGGTCCTTCCCGTGCCGCAACTGCCACGCCGACACCGCCAGCATGACGGCGCCGCCGGTGACCAGCGACGCCAGCAGCACCTTCGCATACCCCCAGACGAACACCGGGTTGGTGAACAGCGCCCAGATGTCGTTCAGCTGCGGCTTGCCACCGACCATCGTGTAGCCGACCGGATGCTGCATCCACGAGTTCGCCGCCATGATGAACAGCGCCGACAGGACGGTGCCCAGCGAAACGGCCCAGATGCACAGTAGGTGGATGCGCCGGGGCAGTTTGTCCCACCCGAACAGCCACAAGCCGAGGAAGGTGGATTCGAGGAAGAACGCGGCCAGCCCCTCCATGGCCAGCGGGGCGCCGAAGATGTTGCCGACCAGCCGCGAGTAGGCTCCCCAGTCCATGCCGAACTGGAACTCCTGCACCAGGCCGGTCACCACGCCGATCGCGACGTTGATGACCAGCAGCGTGCCGAAGAACCGGGTCAGCCTCAGGTACTCATCCCGCTGGTTGCGATACCAAGCGGTCTGCAGCAGCGCGGTCAGGAACGCCAGCCCGATCGTGATCGGGACGAAGAAGAAATGATTGATCGTTACAAACGCGAACTGCCAGCGCGCCAGGTCGACGTTCGCCATCTACTCCTCCGGTCCAGCGGGCACCGGAACGGCAGCCCGATCTGATGCGTTAGCCCGGCGATCGCTCGTCAGGAGGTCGTCTCGCGAGCCGAGTAGGCCGTGATCATCACTGTCGTCCTGGGTGAGCCGCCGGGCATCCTCCGTCCGGGGTGATTGCCGGCCGGCCGCCCGGGGTGATGGCCGCCCGGCTGACGTCCGGTGCCGCCTGGTCCGCGTTCACCCTGGGCGAGTGATGCGACGCTGACCCGGGGCTGCGAATAGTGAGGGGGTGACCGAGCACTATGACGTGATCATCGGGGGGACACGGGCCGGCGGGGGCACGCTGGCGCACACGCTCGCCTCCTCGGGCAAGCGGATCTTGCTGCTCGAACGGGGCAATTTCCTGCCCAAGGAGACCGACAACTGGGATCCGAAACCGGTGTTCGTGGAGGGGAAGTACATCTCGCCCGACACCTGGTACGACGCCGACGGCCAGCCGTTCCAGCCGCAGGTGCACTACTTCGTCGGCGGGGCCACCAAGCTCTACGGTGCCGCGCTGTACCGACTGCGCCCCGGGGTGCACGGCAACGGCGGCGAGGACCCGACCGAGGGGCACCGCAGCGAGCCGTACCCGTGGCCCGCCGTCTCGCACGAGGACCGGATCCAGCAGATCCACGACGGCCTGGGCCAGGGGGCTACCACCCGTTCTGGCGAACGGGTCGGACCAGGTGGGACGCAACTACATGTTCCACAACTGCAAGGCCGTGGTGGCGCTGTCCACGGAGAAGAACGACACGGTCTTCCAGAAGACGCTGGGCATCAACGACTTCTACTTCGCCACCAAGAACTACGAGTACCCGATGGGCAACATCCAGATGATCGGCAAGTCCAACGCCGAGGCGATGCGCGGCGAGAAGCCCAACCTCACCAAGCTGTCCCCGGAATGGACGCTGGCCGACGTGGCCGGGCACGCGGTGGACTTCTGGCTCACCACCGAGGACCTGCCGCAACCCG
>DASXLW010000060.1:0-3172 GCA_036496025.1 Streptosporangiaceae bacterium
CGTCGCCGACTGGATCGCCGACCGCGCCAGGGAGCACGGCGGCTTCGACGTCCAGGTGACGGACCTGGCCGAGCTGAACCTGCCGATTCTCGATGAGCCGAACCACCCGCGGCTGCACCAGTACGTCCACCAGCACACCAAGGACTGGAGCGCCCTCGTCGAGGACTCGGACGCGTTCATCTTCGTGACCCCGGAATACAACTACGGGTTCAACGCGGCCCTGAAGAACGCCATCGACTACCTGTACGGGGAATGGCAGCACAAGCCCGCCGGGATCGTCAGTTACGGCGGGGTCGCGGCCGGGACCCGGGCCGCGCAGATGCTGAAGCAGGTCCTCACCGCGCTGAAGATGATGCCGATGCTGGAGGCGGTGAACATCCCGTTCGTCCACTCGCATCTGGACGAGGACGGCCGGCTCAAGCCGACCGAGGCGATGGAGGCCTCGGCCACCGCGATGCTGGACGAACTCCTGCGGTGGACGGAGTCCATGCGTTCGCTGCGGGCCTAGCCCCAGGTGTTGTCCCCGCGCTGGGCGCGGGCGGAGGTGCTGGTCCAGGTGTCCACCGCGCCGTTCCGCCGGTGGACCGGGTTGCTTGTGGTCATGTGCGCTCTCCGTGAGACGATGGTCCGGCATATCATCTCCGTGACCATTTAGCTCCGTAGCGTAACTTACACACTGAGCGACCGTCAAATCACCATATGTCACCAAACAACGCTGGTGCCGACTCGGCGGTAGCAAGCCGCCGAAAGATAATGGGCCGTTAGGCACACCATAGGGTGCACAACGACCCATTATCTTGGCGCCGCTCCGGCTTCTTGCTGTTATCAGCGCTGACGGCCGGGCGGTGGCGTTGGCGGTGCGGGCCACAGGTGCGGATCTATTGACGCTGTGGGCCACACCGCCAATCCGGGCCATAGGAGAATCCTGGGGTGAGCAAGCGGCGAGCCGTGCTGGGCATCGATCTGGGGACTAGTCAGGTCAAGGCGCTCGTGATGACGCCAGATGGGGAGATCCGCGGGCGGGGGCGGGCCGGCTATCCGGTTGTTTCACCTGGTGAGGGGCTCGCCGAGACCGATCCGGCGGAGTGGTGGCGGGCCACCGTGGCCGCGGTGCGCGAGGCGCTCGCGGACGCGAGCGCCGACGTCGAGGTTGCGGCCGTCGGGGTTGACGGGCAGATGCACGGGGTGGCGCTTGCCGGGGACGACGGGAACGCTGTCAGGCCTGCCATCCTGTGGCTCGACCGGCGCGCCGAGGCGGAGGCCGCCCGGTACGGGGAGTTGCCCGCGGAGCTGACCCGGCCGCTGGGGAATCAGGCGTCGGCCGGGATGGCCGGGCCAATGCTGGGCTGGCTGGCCGCGCACGAGCCGGACGTGCTGCGCCGGGCCCGGTGGGCGTTGCAGCCGAAGGACTGGCTGCGGATGCGGCTCACCGGCCTGGCTGCCACCGATCCGACCGACGCGTCAGGGACATTGCTGTTCGACCTGACGCGTGGCGCCTGGGCCTGGGATCTCATCAACGCGGTCGGACTGCCGGGCGACAAGCTGCCGCCTGTCCTCGGGTCGACCGAGGTGGCCGGGGACCTGCTGCCGGGGCCGGCCAGCGAGCTCGGGCTGCCGCCCGGCATCCCGGTCGCGACCGGCGCGGCCGACACGGCGGCGGCCCTGTACGCGGCGGACCTGGACCTAGGGCCGGACACGGCCGCGGGAGCAGGCATGGCTGGGCTGAGCACCAGGCGGGGAACGGCAGACGCGGGCGCGGGCGCCGGGACGGCGAACCCGGGCGCAGATACCGGTCGCGCAGGGACGGGGTCCGGTCGCGCCGGAGAGGGCGTTAGCGATGGTGGGTGGGCGCTGCTGACGGTGGGGACCGGGGGGCAGTGGATGGTGCCCGAAGGCGAGTTCCGGCCGGCCGCCGGTACCAACTTGTTCGCTGCGGTGGGCGGGGGGTTTTACCGGCTGGCGCCGGTGCAGAACGCGGGGGTCGCGCTGGACTGGGTCCGGGGCGTGCTCGGGGTGACCTGGCAGCAGCTGTACGACACGGCCGGGCGGCCGTGGCGGGCGGACACGCCAGTGTTCCTGCCGTACCTGGCGCGCGAGCGGTGGGATCCGGCAACGGCCGGCGCCTGGGAGGGGCTCACGCTCGGCCACGACAGGGACGACCTCGTGCGCGGCGCGCTCGAAGGGGTCGCCTTCTTGCTGCGCAAGCGGCTTGACGACCTGCGCGCGGCCGGCCACCAGCCGGAGGCCGTGCTCCTCGGCGGCGGCGGCGCGACCCATCCCGGGTGGCGGCAGCTGCTCGCCGACGTGCTCGCGCTGCCGCTGTACCCCGCGGACACGAGCTGGCTCAGCGCGGCCGGCGCCGCCCGGGTCGCCGCCGCCGCGGCGGGAATGGAAGGGACCGGAGAGAGCCGGGGACGTTCCGGATATTGGAATACCGCGGCGGTCGTACCGGGAGAGCGAAACTTGGCGAGCGCTGGCTACGACCGTTTTACCCACAAATTGACGGCGTCATAAATTGGCGTGATCACGGCATGACGAAATGAAAAGGCAACGGGATAATCGCCGGCATGGACGTGGAAAACCTGGTCGCGATCGATGTGCACACTCATGTGCACCGGTCCGTGAACGCCCCCCCGGCCAGCGCGGACGAGAACGAGCACCTCGCCGCGATGGCGAAGTACTTCAAGACGGCGGCGGCGGCCTTCACCGTCGACGACCTGGCCGCCTACTACCGTGAGCGGAACATGGCGGCCGTCACGTTCACGATCGACAACAAGGACGCACCGGAAGACCCGTCGCGGGCGACCCCGGAAGAGATCGCCGAGCGGGCCCGCGACCACGCCGACATCCTCATCCCGTTCGGCAGCGTGGACCCGGCGCGCGGCGCCGAGGGCGTCGCGATGGCCAAGCGGCAGATCGAGGAATCCGGCGTCAGGGGATTCAAGTTCCACCCGAGCTCGCAGGGGTTCTATCCGAACGACCGGGCCGCTTACCCGCTGTACGAGGTCATCGAGGCGGCGGGGCTGCCCGCGCTGTTCCACACCGGGCAGACCGGCGCCGGGGCCGGCACCAGGGGCGGCGGCGGGATCAGGCTCGCCTACTCCAACCCCATGTACCTGGACGACGTGGCCGTGGACTTCCCCGACATGCCGATCATCCTGGCGCACCCCTC
>DASXLW010000061.1:0-2601 GCA_036496025.1 Streptosporangiaceae bacterium
GCGTTCATCGAAGCCGCGTGCGCCTACGGCCTGGCCTATGTGGCCGATCACAACCGGCCCGGCGCCGTGGGCGTGGGGCCGATGCCCCGCAATGCCCGCGCCGGTGTCCGGATGAGCACCGCGCTGACCTACCTGGCCGCCGCCCGCGGCCGCCCCAACCTCACCGTCCGCGGCGGCGCTATGGCCGACCGGATCGAGGTGCGCGGCGGAAACGCCACCGGCGTGCGCCTGACCGACGGCGAGGTGGTGACGGCCGGCCGGGTGGTGCTGGCGGCCGGCGCCTACGCCAGCCCGGCCATCCTGCAGCGCTCCGGCATCGGGGCCGCCGGCCGGCTCCGTCCGCTCGGCATCGCCGTGGTCGCCGACTTGCCCGGCGTCGGGAACAACCTCGCCGACCATCCCCTGGTCGCGGTCGACTTGCCGGCCCGGGCCGGGACCGCCGGCCCGCGGTTCCAGACCATGGCCACGATGCGCTCCCGGCTGGCACCCGCCGATGGTCCTCCCGACCTGCACCTGTTCGCGGCCGGGCCGTTCGACCCCAGCCAGGATGCCAGCCCGGCCGGCGCCGTGTTCGGCCTGGTGACCGGGCTGGTCTTGCCCTACTCCCGGGGCTGGGTGCGCATCCGGTCGGCCGACCCCGCCGACCCGCCGCGCATCGACGTGGCCCATCTCCGCCACCCCGACGATATGAGCCGCATGATCGAAGCGACGCTCATCGCCCGGGCGATCAGCCGCACCGCCCCGCTGAACGGCCTGATCGAGGGGCCCGAGCTGGCGCCTGGCCCAGCCATCGCCGACGGCGACACCAGCGCGATCGCGGCCTCGATCGCAGCGCGCGTGGACACCTACCACCACCCGGCGGGCACCTGCCGCATGGGCCCCGACCCCGACGGCGGCGCGGTCGTGGACGCGCGGGCGGGTGCACGGCATCGAGCACCTGCATGTCGCCGACGCGTCCATCATGCCGGCCATCCCCTCCGCCAACACCAACCTGCCCGCCATCATGATCGCCGAACGGGTTGCCTCCTGGATCGCCGCAGAAAGGCACGAGCCATGACCGCAGATATCGCAGAGCTTCACGCGCGGGCGCTCGACGCCACCGGCCGCATCGCCGATGGTGTCGCCGCAGATCGCTGGCACGCCGCCACACCCTGCGCCGACTGGGACGCGCGCGCTCTGGTCAATCACCTGGTGGCAGGAAACCTGTGGGCCGCCGAGCTTGCCGCCGGCGGCACCATCGAGGGTACCGGCACCCGGCTCGACGGCGACCTGCTGGGCGACGACCCGGCCGCGGCGTACGCGGCATCGGCGTCGGCGGCCGCAGCGGTGTTCCGCCGGCCCGGAGCACTCGACGCGCCGTGCGCGGTGTCATACGGACCCGTGCCCGGCTCGGTCTATGCCGGGCACCGTTTCCTGGACGTGCTGGTCCATGGCTGGGACCTCGCGGTAGCGACCGGGCAGGACTACGCGCTGGACCCGGAGCTGACGGAGGCATGCCAGCAGATCATCGAGCCGCAGCTCGACGCCTTCCGCAGCGCCGGCGCTCTCGCCCCACAGGTGGCGGTCCCGGCTGATGCCAGCGCGCAGACCCGATTCCTTGCCAAGCTCGGCAGAACCGGCTGAGCGCCCGCAGCCCGCGCCGAACTGGGAAATCTGCGTGCCATCACCCGCACATTCCGACCCATCTCGCAGCAGTACAGAATCGATCTGGCTCCCTTTGGGGAATTTGCGGCAACAAGGTGGCGGAGTGCTGCCAGGCCAACCGAACCGCGGATGAGTATGCCGAAGAGCGCATAAGTATCCGGATAGCTCGACGACCCGGGCTTCCCGGCTGCCCGGGAGCGGATGTGGACTGATGTCCTGACTGGCGAGGGCTACCGTCAGACCCGCGTGGCTGTCGCCGAGCGGGATGACGAGCTGGCCGGGATCGCCATGTCAGGGCCGCCCGAAGACGTCACGGCCGCGTGGACGAGGCAGCTGTACGTGCTCTACGTGTACGCAGCCGACCACGGCACGGACGCCGGGCGAGCGTTGCTGGAGGCCGTCATCGACCCCGCGGAGCCGACCGCGCTGTGGGTCGCCGATCCCAACCCTCGCGCGCAGGCGTTCTACCGCAAGCACGGCTTCGCTGCCGACGGGACAGCCCGATTCCAGGACGGGATACGGGAGATCCGCATGGTCCGCGGCGTGCAGCACGGCGGGACCGGCCGCTCCCAGCGGGGACTGTAGGAGGAGAAGCGGCCTGATGGCCTACATGATTTTGCCCTGGGCTCCTGTAGCCGCACTCATCAATTCGCTGCCGCTCGCAGGCAGCGGCCCTAGCCACCGCCTCCAGAATCGCTGCTCAGCGCGGCCGGGATGCGGGATCATGGAAGCTCGGGCACGGGCGGGCCCCGGGCAAGCCGGACGGCCGCTGAGCCGACTCGCGGATTGTAAGGTGACCTGTCGCGGGATCCGGTGAACCTTCCGGGCCGGCGGCCCTCGGTTAATGGCTGACGATCCACCGCGCGGAAGCGAGTTGAGATGAGCGATATTGACCTTCGGTCCGACACGGTGACGCTCCCCACAGCGGACATGCTCCGGGCCATGACCAGTGCGCCG
>DASXLW010000062.1:0-34910 GCA_036496025.1 Streptosporangiaceae bacterium
CCCTCATCGAGGAGATCACGATCTGCCTTGCAAATGAGCTCGCGCACGGAAACTGAGGCTCTTGAGCGCGGCCAGGACGGCTTCCGAGCAGACTCGGTTTGGGAATATGACACGGAAACTGTGAACCTACAGAATCTCACCGGGGTCAGCCAGGTGCCATATCCACGAACCGGCTGTAGTGGCCCTGGAACGCGACCGTCACCGTGGCGGTGGGCCCGTTCCTGTGCTTGGCCACGACCAGGTCCGCCTCGCCGGCCCTCGGCGACTCCCGCTCGTACGCGTCCTCGCGATGAAGCAGGATGACCATATCCGAATCTTGTTCTATCGAATTGTGGAGGTTGATTCCATTAGCGATGAAGTTGTGCGTATCTTTTACGGTTGCGTCGTAAACAGGATGTGGGCCCAGTGCTTCAACAGCCACGATCCGGTCCCAGTAAATGTCACTGCTCGCGACCTGCCTGAGGACCGCCGAATCCAGCGCATTCGCGCAGCGCATCAGCCGCTCTCGTGACGGACAGCTCTTGTAAAGAGTCGATCCGCAGTAATGCGTACTTATCGCCGCCTGGAACTGGCGTTCAGACAAGCCTGCACGAGTGCGCTCGGCTTTGACGAGGTCCCAGACCTCAGGCGGCAGGGTGTCCACGTTTGTGTTGACCGATCGTCCGTCCAGGAAACTGAGCAACTCATCGACCAGTTCGCCGCGCGCGCCATGGACACCGATCTCCCGGCAGAACGTCCGCAGACTGGGACCATCGGCCACGATGACGTGAAACCCAGGGCGGTAGCCGGATTTTGTCACCTGCCGGATGCGGGCGATAATTCCGAAGCGGGCGAGCAGTAGCGCCACTCCGTCAGCGAGTTCCCGGCTGGATGATGCGTAGTAGACTTTCGGCGCGGTCTTGCGGCGTGGAACGGTCACGTTCCCGTCGGTCGCCCATAGATGCCTCAGGAAGATAGCGATCTCCCGGTTGCTCGCCGAGTAAAGAGCGGTGGGGATGCGCTTCTGGTAGGACCGCAGATCAGATATCCCCAGCTCCAGGAACCATGTGTGCAGCGGATTGAACCGTCCTCGCGCGCACCTGTATGGCGCGGGCAGGTACGCGTGAAACCACGTTTCCTGCGGGACCCGGCGTGCAGTGATTCCGAACTCTGCCGCAGCGGCGGCCTCCACGAACGCCACATTGGCCTGATCGGCAGAGGTGTAGTGCACCGGTTGCTTGCGCAGTACGCACCCGTCGCCAATGAGGTGCGCCAGCAGGCCTAGCCGGTGCTCTGACCAGCCGAGATCGGCACCGATGGGCTCGGGAATCCGACGCGCTACACCAACCCGGTCGCCGACCGTCAGATCCTCCAAGGGCGTCCAGCCGTCGAAGGTGAGGAAGGGGTGATTGCCCGATGCCTTGACCTCTCGCCCTGACGCCAGGCGCACCCGGTAGACATTCTTGACGCCGGAGGCGAACACGTCGGTGATGGGCGAGGGCACGAGGCGCTGGTGCTGGTCTACGGACCAGACGAGGATGTCCCGGTGCCCGCTCTGCATCAGCTCGGCGAATGTGACCGGGGCCCCTGTGTCCGCTCGGAGCAACGCCGCGTCCGCGGTCAGGCAACCGGACTCCCGTAGGTCCGAGAGCATGGGGCGCTTGTCCGTACGTTGCTCGGGTCCGCGGTTGAGCTGCGACACCGCGACCACGGGGACGTCGAGTTCCTTGGCCAGCAGCTTGAGCGAGCGGGACATTTCCGACACTTCCTGCTGCCTGTTCTCCACCCTGCGCGGGGAGCTCATCAGCTGCAGGTAGTCGATGATCACCATACGCAGGTCGTTGCGCTGCTTCAGTCGCCGACACTTGGCCCGGATTTCCATCAGGGTGAGGTTCGGCGAGTCGTCGATGAACAGCGGGGCGTCCACGACCTCGCTCATTCGCCGGGCCAGCCGGGTCCAGTCGTCGTCACTCAGCTGGCCGGTCCGCATGGTGTGCAGCGGCACCCGCGCCTCGGCGGACAGCAGCCGCATCGTGATCTCGTTACGGCTCATTTCCAGGCTGAAGATCACGGTGGCCAGGCCGTGCTGCACTGAGGCCGCACGAGCGAGGTCGAGGGCCAGTGTCGAATTGTGGGTCGGAATCCATGAACGCCCGGCCAGGTACGTGTGGTCTGCGTTGTCCACCTGGACGCAGCGAACCGGCACGGTTGGGACCGGCCGCACGTCGGTGATGAACCGGCAGCGCGTCGTCGGGTGCGACCGGGTACTCTGCCGCGCGAGCTTCCGCGTCAGCCGGAATACCTTGTCGGCCGGCGTGAACGTGACCATGTAGCACGTGGAACTCTCCTCGGTCGCGCCCCTCACCTGCTTGGTCGTCATCCTGGCGCGGTAACCCAGGCTGAGGACGAGTTCCAGGGTGCCGACGGTCAGCCGACGATTGGTCACAGCGAACTGAACGGTGCCGTTCCTGGCCACATACCCATCAGTGTCGAGGAGCCCGGCCAACAGCGCCCGGCGCTGCGACTCGGCGGCCCGGAGGTACTCAGGCGGAATGTGCTTGTCGCCGAGTACACCCAGCTTGCGCAGGATAGCCGTGGTGCTTCCATGATCGACCCGGGCCGGTCCGGTCAGGCGGATGTCAGAGCGCGATCGCAGCCCCGGTGACTTGACGACCCGCAGGCCTTCGGCCTCGATCTCGACGATTATCTCCGGGTCAACGCCGACCAGCTGGCCGCTCCTGCCTGTCCCGGCACCGAGCCACGCACCCAGGGCATACGGGGGGAACGGCAATTCCTTTGCTGGCAGCTCAGCAGCCTGAGCCACCGTGACCGCGTGACTGTGGCGGCCGTCAACGGGTGAGCGCAGGGTGGCCGCGATCTGCGCGGTGGTCTTGATGCCCTGGCGCACCGCCCCGTTGGTCGTCCGCCACTGGTGCCCGGCATCAGCGATGATGACCGTGCCGTCGTCGAACTCCACCTCGAAGCAAGGGCGCTCGTGCATGATCTCGGTGGCAGCCGCGACGCGGGTGGGCTTGCCGTCGGCCCCGATCAGGTGGTCACCGACCCGGACCTCGCCCATGGTGGTCCAGCCAGTGGGGGTCGGCAGCGGCGTGTCCAGCGCGAGCGCCTTGCCCAGGGCCGGGCGCGCTGCTATGACGACCATCTGGCCGGGGTGCAGGCCGTTGGTGAGGGAGTCCAGGTCGGCGAACCCGGTGGGCACGCCGGTCATCCGGCCGCCGTGGCTGCCGATCGCCTCGATCTCGTCCAGCGCTCCGGGCATGATCTCCGACAGCGGCAGGTAGTCCTCGCTGACCCGCCGGTCGGTGACCGAGTACACCTCGGCCTGCGCCTGATCGACGAGGTCGTCGGCCTCGCCGTCGCCGGAGTAGCCGAGCTGGACGATCCGGGTCCCGACCTCGACCAGGCGACGCAGGATGGCCCGTTCCCTGACGATCCTGGCGTAGTAGCCGGCGTTGGCCGCGGTCGGCACGGAGGCGATCAGCGTGTGCAGGTAGTCCGCGCCGCCCACCCGGCCGACCTCACCGCGCCGGGTCAGCTCGGCCGCGACGGTGACCGCGTCGGCCGGCTCGCCCCGGCCGTACAGGTCGAGGATGACCTCGTGCACGATCTGGTGGGCGGGCCGGTAGTGATCGTGCGGCCTGATGACCTCGAGCACGTCGGAGATAGCGTCCTTGGACAGCAGCATCCCGCCGAGCACACAGCGCTCGGCGTCGATGTCGTGCGGCGGAGTCCGCTCGAAGTCCCCGCCCCGGGGCGCGATCTCGGTGACGCTCACCTTGCCTACCGCCTCCCCTGCACCCGGCGTCATTCGCAACTGTGTTCGGCTGCCTGGTTCCTTTATAGCGGAGCCTTACGACAGTCTTCATGACGCCGCGCCGACGGCCAACTTCGGATGTGCACGCCCTTGTGGATAGCTTGTGCAGACACGCCGCTCACGCTGTGCGGAGCCTGGGGGGAGCGCTGGGGAGATTCCCGGTCACCCACCGAAGTCGGGCCATCTACCTGCTGTTACGTGATTCACCGGCTGTGTGCAAGAAAAACTTCTGCGCTATTTGACCGCGCCCAGTCGCAAGAAGTTATCCACATACGTAGCGTGAACTTGCGCCTCGGGCGGCGACCGGGACAGGAGGCGGCCGGGGGCCGGCGCGGCGGCCCCGGACGACCGGATGAATCGCCGCAATGAGCGCGCGCGCCGGGCGCCGGCCGGGCTATCGTTCGAGTGTGTGTTCGACCCCCGGGCCGTCGCTGGACGACCTCACTTTGGCCATTGACGAGCTGGCGGCGGCCAGCCGGGCCGGGGCGACGCCGAGGGACCTGAACGAGCGCATCGCCAGGCTCTGGGGGATGGTTGCCGACCTCGATCCCGAGCTGGCCAGGCGCCTGTCGCGGTATCAATGCCCACCCGGCGGCGAGACCGGCCCGGACAGTGCCGCCGACCCCGGGCGCTAGGCCGCGACGATCTCGACTTCGAGCGAGGCGCTGACTTCCGGATGCAGCCGCACCGACACCTGGTGCGAGCCGATCGTCTTGATCGGGTTGGTGACCTCGATCCGGCGCCGGTCCAGCTCGGGGCCGCCGGCGGCGCGGACCGCCGCCGCGATGTCCGCGGGGGTCACCGAGCCGAACAGCCGCCCGCTGGCGCCCGCGCGAGTCTGCAGCCGGACGTGGAGCGCCTCAAGCTCGGCCGCCGCGCGCCTGGCGTCGTCGAGGCCCGCGATCGCGCGCACCGAGCGCGCCCGCTTGATCAGGTCGATCTGCTTCTCCGCGCCCCGTGTCCAGGGCATCGCCAGGCGGCGGGGTATCAGGTAGTTGCGCCCGTAGCCGCCGGCCACCTCGACCACGTCGCCCGGGCCGCCGAGGCCGGTGACTTCCTGCGTGAGGATGAGCTTCATCGGTGTGCGACTCATCGTTCTGGTCCCCTCGGCGTCAGCGCGCGGTGCTCGTGTAGGGCAGCAGCGCCATCTCGCGGGCGTTCTTGATCGCGGTCGCGACGTCGCGCTGGTGCTGCGTGCAGTTACCGGTGACCCGCCGGGCCCGGATCTTGTGCCGGTCGGAGATGAACTTGCGCAGCAGGGCCGTGTCCTTGTAGTCGACGTAGACGATCTTCTCCTGGCAGAACAGGCAGACCTTCTTCTTCGGCTTACGAATCGGTGCCTTGGCCATCGTGGTGCTCCTCTGCAGAGCCCCGCGTCAGCGGGGATGGTCGGTTTCTCGGTAAATAGGGGTCAGAACGGAGGCTCGTCCGTGGTCCCGCCGTCGCCGGCCTCCGACGCCCAGGGATCGGCGGCTGCGCCGCCCTGGCCGCTGTACCCGCCGGACGGACTGCCGGGGCCAGCCTGGCCGCCGGGGCCACCCTGGCCGCCGTACCCGCCGCCACCGGACCGGCTGGACTTGGTGACCTTGGCGGACGCGTTGCGCAGCGAGGGGCCGACGTCGTCGACCTCGATCTCGTACACGGTGCGCTTCTCGCCCTCCCTGGTCTCGTAGGACCGCTGCCGGAGCCGCCCGGAGACGATCACTCGCGTGCCCCGCTGCAGGCTCTCGGCCGCGTTCTCCGCGGCCTGGCGCCATACGTTGCAGGACAGGAACAGGCTGTCACCGTCCTTCCACTCGCCCGTCGCGTTGTCGCGGAACCTCGGCGTGGAGGCGACGCGGAACGTGGCGACGGCCTGCCCGGTCTGGGTGTAGCGGAGCTCCGGGTCGCCGACAAGATTGCCGACGATCGTGATCTGTGTGTCGCCTGCTGCCATGGAGGTGCTCCCGGTCGTTCGGCTGATGGCTCTTTATCGCGGCACGCGGGACGGGCCGCTCAGTGACGGTCCGGGCGGAGGACCTTCGTCCGCAGGATCGCCTCGTTCAGGTTCAGCTGGCGATCCAGCTCCCGGACCGCGTCCGGCTCCGACGTCAGATCGACGACAGCGTAGATGCCTTCGAACTTCTTGTCGATACCATAGGCTAGCCTGCGGCGGCCCCACACGTCGACTTTGTCGACGCTTCCTCCGGTCGTCTTGATGACGTTGAGGAACTGGTCAAGCGACGGCTGAACGGTACGCTCCTCGAGCTCAGGGTCGAGGATGATCATCATCTCGTAGTGGCGCATGGGCGGACCCGGCCTCCTCTGGACTTATGCGGTCACGGTGTTCGGTGACAGGAGGTGCAACGCGCCGCGATCAGGGAACCCCTCTGGCGCGCGCAGCGCGGCCAGCATACCAAGGGCCAGGCCATGCCTTGACCGAACGGCCGCGGGATTCCCCATCGCTGAAGGCGGGAACCATCAAACGTGACGTCCTTGCCACTCTGGAGGTGACCCTATGCCCAACGTCGCCAGAGCCCATCCGCGCCTGCCGCACGTCACGCTCAACAGCGATGGCCGGCCGCATCCGCTGCTCAACACGCTCACCTGGATAACGTTCGTCTTCGGCGTCGTCTCCTTGGCCCTCGGCTTCGTCGTCCGGGCGCACCTGGCGGCGTGCGTGATCGGGCTGGTGGCGTTGGCCATCGGGCTGTACGCGCAGCTGATGTCCGAGACCAGGGAGGAGCGCGTGCTCATCGTGACCGGGCTGGTGGCCGCGTTCGTCGGCGCGGGTCTCGGCTTCGCGCACGGCGGCTTCGGCATCTGACCAGCACGCGGCCGCGAGGCTGCTGTTTCCCGAGCGGTCGATGGCACATCGCCTGCCCGCCGCTGTCGGTGATGGCACATCGACCGCGGCCGCGCGCGGGATGGCGGCCGGCCCGGGACCGCGCATGGCGCGCCGGATGCCTCTAGGCTCGGAGCATGACGAGGATCGGGGCCCACGTGCACCGCGGCGACCCGTTCGCCGCGGCGACCTCCTGGGATGCGGAAGTCGCCCAGTTCTTTCTCGGCGACCCGCAGGCCTGGAAGGAGCCGGCCTTCCCCGCTGACCCGGGCGCGCTGCGCGACGCGTTCGCCGAGGCGCGGATCGAGACCTTCATCCATGCTCCGTACCGGATCAACGTCGCGACCACCAACAACCGGATCCGGATCCCCAGCCGCAAGCTGCTCGGCCAGTACCTGGAGGCCGCCGCGGTCATCGGCGCGGCGGGCGTGATCGTGCACGGCGGCCACGTGGACGCGGGAGCGGAGCCCGAGCAGGGGTACGAGAACTGGCAGAAGGCCGTCGAGCGGATCGAGCGCCCGGTGCCGATGCTGATCGAGAACACGGCCGGCGGGGACAGGGCGATGGCCCGCGGCCTGGACGCGGTGGCCAGGCTGTGGGAGGCCATCGCCAGCGGGCTCGACGACAACATCGGCTTCTGCCTCGATACCTGCCACGCGTGGGCCGGGGGCGAGGAGCTGGCCGGCATCGTGGACCGGGTCAAGGCCATCACCGGCCAGATCGACCTGGTGCACTGCAATAACTCCCGGGACGAGCAGGGTTCCGGGCGGGACAGGCACGCCGGCATCCCGGACGGGACGATCGATCCGGCGCTGCTGCTCGACGTGATCCGGGCGGCGGGGGCTCCCGCGGTCTGCGAGACGCCCGACCCCGCGAACGACATCAGCTGGCTCCGCGAGCGGCTCTCCGCCTAACCGGACGGGCCCGTTGCGCCCGCCGGCCGGCCGCGGGCCGCGTGGCGCAGCCGCAGCACGAACCGGTCCGGGGCGCCGGCCAGGACGCCGCCGGCCGGGTCGTCCGCGCCGTCCGCGCGGACCAGGTCCGTGTCCGGCCGCAGGATGTCCTTCACCACGAGCACGCACAGCAGCAGCACCGCGGCGAGCCTGGCCAGCAGCGCGGTGAAGTAGAGATCCGGTCCGATGCCGCCCGGGGCGTCGCCCAGCTGGGTAATCAGGTAGGCCCAGATCGCAAAGAAGTAGCCGATCTCGGCCACCTGCCACAGCGCGTAGGACCAGATCCTGGGCCGAGCGAGCACGACGAGCGGCGCGAGCCAGATGACGTACTGCGGCGACCACACCTTGTTGGTCGCCAGGAACAGCGCGAGCACGAGGAACAGCAGCTGCGGCAGCCGGGGGCGCCGCGGCGCGGCCAGCGCGAGCACGACGATTCCCGCGCAGGCCAGGCAGAACGCGGCCAGCGACAACAGGTTGAGCGTCGGCACCGAGGTCGTGCCCAGCAGGGGCCAGCGCAGGTACCCGAAGAAGTACCAGATCGATCCCCAGTCGGCGCCCCGGTGGTCGCTCAGCCAGTAGAAGTAGTCCCAGCCGGACGGCGCGGCGATCATGACCGGCAGGTTCACCACGAGCCAGGCGGCCGCCGCCGAGCCGGCGGTGACCCAGAACGCCCGCATCCGGCCGGCCCGCACGCAGAGCAGCAGCAGCGGGCCGAAGAAGACGACCGGGTAGAACTTGGTGGCGATGCCCAGGCCGAGCAGCACCCCGGCGAGCACGTGCCGCCGGGCGGCCCAGGCGGCCAGGCCCACGGTCGCCAGGCTCATCGCGATCAGGTCCCAGTTGATGAACGCGGCCAGGATCACCGCGGGGGACAGCGCAACCAGCAGCGCCGTCCACCGCAGGGCGGGTCCGGCCAGGTAGCCCACGGCGAGCACGGCCGCCGCCGCGAACAGGGCCAGCAGCACCACGGTGAGGTCGAAGAACTCCCTCCCCCGGACGAAGGGGTCACCGATCGGCCGCACCAGCCAGGCGATCGCCTGCATGGCCCAGCCCATCAGCACCGGGTATTCGACGCGATGGCCGAGGTACGGGACCTTTCCCGCGGACAGCTTCTCGCCGAAGTACAGCGGGTAGATGTCGGTGTAGCAGTGGGCCTGGAACTCGCCGACCGCGGTATTCCACGCGCCGGCCCGGCAGGCCGCCTTGTCCAGGAAGCCCAGCCCGCTGCCGAGGACGCTGGCGACGGTCAGGACGGCGGCCGAGCCCGCCAGCGCGGCCAGCCCGGCCCGGTGCGACATCCGGCCCGTGCCGCGGCCTGGCTGAGGGACGGCCCCGGCTGCTCCCGCCGCGTCCCGTTCCGCCATCAGCGGTCAGGCCCGTCGCTCCGGTTCGGGGAGGGCCCGGGAGGCTTCTGCCGCGCGGGCCGGCCTTCGGTCGCGCCGCAGGCGCGCCGGCCGGCCATGCCACCAGGACCCACGGACACACCTTAGCCACTGCCGCCGGCGCTCAGCCCGGGCCGGGTGGCTGGGTATGGCAGTGTTTCTGGCCCGGAGGGCAGGACGGCGAGGGATTCGGGCTGGTGGGCGTGGCCGGGGGGGTGGTCGGAGGCGGGCTGTGGTGGCCGCAGGGCAGCCCGACGGGGACCCCGGTGCACGTGGGCGTGGGCGTGGGAGACGGCGGCGGGATCGAGTGGGTGACGGTGGGGTGCGGCGTCGGGCTGGGCGACGACGGTAGCTGTGCCTGTCCCACCAGGTTCCAGGCGGTGCCGCCCAGGCTGGGGGCGGGGAAGTTCTGGACCGCGAGCTTCGCGAACTCCTTCTGGGCGAACGCGTGCCAGATCATCGCCGGCCAGTCGCCGCCGTAGCCGGGCAGCCCGCCGACGCCGTTCAGGGATTGCCCGCCCGCTTTCGCGTTCTGCTGGTTGGTGAACATCCCGATGGTCAGCGAGTACTGCGGGATGGCACCGAGGAAGAAGGCCGACTGCGCGGTCTCCGTGGTGCCGGTCTTGCCGATGATCGGCCGTCCGTCGGTCATCGCGGCCCGGGTGCCCGTGCCCTGGATGGTGTCGAACGACAGGGTGTAGTCGACGTCGGACGCGACATCGGGACTGACCGTCTGGCGCCGCGTCACCTTGGCCGGGATGAGCTTCGTCCCCTGGGTAACCTGCTTGATCACGTGCGGGGTGACGTACTGGCCGCCCGCGGCCAGGGTCGCGAACGTGTTCGCCTGCTCCTCCACCGTGAGCGCCGCCGTGCCGAGCGCGATGCCGACCTGCCCGACCTGGCTCTGCAACCCGGACCCGACCTGCGGGTAGGGCCCGGTGTTCACCCCGAACGACTTGGCCATGTTGATGACGTTCTGCGTGCCCACCCGGTGGGTGAGGTCGGTGTACGCGGTGTTCAGCGACTGGGCGGTCGAGTAGATCACGCTCTGCGGGCCGCCGGCACCGCTGTCGCCCGCGTCGTTGCTGAACTCATGCCATCCGTACGGCGTGCTGGGGCACCCGATCTGGCCGGGACCCGTGGCGGGCACGGAGAACTGCTGCGGGTACTGGTCGCTGGGCACGCAGAGCGGGGAGGTCCCGTTGAGGACGCTGGTCTTGACGCTCATCCCCTGAGACCGCGCGGTCGCGAGCACGTACGGCTTGAACGACGACCCGACCTGTTCCCTGTTGCTCAGCGCCATGTCCACGTTGCAGAAGATCCGCTCGCAGCGCTTGTGCGGCTCGGAATAGCTCGGGCCGCTGTACATGGCGACGATGGCGCCGGTGCCCGGCTGCTCGAGCACCGCACCCACGTGCGCGTACCACGGCAGGGCCTTGCCGTCGGCCGCCATCAGCTTCTCGTTCTGCTTCACCGTGGCGTACAGCGCGTTCATCATCGGCTTGCTGAACGTGGTGACGATGTGCAGCCCGCCGTTGTCGATCTCGGCCGTCGTGTAGTGGTAGGTGCTCTGCAGTTCGGTCTCCACCGCCTGCATGATGTAGCCGTTGTAGCCGGTCCAGCCGGCGCTGCCCGGGCGGGTGTCGACCACCTTGGGGAACTTCTGCGCCGAGGCCTCCTGCTGGGTCAGCTTGCCCATCGTGACCATGCCCTGCAGCACGTACTGCCAGCGCGCCACCAGGGGCTTGTACCCCGCGGATCCCGGCGTCGGGTCGAAAGCGCCGGGCGCGTTCACCATCGCGGCGAGCATCGCGTCCTGCGCGACGTTCAGCTTGTCGGCCGGCTTGCCGAAATACGTCTCCGCGGCCGCCCCGACCCCGTACGCGCCGTTGCCGAAGTAGATCGTGTTCAGGTACTGGGTGAGAATCCAGTCCTTGGACTTCTGCCGGGCGAGCTTGACCGCGACGAAGATCTCCTTGAGCTTGCGGCTGATCGTCTGCGCGGTCCCGATGTTGGCGTAGTAGTTGCGGACGAACTGCTGGGTGATGGTGGAGCCGCCCTGCAGCGAGGCGCCCGAGCCGGTGAGGTCGTCCCAGGCCGCGCGCAGGATGCCGGTCGGCGAGACCCCGCCCTCGTTGTAGTAGTTCCTGTCCTCGGCCGCCACTACCGCGTTCTTGAGCTGGACGGGAATCTGGCTCGAGGTGAGTACCTGGCGGTTCGTGGTGCCGAACTTGCCCACCACGGTCTTGCCGTCGCTGAAGTAGACCGTCGATGACTGCTGCAGGGCCAGCGCCGACACGTCGGTCGGAATCGGGGTGCTCGAGTAGGCGATGCCGATGAGGACCGCGACGGCCACGACCACGGCCCCCACGGCCGACAGCACGACCGCGAGCGCCTTCTTCCAGGTCCAGTGGCGCCACCAGCTGCCCTTGCGCTTGGCAGGCTTGTCCGCGCGGCCGCCGCGGCCTCGGCGGCCGCCGTTCCCGCCGCCGGCGCCGGGGCGCTCCTCGGTGTCGGCGTAACGCATGGACCGCCGCCCGACGCGGGTTCCGCCGCGCGAGCGGGATCCCGCGGGCCGGCCGGACCCGCGGCCGCCGGCCCCGTTACCGCCATCCCGGCCGCGGCCGCCGGGCCCGTTACCGCCACCCCGGCCGTAGCCGTCGGCCTCGCCGTAGCCATCGGCCTCGCCGTAGCCGCCGCCTCGGCGGTAATCATCGCTCCCGCGGTATGCGTTGCCACGGTCATGGCCGCCGCCGCGGGCGGCCCGGTCGCCGAGGCCGAACCGCTCGCGGTCATCGCGACCGTAGTCCTCACCGGGCGCGCCATAGCCGGGGCCGGGCTTACCGTGACGTGGCCGGCCTGACCCGGTGAAGTCTCGAGTACTCACGCATCCTCACTGGTTCGCGGCGTTCGCGCAGGCGGGTCGCGGGCGTTGACAGGGTCGCGGGCCAGCCATCCGGGCTCAAGCTATCCGGTCACATCGTGCGCTACCGGCCCAGCGGCCTTATCCGTCACACCCGCAACGAGATCGTACGGCTTCGCGATGACTCAATCGCCCGCCCGGACACGCCGTCCGCGCCTGGTGCGCGGCTCACCCGTGCCTAGTACGTAGGACGAAGCGAGGTGATTCCAGCCACAACTTTGGCAGACCTCGACGACGTAGACCTGGAACTCGCCGTATTCCAGCGCCATTTCATCGAGTTCTGGGCCCCTTTTGACTCTTCCTTCATACTGGCCGAGCTCGTCGCCGTAGACGTAGGTCACGTGGGTCAGCCTGGCCCTGCGGCAGATGGGGCAGGGCCGGTCGGTGGGCTCGCCGTGAAACTTCGCGGCCCGCAACAGGTACGGGTGCGCGTCGCAGACATCGGCGATCGTGGTCTGTCCGCGCAGCACGGACTTCAGCGTCGCCCTCCTGGCGAGCGCGTAGTCCACGACCGAACGCATAGAGGCCATCCCCGACAGGGTACGACGGATGCCCGCCGACGCCGAGTCCCCGGAACTTCGCTGCGATGCCGACTTGCATTGCGTCCGGGATCAACATATCTTGGCGATGTATCGAACCGATACAACCGGGCGATACATCGCCAAGATACGTCACGGCGGCCCGGCCCGATCTCGGGCATGCGGCAGGCCGAGCAGAGAAAGGTCACGGCTGGGTGAGCGACCATAGCGCAGGCAGCTTCGGCCCGCCCGAGGGCCGCGCCGGCAGCAGGCGCTCGGGAGTGCTCGAACTCGCCGTGCTCGGCCTGCTCCATGAGACGCCGATGCACGGATACGAGCTGCGTAAGCGGCTCAACGCCCTGCTCGGCGCCTTCCGGGCCTTCTCCTACGGGTCGCTCTACCCATGCCTGAAGGACCTGCTGCTGAGCGGCCTGATCGCGGAGGATTCAGGGCCGGACGCCCCGCGGCCGCTGGCCGGACGCCGGTCGAAGATTGTCTATCGGCTGACCGCCGAGGGCAAGGAGCGACTGCAGGATCTGCTCGCCGAGGCCGGGCCCGCCGCCTGGGAGGACGACGGGTTCGGTGTCCGGTTCGCCTTCTTCGGCCAGACCCGGGCGGACGTCAGGCTGCGCATCCTGGAGGGACGGCGCAGCCGGCTCGAGGAGCGGATGGAGAGCGTGCGCGCCGCCCTGGCCCGGACCAGGGAGCGCCTGGACAGTTACACCCTGGAGCTGCACAAGCATGGCCTGGAGTCGGTCGAGCGGGAAGTCCGCTGGCTGAACGAGCTGATCGCCTCGGAAAGAGAATCCGGCCCGGGCAACAAGACCCAAACGTGACGCAGCCGCACCCTGCCCGCCTCCGGCGGCACGGCCGCGCCATGAGCAGACGCACCATGAACGGCACGAGTAAAGGAGCCATCCTGATGGGATCGGTACGGGTAGCCATCGTCGGCGTGGGCAACTGCGCTAGTTCCCTCGTCCAGGGCGTCGAGTACTACTCCGACGCTGCCCCGGACAGCCGGGTGCCCGGCCTGATGCATGTCCGGTTCGGTCCGTATCACGTCTCGAGCGTGAAATTCGTCGCCGCCTTCGACGTGGACGCCAAGAAGGTTGGCCAGGACGTGTCCGACGCCATCCTGGCCAGCGAGAACAACACCATCAAGATCTGCGACGTGCCGCCCACCGGAGTCACCGTGCAACGCGGCCCGACCCTGGACGGGCTGGGCCAGTACTACCGCGACATCATCACCGAATCCGACGAGCCGGTGGCGGACGTGACGCAGGTGCTCAGGGACACCCGGGCCGATGTGCTCGTCTCCTACCTGCCCGTGGGCTCGGAGGAGGCCGACCGCTACTACGCCCAGTGCGCCCTCGACGCCGGCGTTGCGTTCGTCAACGCGCTCCCCGTGTTCATCGCCTCCGACCCGGTCTGGGCTGACAAGTTCACCGCGGCGGGCGTGCCGATCATCGGAGACGACATCAAGTCCCAGGTCGGCGCCACAATCACGCACCGCGTGCTGGCCAAGCTGTTCGAAGACCGCGGGGTGGAGCTGCAGCGCACCTACCAGCTCAACGTCGGCGGCAACATGGACTTCATGAACATGCTGGAGCGCAGCAGGCTCCAGACCAAGAAGGTGTCGAAGACGCAGTCGGTGACCTCGCAGATCCCGCATGAGATGGAGCGGGCCGCGGTGCACATCGGCCCGTCGGACCACGTGCCCTGGCTGGACGACCGCAAGCTGGCGTTCGTGCGGCTCGAGGGGCGGGCCTTCGGCGACGTGCCGCTGAGCCTGGAGTACCGGCTCGAGGTCTGGGATTCGCCGAACTCGGCGGGGGTCATCATCGACGCGATCAGGGCCGCCAAGATCGCCAAGGACCGCGGCATCGGCGGCCCGGTGCTCTCCCCGTCCTCGTACTTCATGAAGTCGCCGCCCGAGCAGTACGGCGACGACGTGTGCCGGGACCGGGTGGAGAAGTTCATCCGCGGCGAGATCGACCGCTGATTCCCCAGATCGGGACTGTCGGTAGCCGGCGGTCCAGCCCGTAGGCTGAACGTGTGGGCTTTCACGCGGGTGTACGCGACCTGCTGGCCGCGGCCCGAGTGAGGCCAGGCCCGAGCGGGCGGCCCGCGCGATCGTCGTTCTTCGCCGACCTGGGCACGGTGCTCGCCGAGCGCGACTTCCGCCGCCTGTTCGGCACCCGGCTGATATCGCAGGCCGGGGACGGCATGTTCACGGCCGGGCTGGGCGCGTACGTGTTCTTCAACGCGACGAGCTTCCCCAACCCGGTGTCGGCGGCCAGCGCGTTCGCGGTGCTTTACCTGCCGTACTCGCTGATCGGGCCGTTCGCCGGCGTGTTCATCGACCGCTGGTCGCGCCGGCAGATCCTGGTCTGGTCGGCGCTGGTCCGCGGCGTCTTCGTGGCGCTGACCGCCGCCCTGGTGGCCGCGGGAAGCCTGGGAGTGCCGCTCTACGCCGGCGTGCTCGCCGTGCTCGGCGTGAACCGGTTTTTCCTGTCCTCGCTGTCGGCCGCCATGCCGCACGTGGTCGCGGAGGACAAGCTGGTGATGGCGAACTCGGTGGCTCCGACCTCCGGCACGATCGCCGGCTTCATCGGCGGCTTCATCGGGCTGGGCGTTCACCTGGCCACCGGCGGCGGCCGGGGCGGCTCGGCGGTGACCGTCCTCGCCGCGGGCGCCTGCTACCTGGTGGCCGGGACGGTCGCAGCCACCATGCACCGGAACGTGCTCGGGCCGGACCGGCCCGCGGGCGGCCATCAGCGCACCGGGGTGATCACCGAACTAGGCACGGTCGCGGTCGGCCTGGCCGAGGGGGCGCGGCACGTGCTGGGACGGCACCGGGCCGCCGCGGCCCTGCTGGCCACCGCGGGCCAGCGGATGATGTACGGGATCTTGTTCCTGATGTCGATCCTGCTGTACCGCAACTACTTCTACCACGCCAGCGCCAACAACGCGCTGAACCATTTCGCCCTGGTCATCGTGGCCGCGGCGATCGGCTACGGCGCCGCCGCGGTGATCACCCCGATCGTGAGTCCGAGGCTGCCCCAGGGCAGCCTGATCACGATCATGCTCTTGGTGGCCGGCATCGTGTGCGGCACGCTGGGCGTCACGTTCCGGCAGGTGCCGTTCTACTTCATCAGCTTCGCGCTCGGCCTCGCCGCGCAGTCCGTGGCCATCACCGCGACCACGATCATCCAGCGGGAGGTCGACGACGTCTTCCGCGGGCGGGTGTTCTCGTTCTACGACCTGCTGTTCAACGTGCCGTTCGTGATCGGCGCGGCCGTGAGCGCGGCGTTCATGCCCTTCGACGGCAAGTCGTACGCGCTGGTGGTGGCGGCCAGTGCGGGCTACGTGCTAACGGCCGTGGCGTACTCGCTGCTCAGCCGTCAGCGCCCCGCGGACGGATCGCCCTCGTCGTCGGCCGCCAGCCCCTCCGCCGCCGCCCAGCGCAGCAGCTCCTGAGTGGCCCGCTCCCTGCCCAGCGGGCCGTACTCGATGCGCAGCTCGAGCAGGTGCGTCAGCGCCGCCCCGACCGCGGGTCCGGGCGGCACGCGCAGGATGGTCATGACCTCGTTGCCGTCCAGGTCAGGTCGCAGCCTGGCCAGTTCCTCCTGCTGGCCGAGTTCGGTGATCCGGTCCTCGAGGCTGTCGTAGGACCGGGCCAGCCAGGCGGCCTTGGCCTTGTTCCTTGTCGTGGAGTCCGCCCTGGTCAGCGCGTGCAGGCGGGTCAGCAGCGGGCCGGCGTCCCTGACGTAGCGGCGGACGGCGGAATCGGTCCACTCACCCGACCCGTAACCGTGGAACCGCAGGTGCAGGAAGATCAGGTTCGCCACGCCCTCGACCACCGGCGCCGGGAAGCGGAGCTGCTTCAGCCGCTCACGCGCCATGCCCGCGCCCACCGCCTCGTGGTGGTGGAAGGCGACCCGTCCCCCGGGCAGCTTGGACCTGGTCCGCGGCTTGCCGATGTCGTGCAGCAGCGCGGCCAGCCGCAGGATGAGGTCATCGTGCAGCCCGTACCGGTCCTCGAGCGAGATCGCCTGCTGAAGCACGGTGAGCGAGTGCTGGTACACGTCCTTGTGCCGGAAGTGCTCATCGGCCTCGAGCCGGAGCCTGGGCACCTCGGGCAGCACGTACTCGGCCACGCCGGTATCGACCATGAGCTTGATCCCCCGGACCGGGTCCGGGGCGAGCATGAGCTTTTCCAGCTCATCCCTGATCCGCTCGGCCGACACGATTTCCAGCCGGCCGGCCAGCCGGGTCATCGCGTCGGTGACCTCGGCGGTCGGCTCGAAGCCGAGCTGCGCCGCGAACCGGGCCGCGCGCAGCATGCGCAGCGGGTCGTCGGTGAACGAGTCCTCCGCCGTGCCCGGCGTGCGCAGCACCTTCTCGCGCAGGTCGCGCAGGCCCCCGAAGGGGTCGACCAGCTCGCCGGACGGCAGCCGGGCGGCCATGGCGTTCACCGTGAAGTCGCGCCGCCCCAGGTCGCCTTCGAGCGTGTTCTCGTAGCGCACCTGAGGCTTGCGGGAGCGTTCGGTGTATCGCTCGCTCCGGTAGGTGGTGACCTCCAGCGTCTCGTCCCCCTTGCGCAGGCCGATCGTGCCGAACTCGATCCCGACCGTCCAGCTGGCGTCCGCCCAGCCGGCGGTGATCTCCAGGACCTGCTGCGGCGACGCGTCGGTGGTCAGGTCGAGATCGGGGGAGGGACGCCGCAGGAACACGTCACGGACCGGGCCGCCGACCAGCGCCAGCTGGTGGCCGCGGCGGGTGAACAGGCGGGCCAGGTCATCCAGGCGACGCGTGACGGGCCTCAGCAGTTCAGCGGCGGCCTTGCGCTGCGCTGGGGTCAGCGGGTTCGAATCCGGCACGGGCATCGAGGTTACTGGCGTAGGTAAAATCAGCAGAGGCAGGTATCCCGGTGGGTTCCTGAAGGAGCAGGAGCCCGAAGCTTAACGGCACCGCGGCCCGGGCGCTACGCACAGCGCAGCCGTGCGGGCCGGTACGGTCCCGCTGGGACCCGGAGGCATTGATGAATAACGTTCTCACAGTTCACTGCGCGCTGCTGGAGAACGGTGTCCGGCACGAAATCGTCCAGTTGCCGCAGACGATCACATCGGCCGATCAGCTTCCCGCGGCGCTGGCCTTGCCACCGCGGCGCTGCCTCGCGGTACGCGTGTACGAGGTGGATGACCGGTACGTCGCGATCATCGTCCCGGCGGACACGATCCCGCCGGCCCAGGTGGTCAGGGAAATCACCGGCGGACAGCAGGCCCGCGCCGCGGGCGAGGCCGAAATCAGCTCGGTGACCGGCTACGCGGCCGGGCTGGTCGCGCCGCTGGCCCTGCCCGGCGAGTTGCCGCTCTACGTGGACCAGGCCCTGGCCGACAGCGCCGACGACGGGGCGGTCGTCTACACCGCGACCGGCGAGCCCGGTACCGCGCTCGGCATCAGGCTGCAGGACCTGCTGGCCGGGTGCGCGGCAAAGCCCGCCGCACTCAGCCAACGGCAATAGCATTTCAGCCGTGTCACGACCCCGTCCCGCGCCGAGCCGGACCGGACCCGCGGCTCCAGCGGCCGGGCGCCGGCGTGCCGGGCGGGCCGGAGTAGCCGGGCGCGCCGGGGCCGCCGGGCGCGCCGGGATGGCCAGGCGGGCCGTCTGCCTGGCCGGCGCGGTCGCGGGCACGCTCGCGGTCAGCATCGCGGCCGGCCCGGCGGCCCTGGGCCAGCAGGCACAGAACCAGCAGGCACAGAACCAGCAGGCACGCGGACAGGCGCCGCAGCCAGGCCGGCAGCTGTCGGTCGTCATCGAGTCGGTCAGCCCGCAGTGGGCCACGCCGGGTCACAAGGTGACGGTGACCGGCATCGTCAGGAACGGCACCACGACAGCTCAGCGGGACCTGTCCGTCCAGTTGCGCTCCTCGCTGTACCCGCTGAGCAACCGGACCGAGCTGGGGCTCTACGCCGCGGGTGAGCTCCCGGCGGACGGTCTGGTGGGGCTGGCGGTGTCACTGCACCGGGTCATCCCGGCCGGCGGCGAGGTTTCCTGGAAGGCCACGCTGCAGCCGTCCGCGGTGGGCATGACCACGTTCGGCGTCTACCCGCTGGCCGCTCAGATCGTGAACGGCCTGACCGGGCAGACCGCCACCGACCGGACGTTCCTCCCGTTCTGGCCCGGCCAGAGCGCCTCGTCGCGGCCGCGGCCGCTGAGCATCGCCTGGATCTGGCCGCTCATCGATCACCCTTACCAGGCGGCCTGCCCCTCCCTGTTCAGCAACGCTCTGGCCGGGCGCCTGGCCGCCAACGGCCGGCTGGGCAGGCTGCTGACCGCGGGCGCCAGCTACTCGGCCGCTGCCCACCTGACCTGGGCCGTCGACCCGGCGCTGGTCCAGAACGCGCACACAATGACCACCCGGTACCAGGTCGACGGCTTCCCCGGCTGCAACGATGCCACGTCGCTGCGGGGCAGCCCGGCCGCCCAAACCTGGCTGCGGCAACTCTCCCACGCCATTTCCGGGCAGCAGGTCTTCTTCACCCCGTACGGGGACGCCGACGTCGCCGCGCTGAGCCACGTCGGCCTCGACACCGACCTGAGGCGGGCTTTTGCCGATCGCCAGATCGGCCAGCACATCCTGCACCTGCCGGCCGCCGGGGACATCGCCTGGCCGGACAGCGGGCTGGCCGACTCGGGCGTACTCGGCAACCTCGCGGCCTACGGCGGGATCAAGACGGTGGTGCTGGACTCCACCGTGATGCCCCCGTCCGCCCCGCAGCCGAACTACACCCCGAGCGCGCAGGCCTCGGTCGCCTCGAGCATCGGCACGCGGCTGAACGTGCTGCTCGCCGACCATGAGATCACGCAGATCCTGCGCTCCGGTGGCTCGGGCCGGCCCGGCACGGCGTTCGCCACGCAGCAGCGATTCCTGGCCGAGACCGCCATGATCGTCGCCGAGAGCCCGCAGCTGGCGCGCAGCCTGGTGGTAGCCCCGCCGCGGCGGTGGAACCCGGCCCCCAGCCTGCCCGGCGCCCTGCTCAGCGACACCGTGCGCGCGCCGTGGCTGAAGCCCACCAGCCTGGCCGCCCTCGCCGCGGTCAAGCACCCCACCGGGCAGGCGCCCCGCCGTCCGCCGCGCAACCGCCAGGTGAGTAAGGAAGAACTCAGCGGGTCGTATCTCGCGCAGGTCTCAAGCCTCGACAAGGCGGTCAGCGTGCAGGGCAGCATCCTCGTCCCGCAGGCTCACGACTACCTGGGCACCGCAGTCGCCAGCCTGGAGTCAACGGCCTGGCGAGGCGACCAGGCCGGCACCCGGCAGGCCCTGATCAGGCGAGTGGCCCGCTACGTCGCCGCTCAGGGCAGGAAGGTCTCCATCATCGACCGGGGCCAGATCACGCTGAGCGGCTCCTCGGGCAAGGTGCCCATATCCATCACCAACCGGCTGCCGGGCCCGGTCCTGGTCCAGCTGCACGCGCGCGTCCCCCCGGACAAGCGGCTCATCGTCGAGCCGTTCGACAACCGGGTGTCGATCCCGCCGGGCAAGACCGTGACGGTCAGGGTGCCCGTGCACGCCTCGACGGTGGGCGTGACCTACGTCACGCTCGGCCTGCTCGCCCCCGGCGGCCACCCGCTGCCCGGCACGCTGGTCCGGCTGTCCGTGCACGCCACCCGCTTCGGCACGCTCGCCCTGGTGATCATATGCGCGGCGCTGGGCGTCTTCGTGCTCACCGCGTTCGCCCGGACGGTCAGGCGGGGACGCAGGGACGGCCGCGGCGGAGGCGAACCCGGACATACCGCGTCCGATCCACCAGGTCCGGCGACCGTAACGGGTAGCGTCATGTCTGGCGACGACCTCGCGCACGACCACCCGCCGGAGGATCCGGATGAGTACGCCGACGCACGGGGCCGGGCGAGCCGCTGACCGCGGCCGCGGGGACTCCCCGCGGGGCGAGCAGCCGCCCGGCCACCGTGCGCAGCCCGGAAACGGGGCGCGGGCACCCAGAGAGCCCGAGGACTGGCCGGTCCCGGCGCCGCCGCCCCGTACCCCCGCGCCGCCCCCGGGCCCGGCCGGGCCGCCGCCGCGCAGCGGCGGGCAGCCGCAGCGGACTCCCTGGCAGCCGCAGCGGGCCCCGGCCCAGGCCGATCGCGGTCCCGGGCAGCTCCCGCGGACCCCCGCCGCGCCGGACCGCGGGGCCGCGCAGCTCCCGCGGAACCCGGCACCGCCCGACCGCAGGCCGGCGCAGCCCGCGCGGAACCCGGCACCTCCGGACGGCGCCGCCGGGCCGTACCCGCGCGATCCCTGGCCGTCGCGCCCGGGCGGGCCGCCCGCGGCGCCGTACCGGCCATCCGCGGCTCCCGGCCGCCCGCCCGCACCCGGGTACCGTCCGCCGCCGACGTACCGGCGGCCCGCCGGAGGGCCGCGCGGTCCGCGGCGCACGGGCGGAGGGGAGACCGACGTCAGCCTGCTGCGCTCCAGCGGCGGGATGGCGCTCGGCACCCTCGTCTCCCGGCTGACCGGGTTCCTGCGCACGCTGCTTCTGGCCGCCGCCGTCGGCTCGGCGGCGCTGGGCAACGCCTACAACACCGCCAACACGCTCCCCAACGTGGTCTACGACCTGATGCTGGGCGGCATCCTGACCAGCGTCGTGGTCCCGCTGCTGGTTACCGCGGCCCGCCGGGATCCCGACCGGGGCGAATCCTATTTCCAGCGCATGTTCACCCTCGGCGTGATCGCGCTGGGCGCGATCACGCTGGTCGCGACGCTGGCCGCGGCGCTCATCGTGGATCTGTACGCGGGCGCCCTGCAGGGGCCGACGCGCCACCTGATGCTGGTGTTCGCCTACTTCTTCATCCCGCAGATCTTCTTCTACGGGGTGAGCTCGCTGGCCGGGGCCATCCTCAACGCCCGTGGCCGGTTCGCCGCGCCGATGTGGACGCCGGTGATCAACAACGTCGTCGTGATCCTCATCCTGCTGATGTACCTGGCCGTGGCCGGGGCGGGCCGCACGCCCGTCACGATCACCTCCGGCCAGGTCCTGCTCCTCGGCGTCGGTACCACGCTGGGCATCGTCGCGCAGACCGCCGCGCTGATCCCCTCGCTGCTGCGGTGCGGCTTCCGGCCCCGGCCGACGTTCGGCTTCCGGCGTGCCGAGGTGGCCGAGATCGGCCGGATGGCGGGCTGGCTGTCCGGCTACGTGATCACCACGCAGGTTACGTTCCTGACCACGGCGCGATTTGCCAGCGACGCCTCGAAGCACGCGCAGAGCGCCGGGTTCGCCGCGTACAGCTATGCCTACCAGCTGTTCCAGATGCCCTACGCGATCATCGCCATCTCGGTGATCACCGCGCTGCTGCCGCGGATGGCCGCGCACGCCGCCGCCCGCCGCTACTCCCGGGTCCGGGCGGACTTCTCCACCGGGATCAGGCTGTCCGCGGTGATCGTGGTGCCCTCGTCGCTGCTGCTGGCCGTGCTCGGCGGGCCGCTCGCCGTGGTGCTGTTCGCGCACCTCAGCATCTCGGTGGCGCACGCGACCTATATCGGCGAGGTGTTCGCCGTGTTCTCGCTGGGGCTCGTCCCCTACATGACGTTCCAGTTGCTGCTGCGGGTGTTCTACTCGCTGCACGACAGCCGGACGCCGTGCTTCATCGGGGTCGCGACGATGGCGGTCAACATCACGATCAACGTGATCGCGCTGAACGTGCTGCCGGCCCACCGCGTCGTGCTGGGGCTCGCCGCGGGCTACTGCGTGGCTTACCTGGTGGGCGCGGTCCTGGCCTGGCGGCTCGTGCTGCGCCGGGTGGGCAGCCTGGACGGGCGGGCGATCACCAGGAGCCTGATCAAGATATACGTCGCGACCATCCCGCCGGTCATCTTCGCGTTCGAGATCAAGTACGCCGTGGGCGCGGTCCTTCATCCCGGCTTTGCCTACGGGCTCGTCACCGTTCTGGTGGGCGGCGGCGGCGGGCTGCTGCTGTACGTGCTGTTCGCCCGGGCCCTGCGGATCAAGGAGATGGCCGGCCTGATGGCCACGATCGGCGCACGGTTCAGCGGCGGCGGGGCGGCTGGGGCACCGCAGCCGCCGCCGCGACGGCACCGGGGCAGGCCGCCCGGACGCCGCAGGCGGTAGCCAGGGCCGGCGCACAGCCGGATAACGGTTTGCCAGTCCGGGCCCCCGGCAACTCCAGATCAGGACGCGCACGGCCTAGCATGGTGTGCAGCACGCGTGAGATACCGCATCGCCGGTACGGCCAACTGTCGGGGCTCGGAGGGAGAGTCGAGGGCTGGCCCCGCTCTCGAGCAGACGTATGAGCACGTTTACTTCTGAGCCCGGAGCCTTGCTGGCCGACCGTTACCGGCTTGAGGACAGGGTCAACGCCGCGGGCGGCTGGGCGGCGTGGAAGGCGACCGACGAAACGCTCGCCAGGGCCGTCACCGTGCTCACGTTCGCGCCCGACTTCCCGCGGATCGAGGAGGTTCTGACGGCGGCCAGGGCGGCCAGCAGGCTCACCGACTCCCGCCTGGCCCAGGTATTCGACGTCGAGGACGGCGGCGACCGCGCCTATGTCGTGCTGGAGTGGGTGGCGGGCGACTCGCTCGACGACATGCTGGGCGGCGGCCCGCTCGACCCGGCGCAGGGGGTCGCGCTCGTCACCGAGGCATCGAAGGCGCTGGCCGGCGCGCACGCGGCCGGGCTCTGCCACCTCTGCCTGACCCCGCAGTCGCTGCACTGGACGCCCGGCGGCGGCGTGAAGGTGACCGGGCTGGGCATCGACGCCGCGCTGGCCGGCGTCGCTGCCGACGACTCAGCCCTGGCCGACACCCAGGGCCTCGGGCGGCTCCTCTACGCCACCCTGACCGGTCACTGGGCGGGGCTGGAGAGCACCGCACTGCCGCCCGCGCCGATGGCCGAGGGCCAGCCCCGCAGCCCCCGCCAGGTCCGGGCCGGGGTCCCGACCGCGATCGACTCCGTGGTATGCGACGCACTGTTCCAGCGGCCCCGCCGGGACCGGCCGCCGGTGACCACCCCGGCGCTGCTGGCCCAGGCCCTCACCGAGGTCAGCCCGGCGCCCGCCCGGCCGGGAGTGCCACCCGTCGCCGGCTTCCCCGCCGGACAGCCGCTGTCCGCCGACGACCATGACGATCCCTTCTCCTGGCCGTCGGGGAACGGGGCAGGCCTGCCTGTGCGGCGCGGGCGCGGCCGCGCGGCCCCGGGACAGCGCGCCGTGACCACCAGTGCCGTGGTCGGCATCATCATCGTGCTCGTGCTGGTCGGGATCGGCGTGGGCGGCTGGCTGCTCAGCCACCGGCACAGCGGGCCAAAGCCGTCGCCCACGCAAAGCCGCCAGACGCGGCCTCCGCACCGGGTCGCCGCGATCCAGCTCAAGCCGGTGAGCGCCACGTCCGCGGATGACCCGCAGGACGCGTCCCTGGCCATCGACTCCAGCGCGAGCACCTTCTGGCACACCTCCTACTACCTGGACAGCCCGTACTTCGGCAACCTCAAGAAGGGCACCGGACTGGTCCTGGACATGGGCAAGCCAGTGAAGATCAGCCAGGTCCGGGTCAAATTCGGCTCGACACCGGGGGCCAACGTCCAGATCAAGGTGGACAACTCGGCCCTGCCGCCGGACCCGGCAGCCGCGGGGCCGCTGCCCACGGTGGCCCAGGCCAACGGCGTCGGCGGCTCGCACACGTTCACGATGAACAAGCCGGTCCGCGGACGGTACGTCGTCGTCTGGCTTGCCAAGCTGCCGCCGCTGACCGGGACGGGCAACCGGTACCAGGCCAACATCTACGACGTCACCATCCGGGGCACAGGCTGAACCTCGGGCCCGCTTCCTCCGGCGGCCGGCCAGACGCCGAGCTGCTGCGTCTTCACGTAGCCGGCGACCCCGACGCGTTCGGCGAGCTGTTCCGCCGTCATCGCGACCGGCTCTGGGCGGTGGCGCTGCGCACGCTGCACGACCCGGACGACGCCGCGGACGCGCTGCAGGAGGCGATGATCTCCGCGTTCCGCCGGGCGGCGGAGTTCCGCGGTGACGCGGCCGTAACCACCTGGCTGTACCGGATCGTGGTGAACGCCTGCCTGGACCAGCTGCGGCGCCGGGCCGCCCGGCCGGCGGTGCCGACCGAGGATGAGGCGGCACTGGACGCGCTCGGCCGGCGGCACGGCGGCCCGGCCCCAGACCCGGCGCCGGCCAGTGACACGGCGCTGGACGTCGAGGCCGCGCTGCGGCTGCTGCCCGACGGGCAGCGGGCGGCGCTGGTCCTGGTGGACATGCTCGGGTACTCGGTGGCCACGGCCGCGGACGTGCTCGGCGTGTCGCCGGGTACGGTGAAGAGCCGCTGCGCCCGGGGCCGGGCCAGGCTGCTTCCGCACCTGGCGCACCTCAGGGACACCGGGCCGCCACCGGGCCCGCCGCGGAACCAGACGACCGCCGGGTACGTCTCACCTTCGCCGGGCGTGCCGGCGCCGCAGGGCGAGCCCGCGCGGGGGGCAAAGCCGGCGCAGGCCGCCGCCCGTCCCGGCGGCCTGCTCGCCAGCCAGGGCAACCCGGGCCACCCGGCCGCGCCAGCCGGCCAGCGGACACCAGAGGAAGGAGGGAGCACAGACCATGATCGGCCATCCTGATGCCGACACCCTCGCCGCCTGCCGCGAGGGATTGCTCGGCAGGCGCCGATCGGCCCGCATCCGCGCGCATCTGGCCCGGTGCTCCCGCTGTGCATCCCTCGACCACGAGCTGGCCGCGGTAACCAGCCTGCTGGCCAGCGCCCCGGCGCCGAGGATCCCGGATGAGCTCGCGGCCCGGCTGGATACCGTGCTGGCCGCCGAGTCGGCCGCCCGGGCCCGCGGCGAGAGCCCCGCCGCAGACGGCATCCCCGCCACCGCGCGCGGCATCGCCGCCACCGCGGGCGCGACGACCGGCGCGGCGGACGGAGGGTCCGGCCCCGCGGGCCAGGCCGGACCGCACCCCAGCCGGCCCCGCTCCACCCGCCCGGCGCGGCCGTGGCGCGTCACCGCGCTGCGCGCCGCCTCGGTGACCGCCGCCCTGCTGGTCATCGCGGGCGGCGGCTACGGCGTGTCCCGGCTGCTGCAGGGCGGCAACAGCGCCCAGAACTCGCCAGCCTCCGGGGGATCGCGTAGCGTTCCGCGCCTCGCCCCCGGTGCACGGGTGCCCGGACACGGTGGCAACTCGGCGGCCGGGCCCGCCCGGGCCGGGCTGATGATCCCCGCCGGCGGCGTATCGCTCGTGCACAGCGGCACCGACTACCAGCCGGGCCAGCTGGTGGCCCAGGCGGAGGCGGTGCTGGCCCGCTGGCCCGCCAAATCCGGCGGGCGGTCGACCTCGTCCGTGCCCACCACGCTGGCGGGCTGCGTAAGGCTGTTTGCCGGCGTGGCACGTCCGGTCCTGGTGGACGAGGCGAGCTACCGCGGCCAGCCGGCCACCATCATCATCCGCGCCCCCGCCGGCACTCGGCCCGGACACGTCTGGGTGGTGGTCCCCGGCTGCTCGGCCGCGGGCCGCCAGCTCATCAGCACCGCCGTGCTGCCCGCTTCCGGCTGAGCCCGCCGTGGCCGGGCCGACGCCGGGAAAGGCTCGCCGAAAAGCTGGTGGCCGGCACCGGCCCGTTCGGGAATCTCCGGGCCCTAGGATCCGTTGATGTCCGTGCCGGCAAGGTGAAGGGCGAAGATCGTGACTGAAGTCCGTAACGTGATCATTATCGGGTCAGGACCCGCGGGGTACACCGCGGCGCTGTACGCTGCCCGCGCGGACCTTCAGCCGCTCGTCTTCGAGGGCTCGGTCACCAGCGGCGGCGCGCTGATGAACACCACTGACGTGGAGAATTTTCCCGGCTTCCCCGACGGGATCATGGGCCCGGATCTGATGGATCTGCTGAGAAAGCAGGCCGAACGGTTCGGGGCCGAGCTGGTCGCCGACGACGTGCTCGCCGTCGACATGAAGGCCGAGCCCAAGGTGGTCAAGACCGACACCGAGACCTACCTGGCCAGGGCCGTGATCATCGCCAGCGGCTCCGGTTACCGCAAGCTCGGCGTGACGGGCGAGGACCGGCTGGCCGGCCATGGGGTGTCCTGGTGCGCAACCTGCGACGGCTTCTTCTTCCGCGGGCAGGACATCGTCGTGGTGGGCGGGGGTGACTCGGCCATGGAAGAGGCGCTGTTCCTGACCCGGTTCAGCCATGTCACCGTGGTGCACCGGCGCGACGCGCTGCGGGCCTCCAAGATCATGCAGGACCGCGCCTTCGCCAACCCGAAGATCACGTTCCTCTGGAACCGCGAGGTGACGGAGATCCTGGGCGAGGACCGGGTGACCGGCGTCCGGCTCCGGGACACCGTCACCGGTGCCGAGGAGATCCACCCGGCCGGCGGCCTGTTCGTGGCCATCGGGCACGACCCGCGCAGCGGGCTGTTCGCCGAGCAACTGCCCACCGATGCCGACGGCTACCTGGTCGTGGAACAGCCGTCCACCCGGACCGTCATCGATGGCGTGTTCGCCTGCGGTGACGTGGTGGACCGCACCTACCGCCAGGCGGTGACCGCGGCCGGCACCGGGTGTGCCGCAGCGCTCGACGCCGAACGCTGGCTGGCCAGCCAGGAGAGCTGACCGCGACTTTCCCTCCCATCACTGGACAAAAGGAGTCATCAACGTGGCCACCAAGATCGTGACCGACGATACGTTCGAGACCGAGGTTCTCAAGAACGACAAGCCCGTCATCGTCGACTACTGGGCCGAATGGTGCGGGCCGTGCCGGATGGTCGCGCCGGTGCTGGAGGAGATCGCCGCCGAGCACGCCGACAAGCTCGACGTGGCCAAGCTCAACATCGACGAGAACCCGCTGGTTGCCCAGCGCTACGGGATCCTGCAGATTCCCACGCTCAACGTGTTCTCCGGGGGCGAGGTCGTCAAGCAGGTCATCGGGGCCAAGCCGAAGTCCGCGCTGCTGCGCGACCTGGCCGAGTTCATCTGACCGGCGCCCGGGCTGACGGTCAGCAGCGGCGGCCAGGCTCCGCCGTGGCCGGCGGTGGTCAGTACAGGTTCGGCAGCGACGCAGCCAGGCTGTGATACGAGGCCCAGAGCACGGCCAGCGCCAGCGGCGCGATGCCCACGTAGGCGATCCGGGGCGACCAGCGGGCCGCGGCGATGACAGCACCCGCGACGACCAGCGCGAGCACGAACTCCCACCCGATGGTGAAGATGAGCGCGCTGGTGTCGCCGGCCAGCGGGAATTCCGGGCGGGTGATCGCGCGCGCGACGCCGGGACTGGGGTGGGCCCTGGTCGTCAGCCGGGCATCGACCTCGATGTAATGGCTCGGTATGAACGGCGACGCGGCCGTGAGCAGGATGAGCCGGTTCGGCACCGTATCCTCGACCGTCTGCCCGCTGTCGGCCGTGGCTGCCACCGTGTAGGTGGATCCTCCCTGGCCGGTGACGACCCGGATCACGTCGCCTGGCCGTAGCCGGGCGAGGCCTGCGAAGGGCCCGCCGAACGTCGCCCGGCGCCCGAAGATCTCCGAGACGCCGGCCTGACCGGGCAGCGGCGTATCGCGCAAGTGCCCGGGGCCCAGGGTGAGATTCTCCGGGCTGGTCCCTTCCACCACCACCATGTTCCGCACGCCGATGCTGGGAATGTCGAGCACCGCCACCGGCGACCCGGGGGCGGTCGGGCCGAGCGGCGCCACCTGACCCGCCAGTTCCCCCCGCAGCCGTGCGTACTCCAGAACCTGCGATCTGGACTCCTGCACGCTGGACAGCACGTACAGGTACCCGGCGAAACCGAGCACGATGCCCGCCAGCAGGAGCAGGGCCATGCTGATGCTGCGCTTGACGGGATGCCGCCGGGCGGTCGATGCCGGCTGCGCGTGCCCCGCCGTCCCGGTCCCCGACGGCCTGTCGGCCAGTTCGGTCTCAGCCATGCAACTGCCCACGACGGCGGCGCAGCCATGCGAGCAGTGCCGGGGGGAGAGTGATCACGATCAGCAGGCCGACCACGCTGAAGACGGCCAGCGCGGACTGGCTGGGGCCGCTGGCAGCCAGGCTCACCGGCACCCCCGTCACCGAGCCGACGGTCGTCCCGGTGGCCGCCGCGGTGGCGCCCGCCCCGCTGCCGGAGCTGCTCGCGCCGGAGCCGTGACTCGCGCCGGACGACGATCCGGCGGAGGAGCCGTGCCCGGCGGAGCCCTGGCCGCCGCCGCTACCACCGCCGCCGCCGGTGGCGACGGCCTTGCCGTGCCGCACGACGCAGTTCAGCGGCGCGCCGAGCTTGTCGCACGGCGACGGGAACGGAGCGTCCTTGAGCAGGATGTTCTGCCCGTCGTGCATGGTCGGGTTGTGGCAGCGGTTCAGCGACGACTTCGACAGGATCGAGACGTGGCCGGGGACGTGCCCGTTCTGCAGGAGCCCGCCCAGGACGAGGTTCTCGGGCAGCGGCGAGTAGCCGAGCTGGGGCATCTGCTGCTGCCCGCCGCAGAGCATGAAGTTGATGTAGGTGCTGAGCGTCCTGCCCTTCTGCGTGCTGAAGTTGGTGGGTAGCTGGGTGCCGCTGCGCGGCACGATCAGGTAGCTGTAGCTGGACAGCGGGTAGCTGCGCGGGTCCTTGAAGGTGTAAACGCCGTCCAGGTCCTGCTGGAGGAAGTCCGGGCTGTGCGAGTCCTCGTTGATGGCCGCCTTGGTGAGCGCCACGGCCACGTTCGACGCGGTCGGCAGCACGAAGTAGCCGCCCGGGTTGAGCACCTTGACCACCGGGTAGTGCGAGTTCAGCGCGTAGGCGTATTCGTCGTAGCCGATGGAGCCGTTGCCGTAGCTGGAGGTTATGAACGTGACGACGTTGTTGGAACCGTTCTCCGCCTTCGCGTTCCCGAACTGCGGGTAGAACTCGGTCTGCCCGCAGGGAGGCTTGATTCCCGGGTGGACCTGGTCGCAGAACGCGTTCCACTCGCTCGGGTACAGATGCGCCATCCACCGGGTGAAGAAGTACGTGGCGCCTGACCCGTCCGATCGGATGACCGGGGTGATCGGCAGGCTCGGCAGCCGGGCCCCGTAGTCGTGGGTGATCTCCGGGTCATCCCAGTTGGTGATCTTGCCGGTGAAGATCTTCATGATCGTCGTGGGGGACAACCGCAGGTTCCTGATCAGCTTCCCCCCCACGCTGATGTGATAGATGAAGGCGGTGCCGCCGGCGGTATCGGGGACGTAGGAGTACCCCTGCGAAGGGTGCTCGGCACCGGTACCGCCGAGCTGGTCCTGGCCGTTGCGGAACGGGGGATCCGAGCCGGCGAAGTCGTCCTGGTTGGCCATGTAGTCGGCCCGGCCCGCGGCCGACCCGTCCGGGTTGTAGTTGACGACGATCCCGGACGGGCGGACATCTTGCCCCCACTGGTCGATCGCTACCGACGCCCAGGAAGAGCCGGATCCGCTGATGGACACGTAGTTGCCGGCTTGCGCCGGGGTCGCCGCGGCGACCAGTCCGGCCGCGGCGAGCGCCGCGGCGGCCGCGGCGTTCATGAGCCTGCGCCTCATGGTCGTCATCCCTTTCTGCGCAGTCGGCGGAGCCGGGTGGTGAGGGGAGTGTCGGCCGATCCCATCCCCGTGAACGTGCCGCCCACGGCCGCGGCCCCGCCCAGGATCAGCAGGGCCGGCAGCGCGAAGCGGGTAAGCGCGGACGTCGGCGGGTGCGCGTCCGCGACGAGCCTGGCCGGGGTGCCGGATCCGGACCCGCCGGCGCCGGGCTGCGAGGCTGACCCGCTGTGACCCGATTGGGCCCCGGAAGAAGAGGACGAGGAAGAAGAAGAAGAGGCAGCCTGCGCGCCGGCACCACGGCCCGAGCCCGGTCCCGCGGGATTCCCGGAGTGACCGGGGGACTGATTCCCGGTCTGGTTCGCGACCTCGACCGCTGCCTTGCGGGTCTGCGCCCGCAGGTTGGCCGGGAGCGGGAGGTAGCCCGCTGGCAGCTGGCCCGGGCGGACGCCGGGGCTCTGGCCGGAGCCGGCGGCGAAGTCCAGGAAGCGGGCGATCGCCGCGGCCTTGGTGTGGGAGACCCCGCTGACCGGCACCATCGCGTAGATGACCATGGTCAGCGGGTAGGCGGCCGGGTTGCCGCCCTGCACGTTCATCTGCAGGGTGCCGCTGCCGGCGGGCGTCATGCTGCCCAGTGCCCCGGCCATGCCCGCGTTGGTCGGCTCGACGTAATGGCCGGCCGCGTTCGGGATCGCCGCGACCGGGAAGCGGAAGGCCGCCGCGCTCGCCTCGTCGAGGATGGCGATGAGCGCGCGCTCGCCGGGGATCTGGATCGGGTCCTTGGGGTAGTTGCCGTACTGGTCCTTCTGCCAGCTGGTACCGGGGTCCCAGTTCTCGGCCTGATAGCTGTCGGCCAGGCTCAGCGGGAACACCGGACTGTACTTGTGCGCGATGACCGGGTACGGGTCCATCGCGGTGAAGGAGTCGAGCGGGTACTTCAGGCCCTTGTCGTAGCTGTTGACCCGCATCCCCCAGGGGTCGGGCGTGCCCTGCTGGAACTTGCTGGCGTCCGCATTGGCGGCGATCCAGCGGGTCACGGTCCAGGTCATGTCGCTGTGCCCGGACTGGACCGTGGGCACCTGGAACGCTGACCCGTAGCCGGTCACCGGCTGCACGGCCGGGTTGAGCTTCTTGAACTCGGGGTCGGCGAACAATGTGATCGGGTTGCTGCCGGCCACGCCCTTGTCGCACCCGATCCCCTGGGGGGGCGCCGGGGCCGTGCATCGGGTTCCCTCGTTCTGGAAGTTGTACGACTGGGTGAGCAGCTTGTCCACGAGCCGCTGATCGAGCTTGAGGCTGGTGACCGGCGTGCCGGTACTGGGATTGTCGATCCAGTACGCGATCGAGACCGCGGACACGGCCACGGGCGCGTACACGAACTCATGTCTCCCGCTCGCGGCGATGCCGTCGGCGCTGGCCGGCCGGGTGGTGAGCGCCACATCCGCCAGCCCGTCCGCCGCCTCGCTGACCGCCAGCGGCTCGGGCACGGTGGAGTTGTAGCCGATCGTGAGCCCGTGCGACCCGGCGCAGAGCCCCGCCAGCCATTGCGCCATGGCCCGGGCCATCATCGGCGACCCGGCCACACTGAACTGTGAGTTCTTCAACGGGCAGGCGGCCGGGGTCGGCGCGAACTTCAGCGGGATCACGATCCGCGTCAGCCATGAGCACTGCCCGTGCGAGGTGCTGAACGCCAGCTGGCCGATGGCCGAGCCGCCGATGTCGGCGCTGTGGTCGGTGCACTGCGCCGGGGTGACGAACACGTTGCCGCCCTGCGCGGGCACCACCACCAGCGAGCACGGATGGTTCTGGTCGCAGCCGAGGAACTGGTTTTCCAGCGAGGTGAGGATCTGGATGTCGAGCTGGCCGGTGCCGTTCGCCGCGGTGGTCGCGTAGGCGGTGTTCATCGGGCCGTCGGGTCCGAACGCGCCCTGCACGCCGCCGTTGTTGGCCCCGTAGCACTCGGTCAGGCTGGCCGGGTTCGTGCCGCGGCATTCGGTCACCATGACCGGGTAGTCGGTGGCGGCGGGGTCGTATAGCGGCGTGCTGCTCGGGGTGAACCCGGTCCATGACAAGTGCACCATCTGGTTCACCAGATTGCTGGTCTGGTTCACCGTCACGGTGCTCGCGTCGGGAAACGGCTTTCCGCTCGCCGGGTCCCACATGTGCGGCCCGTGCGCGGTGGCGCCCGCGCTTCGGCTGGCGGCCGAGGCGGGCGAACGGGTCGCCGCCGCCGCGAGCAGCACCCCCGCGGCCAGGGAGGCCGCCCCGCCGAGGGCGACCGCCTGCCGGGCCCGCCGGCGCCACCGATGCGGCGGGCGGCGCATCCCGGCTCCGGGCCGGTACCTGCCGAACAGGCGTCGCGCCCGACTGCCTGGCTGGCCGTTCATGTCCGTGCCGCCTGCCGGGTCAGCCGGCGCTGCTGTCGCCGGGTCAGCTCTCCGGGAGCGTTGCCACCGAGCGCCCGGGCCGCGGCGAACAGCACCACGACCACGACCACCAGGGTGAGCCCGGCCCCGAAGGCCCGGGTGACGACGGTCTGGTTGACCGCCTCGACGTGCGCGTAATCCCAGATGAACAACGGCAGGCTCATCTGCGGGCCGTGCAGGGGGCTCAGGTTCATCTCCTTGGTCACGCCGGATACCACCAGGACCGGCGCGGTCTCCCCGATGCCCCGGGCCATCGCGAGCACCACGGCCGTGGCCAGGCCGGACCGGGCGGTCGGCAGGACCACATGCGTGATCGTCCGCCAGTGGCTGGCCCCGAGCGCGTAGGACCCCTCCTGCAGCGTTCCGGGAACCAGCCGGAGGACAAGCTCGGAAGCCCGGGCCACGATGGGCATCATCGTGACGGCCAGCGCCAGCGCCGCCGCCAGCCCGCTCTTTTGCAGGCCGAGCGTGAGGATGGCCAGCGCGTAGATGAACAGGCCCGCGATCACATCGGGCAAGGCGGTCATCGCCTCCACGATGACCCGGATGGGTTGCGCATCCGGGCCGCCGACCTCGGCCAGGAACAGCGCCGCGAGCAGGCCCAGCGGCACCGCGAACAGCGTGCCCAGGGCGATCTGCTCCAGCGTGCCCGCGATCGCGTGCAGGACGCCGCCCGCCGCGAGCGGGCTGAGCGGGCCGGCGAAGGCCATCGACTGGGTGAAGAAGCTGAGGTGCCGGACGGCGGAGAAGCCTTTGGCCAGGACGAACAGGACCAGGCCGAGGACGGCGGCGCAGCTGAGCAGGCCGGCGGTCGTGACGGCGACCACCGCCGCCTTATCGGTGGCCTCCCGGCGCCCCCACTGCTGCCACGCCATCCACGCGTACAGCAGCACGAACACGGCGTACCAGGAGAGCCAGAAGCCGAGCACCCCGCTGAACGCCAGCATCTGCTCGTAGAGCAGCCAGACCAGTCCGAGCGCGCCCAGCGCGGCGGTGACCACGGTCGCGGCGCCCGCCGGCGTGACCCGGCTGATCCGCACGCGCTGGTCGGCACCGGGGGGAATGGTGCTGGCCGGGGCGGATGCCTGGCTCTCCTGCGTCAGCATGGCGTTAGTCCGCGGCCGTGGTCACGCCGGAGCGGGACCGGTGGATGATGATCGCGGCGATCGCGTTGACCGTCAGCGTCATCACGAACAGCACCAGCCCGCCGGCCATGAGCGCGGATATCTCCTTGGGGCCGGCCTCGAAAATGCGGTTCGCGATCATGGTGGTTACCGAGTTGCCGCCGCTCTCCAGGACGTTGATCTTGAACGTGAAGATGGGGGTCAGGACGAAGGCCATCACGATCGTCTCCCCCAGCGCGCGCCCGAGGCCGAGCATGCTCGCCCCGATCACGCCCGCCCGGCCGTAGGGCAGCACGACCGTGCGGATCATCCCCCAGCGGGTCGAGCCCAGCGCGTACGCGGCCTCCCGCTCACCCCGGGGTGCCTGCGAGAACACCTGCCGGCACAGCGAAGCGACGATGGGGATCACCAGCAGCGATACCGCCGCCGCGGCGATGAAGGTGGCGTTGGCGTATTGCGACGGATAGTTGGCCAGGGTGAACCGGAGCAGCGGGATGAACGCCAGGTGGTGGCTCAGCCAGCCGTCGAAGCCGAGGATGCGGGGCATCAGGAAGAACACCGCGAACAGGGCGACGATGATGCTCGGTATCGCCGCCATCAGGTCGATCACCGTGATGAGCCAGCGGCGCAGCGCGGCCGGAGCGTACTCGGAGATGAACAGCGCGGTGGCCACCCCGACCGGGACCGCGATGATCAGCGCGATCAGCGCGGCGAGCACGCCGAGCGGCAAGATCGCGGCAATGCCGAACTGGTTCGTGCTGATGAACCACTGCGACGTGGTGAAGAAGCCGAATCCGACCGCGCGGAAGGCGGGGACCGAGCGCAAGACGAGGAAGACGAGGATCAGCCCCGTGATAACGAAGACCGCGTAGCCTCCGCCGCGCAGGATGCCGTGGAAGATCCGGTCGCCGGCCGGCACCCGGGAGGCAACCGTGCGGGGAAGGTCATCGCCGGAGGGCGGCAGCGCGGGACGCTCGGCCGCAATAGCCATGGTTCATGTCCTTCGTCCGGGGCGGCATCAAGACTATTACCTTGTTTACAGGTCGAAAAGATCTGAATCAAGAGCAACGCGGCACTCGCCGCAGGCCGGGCACGGCGCCGGGGGCTGCCCGGCGCCGTGCCCGGCGCGTCAGGATGGGCCGGTCAGAAGCCGATCCCGCACAGCGGGGTGGTCAGGAAGCCGTAGTGCTTGATGTCGGTGGTTGCCTTCTTGTTGCTGCACGCCCAGCCCTTGACCTTGGCGTTAGCGGCGGCGAAGAGCGGCTCCAGGGTCGATGGGATGTTGTCGGGGGTCGAGCCGGAGAAGCGCACCACGTCGTAGATCGGGTTGAAGAACGTGGCGCTGAACGACGGGTTGATCGTGACGTTGGGCGCGGTCCCGGTCGTGGGCACGGTGCCGTTGAC
>DASXLW010000063.1:0-7141 GCA_036496025.1 Streptosporangiaceae bacterium
CTCGCGGGCCCCGATGTTGAACTTCCTGGTCACCTTGATCCCGTGCGCCTGCAGGTCCTGGGCGTAGATCTCGGCGAGCAGCTCGTCCTCGGGGAAGTTGGCCGAGCCGACCACGACCGAGCCCTTGGTGGCACCGCCGGACAGGGGGTTGGAGTTGCCGCCACTGCTGCCGCAGGCGGACAGGGCCAGGCCGGCCGCGGCGGCCAGTCCGATGGCCAGTGTTCTGTGCACTGTTACGCGGTGCATGACGCACCTTCCTTCCGTGACATCGCGAGCAATCAGGATTGCCGGGTCCGCTGGCGCAGGCCGGGCGGGACGATGAGGCGGGCTAGGCCGGTGAAGGCGAACTGAACGACCAGGGCGAGCACGACGACGCACACCGCGCCCGCCGCGACCAGCCCGTAGTTGTTGGTGGCCAGGCCGTCGAGGATGTAACGGCCGAATCCGCCCAGGCTGATGTAGGCGGCGATGGTCGCGGTCGCGACCACCTGGATCGTGGCCGTCCGCAGGCCAAGCAGGATCAGCGGCAGCGCGACGGGGATCTCCACCTTGGAGATAACTTGTGGCGACGTCATCCCCATTCCGGCCGCCGCGTCCTTGAGATCCGCGTCGACGCCGCGCACGCCCTCGTGGGTGGTCACCATGATCGGCGGGATGGCCAGCACGACCAGCGGGATCACCCAGGCCCAGGCGGCGCCGCCACTGAGGATGAAGGCGAGGACCAGCAGCCCGAGCGTCGGCAGCGCCCGCCAGATGTTGGCCACACTGACCACGGCCAGGCTGCCCCGGCCGGTGTGCCCTATGACCACGCCGGCCGGCAGCGCGATCACCGCGGCGATGACCAGCGCCAGGGCGGTGTACTCCACGTGCTCGAGGAGCCGGGCCGGGACGCCGTTGGAGCCGCTCCAGTGACCGGCTGTGGTCAGCCACTGCCAGGCGAAGTCGAAGAAGCTCATGTCTGCGACGCTTCCCGCGCGGTGACCGCCAGTGCGGCCCGCCGCGAGGCCAGCCTCCTGGCGCGGCGGTCGGTCCGCTGCCATGGCGTCAGCACCCTGCGGGCGAGCACGAGCACGGTGTCCGTGATGAGCGCGAGGACGATGATGAGCACGATGCCCACGACGATCTCAGTCGTGAAGTTGCGCTGCTCGCCGTCAGTGAACAGGTATCCGAGGCCGCCGATGCCGATGAGCGCCCCTACGCTGACCAGGCTGATACTGGACACGGCCGCGACCCGCAGGCCGGCGATCACGACGGGGGTGGCGATGGGAAGCTCGACGGTGACCAGCCGCCGCCAGGTACCGAAGCCCATTGCGACCGCGGCCTGCCTGACCGGGTCGGGAACCGAGCGAAGCCCCTCGACAACGCTCGGGAACAGCACGGCCAGCGAGTAGATCCCGAGCGGGATCATCACCGTGAGATCGGTCAGGCCGGTGTAATCGATCAGCACGACGAACAGCGCAAGTCCGGGCACCGCGTACAGCACGCTGGTGATGCTGAGCACGGGCGGGTAGAGCCAGCCCCACCGGACGCTGAGGATCCCGAGCGGGAGCGAGACGACCAGGCCGGCCAGGACCGGCACCAGGGCCAGGTACGCGTTCTGGCCGAGCAGGTGCGCCAGCATGCTGGCGTTGCTGAATGCCCAGCTCATGACGTTGGCACTCCCTCGGGCGCGGGTGAGCCCTCCGTGGCCGGCCTGCTTCCCGCGGCAGACGCGGAGCGGCCTGCCTCGTCGGCACCCTGGATCGCCGCCCGCAGCCGGTCATAGGAGGTCACGCCGACTACCCGGCCGGCGGAATCTACGCCGACGGCCTCGCCCGTCGGGGAGAGGACGGTGGCGTCCAGCGCGGCGCGCAGCGAATCGGTATCCACGCGGAAGGTGTGGCCGTGGCCGGCGGTCAGCGGAACGTCGGCCAGCTTCGTATCTCCCGGCGTGGACTCAAGCCCGGCGGTCGCCACCCAGCCGTGTGGCAGGCGTTCGGAATCAACGACAAGCAGCGATGACGTGCCGGCCTTCCGGGCCTGAGCCAGAGCGCCGGCGGCCGTGCTGTCCTGGCTGACGATCACGCCGGTATCGAGGTCAAGCGTGTCCGCGGCCAGGAAGGACAGCCTGCGGATGCCGCGGTCGAAGCCGATGAAGTCCTCGACGTAGCTGTCCGCGGGCGCGGCCAGCAGCCGCTGCGGGCTGTCCACCTGGACCAGGTGGCCACCGGGACGGAAGATCGCGACCTGGTCGCCGACCTTGATCGCCTCCTCGATGTCGTGGGTGACGAAGACCACGGTCTTGTGCAGTTCGGCCTGCAGCCGCAGCAGCTCATCCTGCAGCGAGGCTCTGACAATCGGATCGACCGCACTGAACGGCTCATCCATCAGCAGCACCGGCGGGTCGGCAGCGAGCGCCCGGGCCACACCCACCCGCTGCTGCTGGCCGCCGGACAACTGGTGCGGGTACCGGCGCGCCATCTCCGCGTCCAGCCCGACCAGGTCCATCAGGTCGCGAGCGCGCTGACGTGCCTTCGCCTTCCCCCACCCGATCAGCAGCGGGACGGTGGCGATGTTGTCTACGACGGTCCGGTGCGGGAACAGGCCCCCTTGCTGGATGACATAGCCGATGCCGCGGCGCAGGATGGCCGGATTGGACTCCTGAACGTCCTTGCCGTCGAGCAGAATCCGGCCGCTGGTGGGGTCGACCAGCCTGTTGATCATGCGGAGGGACGTGGTCTTGCCGCCTCCGCTCGGGCCCACCAGCACCATGATCTGCCCGTCCGGGATCTCCAGGCTGAGCTCATCCACCGCGACCGTGCCGCCGGGATACCGCTTCGTGACACTCTCGAAGGTGATCAAGGCGAGGCCTTTCCTGACCTTACCGACCGATTAGACGGTATACAGACGGGGCACCGATGCGTGTCCCGTCTGTTTCCCTGGATTTCCCCCGCGAGGCCTGATTCCATGATCTGCGTCAAGGACGTCCGCGCTACGCCCGCAGGCTGTCCTGCCTTCCGCCCAGGCGCCATGAATGATCCAATCATGTTCTTGGACGACGCGGGGAGTGTCAAGGCCGCGCCCGCCGGTATTGCAAACTTGTTACGTCAGAACAGAGCGGGCGTGTCAGGCATTTCGCCTCCGCCTGAGTTGGTCGACGGCACCGCCCTGACCTGCGATGTGAGGCCGGCCCGGCGCCGGTAAGCTCCGCGTCGGGCACCCTACTCCAGCCCGTCGCGGTCGGCCCATTCGAGCAGCGTGTCCAGCGAGTAGGCGTCCTCGTCGATGCCGCGGTGCAGGTCGCCGAGCCGGGCGAAGCGGGCGGGCACGGTCGCGATGGTGAACTCGCGCGGGTCCACGTCGTCAATCTCGTCCCAGCTGATCGGCGTGGAGACGGTCGCCTCGGGCACCCCGCGGACCGAGTACGCGCTGGCGATGGTGTGATCCCTTGCGTTCTGGTTGTAGTCGACGAACAGCATCGCGGGATCGCGGTCCTTGCGCCACCAGGTCGTCGTCACGGCGTCCGGGGCGCGGCGCTCGACCTCACGGGCGAAGGCGTACGCGGCCCGACGGACCTCTGAGAAGCCCCACCGGGGCTGGATCCGCACGTACACGTGCAGGCCGGCGCCGCCGGAAGTCTTGGGCCAGCCGGTCGCACCGAGCTCAGCCAAGATCTCCTGCACGACGGCGGCCACGCGGCGCACGGTGCCGAACCCGCATCGCGGCATGGGATCCAGGTCGATGCGCCACTCGTCGGGGCGCTCGGTGTCGGGCCGCCGGGAGTTCCACGGATGGAACTCCACGGTGGACATCTGCACCGCCCACAGCACGCTGGCCAGCTCGGTGACGCACAGCTCGTCGGCGTGCCTGCCGTAGCGCGGGAAGCTGACCCGCACCGTCTGCAGCCACGGCGGCGCGCCGCCCGGTACCCGCTTCTGGTGCACCTTCTCGCCGGTCACCCCGGCGGGGAACCGATGCAGCATGCACGGCCGCTCGCGCAGCGCCCGGACGATGCCGTCGCCCACCGACAAGTAGTAACGGGCCAGATCCAGCTTGGTCTCGCCGCGGGCCGGGAAGTACACCCGGTCCGGGTTCGAGATGCGCACCGTCCGGTTCCCGACCTCGAGCTGCACCGCTGCGGTCATTGTTTCCGTCCCTTGACCAGTACATTCCCATATGTTGACCGGTCTGGATGTAAGAAGCTGTAGTGGGGAGGAGTGTTCCCACGCAGGCCGCCAGCATCGCGCATGTTGAGCTGCGTCTCGCGGGAACTTTCGTCGTAGTTCGTGATGGCAGGCAGCTGGCCGACCGCGAGATCGGCAGCCGCAAGTCCCGGACGCTGCTCAAGCTGCTCGCGGTGGAACGGCCGGCGCTGATCCCGGTGGACCGGATCATCGACGTGCTGTGGTCAGCCCACCCCCCGGCGGCCGCGGAGCAGAACGTCGCCTCGCTGGTGAGCCGGCTGCGCGGAGTGCTGGGTCCCGGGGTCATCCCGGGCGGGCGGCACGGCTACCGGCTCGCGGACGGATCCCGGGTCAGCGTTGACCTCGACGCGGCGGCCCGCTACTGCGACCAGGCCGAGGGCAAGCTGGCCAGCGCCGCGGCGGTAGCCCTCGGGGCGGCTGAGCGGGCGATCGGGCTGCTGTCCGCGGGTACCGCACTGGCCGACGAGCCCTACTCGTCCTGGGCGGAGCCGGCCCGCGACGAGCTGCGCGAGCTGCTGCGCCGGGCTCGCCTGGCTGCGGCGCAGGCGGCGCTGGCCGTCGGCGACCCGGATTTGGCGGCCCGGCACGCCCGGGCCGCGATGACCGCCGATGCCCTGGACGAGGCGGCTCACCGCTGGTACATGTCGGCCGCGGCGGCCGCGGGCGAGCCGGCCAGGGCCCTGGCAGCGTACGCGGTGCTGCGCGAACGCCTCGCCGAGGAACTGGGCGCCGACCCCGCACCGCAGACCCAGCAGTTGCACCTGGCGATCCTGCGCGACCAGCCCGCCGGGCGCCTGGAGCCAGGCGGCGGCCGGAAGGGGTCGGCCGACGGCCAGGGTGGCCGCGCGGGTGGCGACGATCACGATGTTGTGGCCGGGATAGGTCATGAAGACGGCCGCCGGGCCGGGCGGACCGCCCGGCCGTGGCCGGGGTTGGCCGGCCGCGACGCCGAGGCGCGGGTGCTGCGCGACGCGTGGCGCCGGGCCGCCGCCGGCGACCCGGGCCTGGTCATGATCGTTGGTGAGGCCGGCATCGGCAAGACCGCGCTGGCCGAGGCGCTCGCGGCCGAGGCCGAGCAAGACGGTGCGGCCGTGCTGCGTGCCCGCTGCTACGAGGCCGAGCGGTCGCTGTTCCTGCAGCCGCTCGTCGAGGCGATCATGCCCGTCGTGGGGCGGACGCCCGCGGCGAGGCTGCGCGGGATGCTGGGCGAGTACGGGCCCGCGGCCGCGGCGCTGCTGCCCGAGGCCGCCGCGCTGCTCGGGCCGCCGCCCGTCTGGCGCGGCAGCATCGAGATGGAGCGGCGGCGGGCCTTCGAGGCGGTGACCGCGCTGCTGTGCGGGCTGGCCGCCGAAGACCCCGTCCTGCTGCTCGTCGACGACCTCCAGTACGCCGGCCAGTCCACGGTCGAGCTCATCCATTACCTGCGCCGTCATGCTCGGGGTGCCCGCCTGCTGGCCGTGGTGACGGTCCGGGTCGAGCACGACCCGCAGATCAGCGCGGCGCTGGCGCCGCTGGCCACCCGGGTGGAGCTGGGGCCGCTGGACGCGGCCGCGGTCGGCCAACTCGCTCGCGCGGCGGGCCAAGGCGACCTGGCCGGGCACATCCAGCAGCGCACCCGCGGCCACGCGTTGTTCGTGGTCGAGGTGCTCCGCGCGCTGGCCGCCGGCGACGCCGGCGTCCCCGAGTCGCTGCGCAGCGCGGTGCAGGCGCGTATCCGGCGGACCGGAATCGCCGCGGAAGGACTGCTGCGCGCCGCGGCGGTCCTCGGCCCCGCGGTCGATCCGCTGACCGTGGCCCGGCTGCTCGACCTGACCCCGGCCGCCGCGCTTGAGCTGTGCGAACAGGCTCTCGAGGCCCGGCTGCTCGTGGTCAGCGGGCGTGACTACGAATTCGCCAACGACCTCATCCAGGAGGTCGTCTACGCCGACACGCCCGAACCCACCCGGCTCGCCTACCATCGCCGGGCGGCTGACCTGCTGACCGGGCACCCCGAGTCGCTGGCCCGGCACGCGGCGGCGGCCGGCGACTGGCCCCGAGCGGCGCGGGCCTGGCTGCTCGCGGCCGAGGAGGCCATGCGCCGGTACGCGGCCAGCGACGCCGCCGCGCTGGCCACCCGCGCCCTCGATGCGGCCGAGCGCGCCGAGGACGACGAGGTACGCGCTCGCGCCCTGGTACTGCGCGGCCGGGCCCGCGAAGCGGCAGGTGCCCACGATGCGGCGCTGCCCGACCTGACCCGGGGCGCGGCGAGCGCCCGCGCCGCCGGGGACCGGCGGCTGGAGATGCTGGCCCTGCGGGAGCTGGGCGGCGACGTCCCGGCGTCCCACGGCTTGCCGGTCACCTCCTACACGTCCAACCTGGAGAGAGGATTGCGGATCGCCGAGTCGCTCGGCGACCGGGCCAGCCAGGCCGACCTGCTATCGCGCCTCGCGGTGGTCGCCGCGAACCGGCTGCGGCTCGATTCGGCGCTCGATTACGGCCTGCGCGCGGTAGCCGCCGGGCGGGCCTCCGCGGACGAGCACGCGCTGGCGATGGGCCTGGACGGGCTCAAGACCGCGTACTTCAACCTCGGCGATGCCGCGGGCCTGGCCGCCGTGCTGGCCGAGCTCGGACCGCTGCTGCGCCGCCTGGGTGATCTGTTCCGGCTGCAGTGGACCGAGTTCGAGTCTGCGTTCGTGTTCGTCGCCGCGGCCGACTGGGACCGGGCGGCCGCGGCTATGGAGTCCGCCGTCGAGGTCAACCAGCGCGGCGGCTACCCCCACTGGACCGCCTGGTATGTGGCGCACCGCGGCTGGCTGGCCCGGCTGCGCGGCCGTGATGACGAGGCGGTGGCGGCCGGGCGCCGGGCGCTGGCCATGACCGAGCGACACGAGCACGTCTGGGGTCACGCGGTGGCGTGCGCGCTGCTCGGCGGCACGCTCCTGGTCACAGGCGACCGGGCCGAGGCGATCGTGCTGTTC
>DASXLW010000064.1:0-3731 GCA_036496025.1 Streptosporangiaceae bacterium
CTTGCCGTCCTCGAGCAGCATCCCGTCTGGCAGCAGCGCGGGCTGGGTGGAGCCGAGGTCCAGGTCGTGCGCGTTGTCATCGGCCCAGGTGGTCGGCGCGAAGACGCCGGTCCGGTGTAGCCCGGGGGACAGCGCGGTCACCGAGTCGCTGTCGTCGAAGCGGCTGCCGGTCTCCTCGCCGTTGCCCACGCTGACGTACATGGTGCCGTTCGGGCCGGTGACCGGGCCCGCGGTGCCCCACACCGCCCCCTCGCGCGGGGTCGGCACCACGTAGGAGATCAGCGGCCCACTGCCGCTGAGGGGGATGCCCACCACCGAGCCGCGGTACGGACCGCAGTCTCCGTACAGTCCGCCGAACGCCACGTACACCCGCCCGACCGCGATGGCGAGCGCGGGCCGCTGCTGGTCATACCGCGGCTGTCCGTCCGGGGCCGGAATGTCGCGCTCTACCCGTACCACGCCGTCGCGCACCGAGATGCCCACCAGCACGTGGTGGTATCCCGTGGTCTCGGCCACCGCGTACACCAGCCCGCTGGCCGGGTTGTAGAGCGGCGTTCCGGTGATGCCGAGCGGGTCGATGTTGCCGCACGGCAGGTCCGACAGCGGCACCGGGGTGCCGACGTGCCTGCGCCAGATCACCCGCCCGGTCGCCTGGTCGAGCGCGTAGAGGGAGTCATTCTCGGTCGCCGCGATCACCGTGTCGCCGACCAGCAGCGGCTGGCCGTAGACCGCGCCGTCCAGGTGCACCCGCCAGCTCACCGTCAGCGGGCCCGCCCTGGCCGCGTCGGCGGCCACGCCGGACCGGGCGAAGTCGCGCCCGTAAGTGGGCCAGGCCGCGGCCGGATGCGGCCCGCTGCCGCCGCTTCCGCTGGCCGGGGCCGTGGTCAGCGTCCTGGACGGAGGCGCCGAGGTCCCGCCTCCGGCCGAACCGCTGCACGCCGCCGCGGCGGCCAGGACGGCACTGGTGAGCACCGCCATCGCGAGCCTCATCCCCATGCCCCCCACCGTCAGACGCCGCCGACCGCGATCACGCCCTCCATGGTGCCAAGGAACGCGTGGCTGCCCGTCATCGACATCGACGAGAAGTGCGGCAGCGTGGTTCCCAGGCTCAGCGAGGCCCTGGTCGAGCCGGTGGACTGGTTCAGTTCGTACAGGGTTCCCGCCTTCCAGTCGGTGACCCATACCGCGCCGCCGCCGAGCACGGGGGAGCCCCAGGCGCTGGCCGGCCCGCGCCAGCGCACCGTGATCCTGTTCCCGGCGGTGTCGACGGCGGCCAGGCCGCCCCGCTCGCACGGCTCGTACACGATGCTGCCCAGGACCGCGGCCTGGCCGTAGGCGGGGCAGACGTCCGCCTGTGCCACCTGGCCGCCGACGCCGCCCGGGTGAGCCGCATTGACCAGGTACGCGATGCCGCTCTTGCCGTCCGCCAGCAGCATCCCGTTCGGCAGCAGGGCCGGTTGGGTGGAGCCGAGGTCGAGGTCGTTGTCGTTGTCGTGGCGCCAGGTGGACGGCGCGAAGACGCCGGTCCGGCGCAGTCCGGGGGACAGCGCGGTCACCGAGTCGCTGTCGTCGAAGCTGGTACCCGAGCCGTTGCCGACGCTGACGTACATGGTGCCGTCCGGGCCGGTGACCGGGCCGCCGGTGGCCCAGACCGCCCCCTCGCGCGGGGTTGGCACCACGTAGGAGATCAGCGGCCCGGCGCCGCTGAGCGGGATGCCCGCCACCGAGCCGCGGTACGGTCCGCAATCCCCGGCCAGCCCGCCGAACGCCACGTACACCCGCCCGGCCGCGATGGCGAGCGCGGGCCGCTGCTGGTCGTAGCGCGGCCGCCCGTCCGGGGTCGGAATATCACGCTCCACCTGGATGCTGCCGTCGCGGACCGAGACGCCGACCAGCACGTGGTGGTAGCCGGAGGTCTCGGAGAGGGCGTAGACCAGCCCGCTGGCCGGGTTGTACACCGGGGTGCCGGTGATGCCGAGCGGGTCGATGTTGCCGCACGGCAGGTCGGCCAGCGGCACCGGGGTGCCGACGTGCGTCCGCCAGGTGACTGTGCCGGTCGCCTGGTCGAGCCCGTAGATCGAGTCGTTCTCGGTCGCCGCGATCACCAGGTTGCCGACAAGCAGCGGCTGGCCGTAGACCGCGCCGTCCAGGTGCACCCGCCAGTTCACCGTCAGGGACGCCGGCCTGGCCGCGTCGGCGACACCGGAGCGGGCGAAGTCGCGGCCGTAGGTGGGCCAGGCGGCGTCGGGATGCCCCCCGCCACCCGGGTCCGGGGCCAGCGTCCTGGCCGGAGGCGCCGAGCCGGACGACGTGCCGGTCCCGTCCGGATCTGAGCACCCAGCCGCGGCAGCCAGGACGCCGCCGGTGAGCATCGCGGCCGCGAGCCGTGTCTTACGCCCGAATCTCATCATGATCGCGGCGTGATATCCCGCCTTCAGGCCGGGAGGAGACGCCGCTTCACCTCCCCGGAAAAATGTCAGTAGCAGTCGCTAGTGTGTTCGTATGTCTCGGTACCGGCTGCTCCCCACGCCCGCCCAGGAAACGGTGCTGCGGGACCACTGCGCGCACGCCCGGTACGTGTGGAACCTCGCGGTCGAGCAATACCGGTGCTGGCGCCCGGGCCGGGCATGCGCCCCGGGTTACCTGGAGCAATGCCGCCAGCTCACCGAGGCGCGGGCCGAGCATCCGTGGCTGGCTGCCGGGTCGCAGACGGTGCAGCAGCACGCGCTGCGAGACTTCGCGCAGGCCATGGCCGGGTTCTACGACCCGCAGAACCCGGCCGGGCGCCCATCGTGGCGCAAGGCCGGACGCGACGAGGGGTTCCGTATCGTGGGGCGCGGGCGGCAGTGGGACGTGCGGCGCCTGAGCCGGAAAACCGGCGAAGTCTGGGTGCCGAAGGCCGGATGGGTGCGGTTCCGCTGGTCCCGCGCCGTACCGCCAGGTGCCAAGTCCTACCGGGTGACCATGGACCGGGCCGGGCGCTGGCATGTCGCCTTCGCCGTCATCCCCGAGTCGATCCCCGCGCCGGGTAACGGGCAGGTGGTCGGCCTCGACCGCGGCGTGGCCGTGTCGGCCGCCCTGTCGACGGGTGACCTGCTCTCGGTTCTCGGGCTGACCGGACCGGAGCGGAAGAGGCTGCGGCGCCTGGAACGCAGGCTCGCCCGTGCCAAGCGGGGCTCGAACCGCCGCGCGCAGGTAAAGCACGCCATCGCCCGGCTGCGCGCCCGCGAGACGGACCGGCGCAAGGACTGGGCCGAGAAGGCCAGCACCCGGCTGGCCCGCGAGTTCGACCTGATCCGGGTCGAGGATCTCCAGATCCGGAACATGACGCGCACGGCAAGGGGAACGGCCGCCAGCCCGGGCCGGAACGTGCGCGCCAAGGCCGGGCTGAACCGGGGGATCCTGCGGCCGGGCTGGGGGGTGCTGGTGCGCCGGCTGGACGAGAAGGCGCCCGGCCGGGTGGAAAGAATCAAGCCGCATTTCACGAGCCAGCGGTGCTCGGCGTGCGGGCGCGTGGATGCGGATTCGCGTGAGAGCCGAGCGCGGTTCGTGTGCACGGCCTGCGGCTTCGCCTGCAACGCGGACGTGAACGCGGCCCGGAACATCGCGGCGGGGCACGCCGTGACTGCGCGGGGAGGCGACGGGGCAGCCCGGCCAGTGAACCGCGAACCTCAACTGCTTGCCTCCTTAACCGGACGTGAGTAGTTGGAATCCCTCGCCTTCAGGCGGGG
>DASXLW010000065.1:0-9415 GCA_036496025.1 Streptosporangiaceae bacterium
GCCGTCACGTCCTTGGTGGAGAAGTTGGCCCACGCCGCGGCCAGGAAGACCGCGACGTAGACAGCCTGGATGCCGAAGCCGCGCTGGATATCTCGCCAGAAGATCGGCTGCCGGAAGAAATCGATCCAGGCCAGCCAGTACCGGGTCGGCAGGTAGGGCTGGACGGCGACCGCCGCGTTCAGCGTGACCAGCACCTCGCTGCCGACCAGCACGGCGAGCGCGCCGAAGGCGGCGCCGAGCACGGAATCGGTGACCGTGGACAGGAACAGCGCGATGGCCGCGACCCCCAGCATGGACACGGTGATGAGCGCGACGGCGCCGGCCACCCGCTCGAGCAGCTGGGTCACGGTCAGCGGGGCACCGGAGATCGAGGTCGCGCTGCTACTGGCCTGGGTCCCGCCGGTCGGCAGGCCCGGCTGGAGACCACCGGACCCGCCCACGGCCGCCGGCGGCCGCGAGCCGAACAGGGCGACCCCGGTGATGAACGAGGTCAGCGTCACGATGAGCACGGCCAGCAGGACGAAAGTGATGACCGCGACGAGCTTGGCCACCAACAGCTTGGTCCGGCTGACCGGCCTGACCAGCAGGTAACGCAGCGTACCGGTGCTGGCCTCGCCGGCCACCGAGTCGCCGGCCACCAGGGCCACGGCCACCGGCAGGAAGACCGGCAGGATGAGCGCGAGCGCCGCCGCCGGGTACAGCGACCCGTCCTGCACCACCGCGGACAGGAAGGCCGCGCCCTGGCCGGGCGGCGGCGCCAGGTGGGTCACGGCGATGAAGACCGCGACCGCCACCGGCAGCGCGCACAGCAGCGCGATGCTGATCCAGGTGCGCGGCCTGCGCACCAGCTTGTACAGCTCTACCGTGATCATTCCCGGGTGCCGCCCACCTGGTCGCTGCCTGCGCTGGTGATCTCGAGCACGACCTCCTCGAGCGAGCGGCGGTGCGCGGCCATCTCGGTGACCCGGATGCCGTCGGCCACCAAGCGGGCGTTGAGCGCGGCCGGGTCGTCGTGCCGCACCACCAGCCTGCTGCCCTCCCTGGCCTCGACCCGCCCGTTGAGCAGGGCCGCCGCGCGCGCAGCGTCGGGGCTGTCCACGATGATCCGGCCGGTGGGGGCCTGGATGACGGCGAGGTCTTCCTGCAGTACCAGGCGGCCGCGGTCCAGCACGCCCACCCGGGTGCATAGCAGCTCCACCTCGCCCAGCAGGTGGCTGGACAGGAAGATCGTCGTGCCCGCCGCGTTCAGGTCGATCAGCAGCTGGCGGAAGTCCCGGATTCCCCGCGGATCGAGGCCATTGCCCGGCTCGTCGAGGATCAGCAGCCGGGGCCTGCGGACCAGCGCGGCGGCCAGGCCGAGACGCTGGCGCATGCCCAGCGAGTACGCCTTGACCGGCCGCCGGTCGATGCCTCCCAGTCCCACCTGCTCGAGGGCGTTGTCGATCCGCTGGTGCCGGGTCCGGCGGCTGCCTCCGCGCCCGGCGGCGTCGAACAGCCTGAGGTTGGCCCGGCCGGACAGGTGCGGATAGGCGGCGGGCTCCTCTACCAGCGCACCGACGTCCGGGAGTATCTCGTTCACCTTGCGTGGCACCGGCTTGTTCAGTACCTCGATCTCGCCCCTGGTCGCGTAGACCAGCCCGAGCAGCATGCGGACCAGGGTGGTCTTACCGGAGCCGTTCGGGCCGAGCAGGCCGTAGCGGTCGCCGGCCCGCACATCGAGGTCGACCGAATCGACCGCGAGCACCGCGCCGAAGCTCTTCGTGACTGATCGAGTAACGATCATGCCGCTTACCAGGGCTCCGCCGCGAGCTGGGTGGCCGCGCGCTCCAGCAACCCGCGGTCCACGAAGCCGGCCAGCACGAACGTGCCCGACGCCGCGTTGGGATGCAGGAGGACGGCGGTGATCAGCCGGGTGCTGACGACCACCCCGGTCCCGTGCCGGACCTTGATCGAGACCCCGCCGTCGTAGCGCGCCGCGCTGATAAGGCGCAGCCCGGTGCTCCCGCTGACCTGAAGGACCGCGAACGTGGCCAGGCCCTGGCCGTAGATTCCGACCTGGCCGAATCCGATCGGCGTCGTGAGCCTGGGCCGGCCGGCCAGGGTGCCCGGGAGGATCACCGGGCCGAGGTCGCCCAGCGCGCCGGACAGGTCGGCCGCGTCGGTCTGGGTGAAGGCGGTGCCGGGACCGCGCTGCGGGGTCAGCACCGCGGCCGACGGGTGCCAGGAGCTCACCTGCAGGAACTGGGTCTCCAGGGCCGGCTGCCCGTTGTCGCGGCCGAACACCTCGACCTGGAGCGGAAGCCCGCTGTCCGGCTCGGCCCAGATGTCGATGTGCTCGACGGTCGAGGCGGGGTCTCCCGGGCTGAGCCGCAGGCCCACGGCCGCGACGCCGGCCACCCGGCGCGGCGGCAGCTCGCTCACCCGGGCGCGCGGTCCCGCCTCGTGCAGCAGGCGCAGGGCCAGCGACGGCGGCACCAGGTCAGCCGCCCGGGGCAGCCGCACCGGGTAACGGCCGAGCACCTCGGTCAGCAGCTCGGTGCCCGAATCCCAGATGTAGGAGCCGTGCGGTGTCTGGTAGGTGTCGCGCTCGCCCACGTCGGTCAGCACATCGACGCGCCAGCGGTCGGAGGAGGCCTGCCAGACCCGCATCCGGGTGACCCCGTCGAGCAGGGAGGTGACGCTGCCGAACCCGCTCAGGGCCGGCAGCCCGAAGGTGGCATTGCTCTCCACGTACCCGGCGTAGCTCCGGGGCGAGTTCAGGATGCGGGCGCGCAGCTGCGACACCGGCAGGCGGGGCACGGTCACCGGCAGCGCGCTGTCCACGACGGGCAGCAGGCACAGCAGGGCCACGCCCCCCGCCACCAGGGCCCACCGGCGCCGGGTCTGCCCGCTGACCACGCTCACCGCGGCGCCCCGAGCGCTCCGATCCAGGCGATAACCAGGGCGGTAACGGTTGCAGGCCACGGCGGTTCTACCGCCGCTGTGCCGTTTGGCCCGCAATGACCGTGTCTCACGCTCGCAACGATACGTGAGCCGTTCGGGGCCCAGATAACGTTGTCGGCGGCCCGCGGCGTCGGGCGCGCGGCTGGGCCACGGGCCAGCGGGACGCGGCTAGGCCACGGCCAGCGAGATGAGCGCGATGACGAGGGCCACGCCGAGTATCACGCCGGCCAGAATGGCCACCTTGGCTCTCGGGGCCTTCATCGTCCAGCTCCGCTCGGGCTCGCCCGAAGCGTCCTGGACGAAGGCACGGAACTGCGCTGTGCTGCGGCTCGGGTCAGTCAGGTTATCGGGCATAACGGCGACTGTAACGGCTCGGGCCCGGCCAGGTAGCAGCATCATGATTTTCCGGTCGCGACGGGCGCGCCGGCCCGGTCAGCGGTCGGCGAGCGCGCTGGAGAAGCTCACATCGGCCCGGTCTACCAGCCGCGAGAGCACGATGACGCTGCGGGTTCGCAGCACGATGGGCTCCGCGCTGATCCGCTCGACCACCTGCTCGAAGTGCTGCATGTCGGCCGCCCTGATGTGAATCAGGGCGTCGGCCTCACCGGTGACCGTGCAGGCCTCGGCCACCTCCGGATGCCGGCTTACCGCCGCGCCGATCTGCGCCGGCGAGGTGCGTCCCCGGCAGAACAGCTCGACGTAGGCCTCGGTGGTCCAGCCGAGCACCGACGCGTCTACCCGGGCCGAGAAGCCGGTGATCGCCCCGGACGCCCGCAGCCGGTCCACCCGGCGCTTGACCGCGGGGGCGGACAGTCCCACCCCGGACCCGATCTCCGCGAAGCTCGCCCGGGCGTTCTCGACAAGCGCGGCGATGATCTGCCCGTCGATCTCATCGAGGCTCATCCGGGGATCATTTCATTTCGCCCGGCCGCTCACGGCGACCTGGGCTCGGACCGCTTGGCCACCGCGCCAGGCTCGGCCCCGGGATCCACGGCGCTGGCGCTGCCGGCCGCGGGCCGGGCGTCCGGGACCGGCCGTGGGTCGGGGACCGCCACGTCCGGCGACTGGCCGTTGGCGAACCCGTCGGGCGCCGCCGGCTGGCCGGCCGCGGCTGCATCCTCGGCCGACCGCGCCCGCGCGTTCGCCACCACGTAGGCGATGTCGCGCGGGTAGTGCCGCAACGCGAGGAGCATGATCAGGCCGCCGAGCGCGTAAAGCGGGCAGACGCTGACGATGGCCCAGTGCAGCCCGACGGTGGACGACAGGCCGTCCGAGCGCGCCGCGATCGCGACCGAGACCACCCCGATCAGGTACGGCCCGGCGTAGGAGGCGGTGCGCACCACCTGCCGGACCATGGCGCCGCGGCCGCGCAGGTCGGGCGGTACCACGTCGGTCAACAGCGCCTCCGCGGGCGCGATCGGCACCGTGAGCATGATCCCGCCCAGGAAGATCAGCGGCGCGCCGAGCCACAGGTTGGTGGTGGCGAAGGCCGGCGCGAGCACCAGCGTCGCGCCGATCGAGCCGTAGGCGACCACGTACACCCGGGCGTTCACGTGCCCGTGCCGCAGCAGCCGGTCGGACAGGTACCCGCCCGCCAGCACCCCCACCGCCGACCCCGCGCCCAGCACGGTGACCAGCGTCCCGGCCAGCGCGGGGCCGAGGTGGTGCACGCGCTCGAAGTACGCGACCCCCCAGAACGACAGGCCGTACAGCAGCAGCTGGGAGACGGTCAGCGACAGCGTGCCGAACCACATCGAAGGGATCCGCGTCAGGAAGCGCAGCGCCTCCTTGAGCGACGCGTCGCACCTGGGCGGCGGCGGCCCGGGCCGGGGCTCGGGCAGCTTGAGCACGCCGCCGGAGGCGAGAGAGGCGGCTTCGGGAGCCGTGAGCGCGTTGGCGGGCTCGCCGGACTTGACCGCCTGGGCCAGCTCGGCCTCGAACCTCGCGTCCTGGTGGCCGCGCACCGGCTCGTGCACGAACAGGTAGAAGATGGCCACGAGGAGGCCGATGGGCACCCAGATCCAGAACGCCCAGCGCCAGCCGCCGAGCTGGACCGCGATGCCGCCGCCGAGCAGTCCGATGAAAGCGCCGAGGACCGCCCCGGCCTGGTACACGCCCATGGCCTCGGACCGGCGGCGGACCGGGAAGTAGTCGGAGAGCAGGCTGATCGCCACCGGCGGGGTTCCCTCGGCCGCGCCGGTGATCAGCCGGGCGGTGAACAGCACGGCCACCGTGCCGGCCAGCGCCCCGGCGCCCATGGCGAAGGCCCACAACGCGCACACCCCGGCCAGCACCCAGGTGCGGCGCCTGCGGTCGGCCAGCACACCGATCGGGATGGCGCCGATCGAGGCGCAGCCGGCCATGATCAGCGGTATCAGCCCGACGACCTGGTCGGACAGGCCGAACTGCTGCTCGATCCCGTGCACCGCCTGGGCCAGCGCCGACTGATCGCCCTGCATTAGCATGGTCGTCGCGGCGAGCGCAATGAGCGCGACGGGCCCGCCACCGGCCCGCACACGCGACGCTGAGGGCCGGAGCCGGCGCGTCAGCGTCATCCCCTTCACGCTGTGCAGGCTACTTCCACCGGAGAGGGTGTCGATAGCCTGATCACTGATCTACACGAAAGCGGAACCATGACGCGACTTGGCAATATGTATGGCCCGGACGCCACGTTCCTCGGCGTGCCGAGGGCGGATCTGGCCGAGCCGGCCTCCTACGCGGAGGCCGACATCGTGTTCCTGGGCGCGCCATTCGACAGCGGCACGTCGCATCGCCCGGGGGCCAGGTTCGGCCCGCACGCGATCAGGGCCACCGATTACCTGCCGCACGACGCGTCCCGCCCGCACCTGGCCCTGGGCGTCGATCCGCTGGCCGAGCTGCGGGTGGTGGATGCGGGCGACGCGGAGATGCCGCCCGGAGACACCGAGCTCTCGCTGCGCCGCCTGGAGGAGGCGGTGCACCGGATCTGCCGGGCCGAGGCGGTGCCGGTGATCCTGGGCGGCGACCACACGATCACGCTGCCCGACGCGACCGGGGTGGCCAGGCACGTCGGCTGGGGCCGGGTATCGCTGATCCACTTCGACGCGCACGCCGACACCGGGAACACGCAGTGGGGGTCGCTGTACGGGCACGGCACGCCGATGCGGCGGCTGATCGAGTCCGGCGCGGTCCGCGGCGACCGTTTCCTGCAGCTCGGGCTGCGCGGCTACTGGCCGGAGCCGGAGACGCTGGAGTGGATGGCCGGGCAGCGGATGCGCAGCTTCGAGATGACCGAGGTAGTGGCCCGCGGCCTGGACGCCTGCCTGGACGACGCGTTCGCGATCGCCACCGACGAGTGCGACGGCGTGTTCCTGTCCGTCGACGTGGACGTGGTCGACCCCGGCATGGCCCCGGGCACCGGCACGCCCGAGCCGGGCGGGCTGACCGGCCGGCAGTTGCTCGACGCGGTCCGGCGGATCGCGATGGAGATGCCGCTGGCCGGGATCGACGTGGTCGAGGTCTCGCCGCCTTACGACCACGCCGAGGTGACCGCGTTCCTGGGCAACCGGGTGGTGCTCGAGGCGCTGTCCGGCATCGCCTGGCGCCGCAGCCGGGCGGCCGGCTACCCGGTACGCGAACCCGGCGCGCCGTTGCTCGAAGGTCGAAACCCATAAATCGTCATCCCGAACGAAACGGGATTGATCAACCACATCTATGCTTGGGCCATGCTCGACGTGACCCGGCTGCGGGTGCTGGAGGCGGTGGCCAGGTACGGGTCGGTGACGGCCGCCGCCCGGGCGCTCAACTACGCGCAGCCGTCGGTCAGTCACCACCTGGCCCGGCTGGAAGCAGAAACGGGCGCGACGCTGTTCCAGCGGGCCGGGCGGGGCATCAGGCTGACCGACGCCGGCCGCACGCTGGCCCGGCGGGCGACGGAGATCCTCGGCCGCCTCGACGCCGCCGAGAGCGAACTGGCTGCGCAGGTGGGACTGCGCGCCGGCCGGGTCCGGCTGGCCGCCTTCCCGTCCGCGCTCGGCACGGTAGTACCGGCGGCCGCGGCCCGGCTGCGGGAGCTGGAGCCGGGCATCGACTTGATGCTCACCGAGGCGGAGCCGCCCGAGGCGCTGCGGATGCTGCGGGCCGGGTACGTGGACGTCGCGGTCATCTTCCGGCACGAGCACCCGCAGAGTGCTCCCGCGGAGGCCGACGAGGGGGGCACGCGCGGCATCCCGCTCCTGGACGAGCCCGTGTACCTGGTGACTCCCCGCTCAGGTGGCGCGCCGGCCGCGGATCACGGGAGTGCCTCCGCCGCGGTTCCGGCGGGTGCCCCGGCCGCGGATCACGCGGGCGCCCCGGCCGCGGCCCGCGGCGTGGCCGACGGGCCCGCGCTGACCGACTACGCGGCGGCCCGCTGGATCGCCGGCTGCGAGCGCTGTCGCGAGCACCTGCTGCAGCAGTGCGAGCAGGCAGGGTTCGCGCCCAGCATCGCGTTCACCACCGACGACTACGTGGCGGTGCAGGCGCTGGTCGCCGCCGGTCTCGGGGTGACCACGCTGCCGGGCCTGGCGCTGCGGGCGGCCCGCCATCCGGGGGTGCGCGCCGAGGCGCTGCCCGGCGCGCGCCGGCAGGTGGCCGCGCACGTGTACGGCGCGCCACCGGATCCGCCCGCGGTCTCGTTGCTGCTCGAGGTGCTAGCCGATGCCTCGGCGGCGGATCGCTCTGCCTGACGCCCGGATCAACGCGGAGCATTAGCACTGCCCTGACGCGCCTGATGCTCCCCCTTGTCCCGGGCCGCCGCGTCAGATGGCGCGGTCGCGACCGGCCCAGTACGGGTCGCGCAGCCGCCGTTTCTGCAGCTTGCCGGTGGGGTCCCTGGGCAGCTCGGCCATGAAGTCGACGGTCTTCGGCCATTTCATCCTGGCTATTCGGCCATCGAGCGAGGCCAGCAGCTCGGCGGCGAGCTCCGGCCCCGCCTGTTCGGCTGCGGCCGGCTGCACCACGGCCTTGACCTGCTCCCCCCAGTCGTCGTCCGGCACGCCGAACACCGCGACGTCGGCGACCTTGGGATGCGCCATGAACTCGGCTTCGATCTCGGCCGGGTAGATATTGACTCCGCCCGAAATGATCATGTCGGCCTTCCGGTCGCAGAGGAACAGGAAGCCGTCCTCGTCCAGGAAGCCGATATCCCCTACGGTGAAGAAGTCCCCCAGCCGGCTCGCGGCTGTCTTGCCGGGGTCGCCCTTGTAGACGAAGTCGGGCAGGGTCATCTTCATGTAGATGGTGCCGGGCACTCCCGGCGGGCAGTTGCGGCCGTCGTCGTCGGCCACCAGGATCTCGCTGACCGGCCACGGGCTGCCCACCGTGCCGGGGCGGGCGAGCCAGTCAGCCGGGGTGGCGATCGTGCCGCCGCCTTCGGTGGCGGCGTAGTACTCGTATACGCAGGGCCCCCACCAGTCCAGCATGGCCTGCTTGATGCGGACCGGGCAGGGCGCGGCGGCGTGGATGAGCCACCGCATGGAGGACAGGTCGTAACGCCGCCTGGTCGCCTCGGGCAGCATCAGCATCCGCTTGAACTGGGTCGGCACCATGTGGGTACTGGTCACCCGGTAGCGGTCGACCCGGGCCAGCGTCTCCTCGGCCTCCCACTTGTCCATGTAGACCAGCGTGTGCCCCATGTGCAGCGAGGACCCGCTGAACAGCGTCACCGCGGTGTGGTAGTTGGGCGCCGTGACCAGGTGGACCCCGGGCTGCCCGGGAGCGATGCCGAAGAACTGCAGCAGTACGGAGCCGAGTTCGGCGGCATCCTCGGGGCTCAGCTCGGCGAGCGGCCGGCGCACTCCCTTGGGTCGGCCGGTTGTCCCCGACGTGTAGTGCATGCTGGCGCCGGCGGTGCGCCTGCCGGGCATCGTGTCCGGCTGGCCCGCACGCAGCTCGGTCACCGGGACGAATCCGGGGATCTGGCCGTAGCTGAAGCGTGCGCGGCGCGGCACTCCGGCTGCGTCGGCTGCCTGGGCCGCCGCCCCGGCGAACCGCTCGTGCGCGAAGAACGCCTTCGCCTCGCTATCGCGGACGATGTACTCCACCTCGGCCCCGGTGAGGTGCCAGTTGACCGGTGTGAAGTACCAGCCGGACTGCTGCGCCGCGAGGTACAGCTCCAGCGGGGCCGCGCCGTTCGGCAGCAAGCTGGCGATGCCGTCCCCCGGCCGCAGCCCGAGTTGCCGCAGGCCGTGCGTGATCTGGTTGACCCGGGCCAGGAGGTCGGCCGCGGCGTGCTCGGTGCCATCGGGATCGATCGCGGCGATCCAGCCCGGCCGCTGCCGCGCGAACAGCCAGAACCCCATCGAACCCATGGGCTGCTCACCTTCCCGGTGCGACCTGGCCGGCCCGCACCCCGCCGAACGTTCCCGCCCTCGCCGGCGCGAATGGGCGCCGATCCGGAGTAGACCACGCCCGCGCTCAATCAGGCAATGAGCCTGGGCGCCGATCGGAGGGG
>DASXLW010000066.1:0-2428 GCA_036496025.1 Streptosporangiaceae bacterium
GCTGTCGGACCACTGGGTCGCCCTGGACCTGGACGGGCAGGCCGCCACCGCACACGAGCTGCTCGCCAGCTTCCCGGTCACTGCCGTCGCGGCCGACGCGGAGCTCACCGTGCTGCGGGCGGCCTGCGAGCTGACCCGGGGGTCGCTGGCGGAGGCGGGGCGGCAGCTCGTGCTCGCCGCCAAGCGGTCCGATTCGGTGGCCGCGGACCGGCGCGGGCGGTTTTTGGTCATGCTGACCGTCGTGCGGCTGTCCCTGGCCCGGCAGCGCGGTGACCTGCCGGGCGTGACCGGGGAGGCGGGCCGGCTGCTGGCCGCGGTTGAGGATCCGGACGCGGCACAGCTCATGCTGGGCGACGACCTGTGCGCGCTGGCCCTGATCAGCCTCGGCACCGCCGAGGTATACGCCTTCCGGGCCGCCGACGCGCACCGGCACCTGGAACAGGGCATCGCCCTGGCCCGCCGGACCGGGCGGCCTTACCTCGAGCTCACCGGCCTGGCGCACCAGTCGGAACTGGCGGCGCATCGGAGCCTTACGCTCGCCGAACAGCGCAGCCGGGAGGCGATCGAGTTCGCCCGCCAGCACGGCTGGGGCGAAGAGCCGATTACCGGCGTCGCCTACGTAGTGCTCGGCAGCACCCTCGTCGGCCAGGGGCGGCTGGCGGAAGCGGAGCCGTGGCTCGCCCGCGCAGGCCGCACCCTCCGGGCCGAACTCGAGCCTGCGGCCGGGCTGGTGCTCCACCACGCCTGGGGGATATTCGAGCTCGCCCGCGGCAGGGACGCCGACGCGATGGCCGCCTTCCGGGCCGCCGAGAAGCTGGGCGGGCTGCTCGCCACGGCGCACCCGCGCACCATACCCATGCGAGCGCACCTGCTGCACACCCAGATACGGCTGGGCGAAACCCGGCGCGCCGAGCAGGCTCTTACGCGGCTAGACGAACACAGCGACCACGGAGAAATGCGTAACGCCCTGGCGGCGCTGCGGCTGGCCCAGGGCCGCCCGCAGGCGGCGGCGGGCGCGCTCGCCCCCGTGATCGACGGCTCCATCCCCGGAGTTCATCCGTTCTGGCTGGTGCCGGCCCTGCTACAGGAGGCGATCGCCCGGGACGCCCTCGGCGACCACGCCGCCGCCGGGCGCGCCCTCGAACGTGCTCTCGGCACTGTCGAGGCTGACCGTGTGCTGTTCCCGTTCCTCCTCTACCCGGCCCCGGAACTGCTCGAGCGCCATGCCCGGCGGCGCACCACGCACGCGGCCCTGATCTGGCAGATCCTCGACCAGCTCGAAGGAGTGAGCACACCAGCCGCACCGGCCGCGGAACCGGCCCGCTTGCGCGAACCGATCAGCGTGGGCGAGACCCGCATCCTGCGCTACCTGCCCACCAACCTCCTAGTTCCCGAGATCGCCGGCCAGCTGAGCCTGTCGGTGAACACCGTCCGCACGCACATCCGCCACCTCTACGAAAAACTCGGCGCACACAGCCGTACCGAGGCCGTCGAGCGAGCCCGGGCCCTGGGACTGCTCGCGCCCGCATCACGCGGGCACCCAAAGAATGGGCCATGACCAATGCGCCGGTAAGGCGGCGTCGCGGCGGGGCCGCTTGACCCCGGCCCAGACCGTCGCGGCGCCAGAGCAACCACCATCCGTTCTGAAAATCAAGGTCTTTATGCCGAACGGACGGTGGTGCTTGCCAACTACAGCAGCCGGTTCCACTGCGCGGTGCGAGCGGCCGGGGTGCCACTGCGGCAGCATCGTCCGTGTCCCATCTCTGCTGGCTGGTGAGCCCTCGCGCCTGCCGTGGTGAGCCGACGTCACGTGCTCTTGGTGATTTCACTGCCGGTTCGGACGGAAAGGTCTCTCGGCCGAACGGACTGTGGTGCATCTTCAGCCACCTCCGACGCCCGTTCACCCAGGGCAACTGATTCACGATCCGGATTCCGGGGCCGAAAACCACCAGAACTACGTGACGCCTGGTCACCCACTTGAGCGTGAGGCTTCGTTATGTCCGGTCGAGAGGAAAGAAACTCGGCCCGGGACGCCCGCCTCAGACGGCCAGATAAGGAGCACGTGAACATGGCAGGAGTAACCACAAGCGAGGAAGCGCCGGCATACACCGCGTCCGCCCCCGCGCGGGGGGTGGCGGCGAGGAAGTACGTGACCGAGTTCATCGGCGCGTTCTTCCTGATGTTCGCCGTCGGGGTGGCCGCGCTCAGCGGGAGTGTGTTCGTCCCGTTGGCAGCAGGCGCGACCCTGATGGTGATGGTCTACGCCGGCGGGCACATCTCCGGCGGGCACTACAACCCGGCCGTGACGCTGGCGGCGCTGGTCCGCCGCCGGATCGGGATTGCCGACGCGGCCGCCTACTGGGTCGCGCAGGTGATCGGCGCCGTGGTCGCCGGGGTGATCGCCCGCGTCGTGGTCAACCCCGCGACG
>DASXLW010000067.1:0-48639 GCA_036496025.1 Streptosporangiaceae bacterium
GACCAAGGCGGGATCCGCGGCTCGCGGCGAAGCAACCCGGCAACCTATACCGGGCTGCTCAACCCGATCCGGACCGCGTTCGCCAAGGCCAATGGCGTGAAGGCGGCGCTGTTCAGCGCCAACTCGGACGGCGCCTGCCCGAACTGCAATGGCGTCGGCGTCATCTACACCGACCTCGCGATGATGCGTGGCGTCGCCACCACCTGCGAGGAGTGCGAGGGTAAGCGGTTCGACGCGTCGGTGCTGGAATACCACCTCGGCGGCCGGGACATCAGCGAGGTGCTCGCGATGCGGGTCACCGAGGCCGAGGAGTTCTTCGGCACCGGCGCGGCACGCACGCCCGCCGCGCACGTCATCCTCGGCCGGCTGGCCGACGTCGGGCTCGGCTACCTCAGCCTCGGCCAGCCGCTCACGACGCTCTCCGGCGGCGAGCGGCAGCGACTCAAGCTGGCCACCCGCATGGCGGAGAAAGGCGGCGTCTACATCCTCGACGAGCCGACCGCCGGCCTGCACCTGGCCGACGTCGAGCAGCTGCTCGGCCTGCTGGACCGGATCGTGGAGGACGGCAAGTCGGTCATCGTCATCGAGCACCACCAGGCGGTGATGGCGCACGCCGACTGGATCATCGACCTCGGCCCCGGCGCCGGCCACGACGGCGGCCGGATCGTCTTCGAGGGCATACCCGCCGACCTCGTCGCTGCTCGCTCCACGCTCACCGGCGAGCACCTGGCAGCTTACGTCGGCGTTTGACGCAGCCCCTGGCCGACGCTGTCACGCTTTCAGGAAGGCCAGCAGGTCGGCGTTGATCGTCTCGGCTTGCGTGGTGGGCATGCCGTGCGGGAAGCCGTGGTAGGTCTTCAGCGTCCCGTTCCTGAGCAGCGCGGCCGACAATGGCCCGGAGTCGGCGTAGGGGACGACCTGGTCATCCTCGCTATGCATCACGAGCACGGGCACGTTGATCTGCTTCAGGTCTTCGGTGAAATCGGTCTGCGAGAAGGCGACGATTTCGTCGTAGTGCGCCTTCGCGCCGCCCATCATGCCCTGGCGCCACCAGTTGTCGATGAGCGCCTCTGATGATTTCACGCCCGGGCGGTTGAAATTATAAAATGGTCCCGCCGCGAAGTCACGGTAGAACTGCGCACGACCGGCCGCGAGTTGTGCCTGCAAGCCGTCGAAGACTTCTTTAGGGAGGCCACCTGGATTGGCCTCGGTCTGCACCATCAGCGGCGGCACCGCGCTGATTATCGCGGCCTTAGCCACCCGGCTTTCGCCGTGCCTGGCCAGATAATGCACCACTTCGCCCCCGCCGGTCGAATGGCCGACGTGAATCGCGTTCTGGAGATCGAGATGCGCGGTCACCGCCGCCAGGTCGTCGGCGTAGTGGTCCATGTCGTGGCCGTCGCTGGTCTGGGTGGACCGCCCGTGGCCGCGCCGGTCATGGGCGATGACGCGATAGCCGTGCAGCAGGAAGAACATCATCTGGGTGTCCCAGTCGTCGGCCGACAGGGGCCAGCCGTGGCTGAACACGATGGGCTGACCGGTGCCCCAGTCCTTGTAGAAGATTTCCGTGCCATCAGTGGTAGTGACCGTGCCCATGTGATGCTCCCTCGTCTGCCGGTGGGATGACACCAGCAAGGGCGGGTCACCGGTACATGCCACCGCCGGTCCCTGCGGATGCCCCCCGAAGTCCGTTGGCCTGTGATCGCGACCGGGCACTCCCGCGCTCTCACCAGCACCACGATAACAAGCGCCCCGCACGACCGTCCTGCCTGGCCGCCAGCGGTGCGCCCTCGCGCGTCATGGCGCTGGTACCCGGGCCTCCATCAAGAATGCACGCCGGGTACATTCTGGTTCCGTCTCCGCTGGCTAGATTTCGCGGAGCAGAAGAGCTGCAAGCTGATCACGGCGGAAGCCAGGGGGAATGACCGCCATCGACATCAAGGCCGCGGCCCGGTGAGCCCCGCCGTGCCCGATGACCGGGACCGGGTGTGGGCCGGATCCATGCCGCGGGCTTATGACCGGTGGCTCGCGCCGACGCTGTTCAGGCCGTTTGCCATCGACCTCGCTCGGCGGGCGGCGAGATTCGCCCCCCGTCGCCTGCTCGAGATCGCCGCCGGGACCGGGGTACTGACCCGCGAACTGGTCACGGCTGTCCCGGCGGCGCAGGTGACGGCCACCGACCTGAACGCGGCGATGATCGAGTTCGGGTCCCGCCAGGTGCCGCTCGCGATCTGGCGGCAGGCCGACGCGCTCCGGCTGCCCTTCGATGACCGGACGTTCGACCTCATCGCCTGCCAGTTCGGAGTCATGTTCTTCCCGGACCGGCCCGCGGCCTTCCGCGAGATGGGGCGGGTGCTCGGGCCGGCCGGCAGGCTGCTGTTCAGCACCTGGGGCGCCGTCGAGACGCACGGCTTCGCGGCGGCCCTGGCGGCCGGGCTCGCCCACGTGTTCCCCGATGACCCCCCGGCGTTCGTGGTCGCGGTGCCGCATGGCTACTGTGACCTCGGCCAGGTCGCCGCCGACGTGGCCGCGGGTGGGCTGGAATGCGCGTCCGCCGTCCCCGTCACGCTGGTGGGACACGCCGCCTCGGCCGCTGACGTCGCCGTTGGCTTCTGCACCGGGACCCCGCTGCGCGCCGCGATCGAGGCCCGCGGGGACCTGGCGGCGTACACGGCGCGCGTCGCCGACCAGATGACGGCCCGCCTCGGCCCCGGCCCCGTCACCGCGAAGATGACCGCCTACGTGATCGAGGCGCGCCCGCCGCGTGGCCCAGCCGCTGGCAGCGCGGATGTTCGGATCCGCCCGTGACAGGATGTCGCCGTGGCTACCTGCCCGCGCCGAGGAGAAGGTTCTCGTCATGCCAGCCCAGCCGTCATCCCGGAACGACTCGCTCCCTTCGCTGCCGCACTGGGAGCGGACGCCCGCTGAGCTGCCCGCGGCTGTCAGGCAGCTCAAGACCGCGCTGCGAGCCCGCATCACGGCCTCGGGCCGCACCGTCGAGGAGGTCTTCGCGGTCGTCGAGCGGCAGGTCACGGCCGAGGTCGGCGAGATCACCGCTGCCCGGGACCGCGGCGAAACCGTCTGGCCGGTCATCAGCTACGCCGACATCGAAGCCGGGACGGTCCCGGCGCCGGCGCAGCCGCTACTGCGCCGGCGCGGCTGCCTGGTCGTGCGCGGGCACTTCGATCGCGAGCAGGCCCTGGGCTGGGACCGTGACATCGTCGATTACGTCGAGAGCAACAGGTTCTTCGAGAGCTACCGCGGCCCCGGGGACGACTTCTTCGGCACGGTCGGCTCCAAGCCTGAGATCTACCCGATCTACTGGTCGCGGGCCCAGATGCAGGCTCGGCAGAGCGACCGGATGGCGCGCGTGCAGGCATTCCTCAACCGCCAGTGGAAGCACGAATCCGGCGGCGTGCAGTGGTTCGACCCGGCGCGGGACTCGCTGTACCCCGATCGCATCCGCCGCCGCCCGCCGGGGGTCAGCTCCGGCGGCCTGGGCCCGCACCTCGACCCGGGCTCGCTCGACCTGTGGATGACCCAGGCCTACCAGACGGCGTTCCGGCACCTGTTCGACGGCACCGTCGAACACTACGACCCCTGGGACGCCGCCTACCGCACCAGCGGACCGCAGTACCCGGGTACGACGATGTGCTCGGCCTTCCGCACCTTCCAGGGCTGGGTCGCCCTGTCCGACATGCCCCACGACCAAGGCGTCCTGCACACCGTCCCCATCCCGGGGGCCATGGCCTACCTCATGCTGCGCCCGCTGCTGGCCGACGTGCCCGGCGACGACATGTGCGGTGTCATCGTCAACAAGGTGTTCCCGGTCAGCGAGAAGTGGCATGCCCCCCTGCTCCCCGCGCTCAGCGGCATCCCCGACGTCCAGGCCGGCGATTCTGTCTGGTGGCACTGCGATGTGATCCACAGCGTCGCGCCGGTCACGAACCAGCAGGGCTGGGGCAACGTCATGTACATCCCCGCCGCCCCCTGGTGCCCCCGCAACCAGCAGTACGCGGCCTCCGTCCGGGAGGCATTCGCCACCGGGTCCAGTCCGGAGGACTTCCCGGCCGAGCACTACGAGCGCACCTGGGACAACCGCTTCGCGCTCGAAGATCTCAACGCGACCGGCCGCCGCGGTCTCGGCTTGGGCTAAGAACGCGCCGGCTGAAGCAGCGGACGAGCGCGGCGCGCGTCTCTGGTACATGGAATCCAACCCGCGGGGATCGGCGGCGGCGTTCGCCGCGGCCGAACACGCTGGCCCTGGCGGCCACGGCGCGGTCCGCGCCGAGGAAGCCGTGACCGAGCTCTACGAGGCTCACGCGCTCGGGCTGATCCGGCTGGCGCACATCATGCTCGGCGACCGTTCCAGCGCCGAGGATGTCGTCCAGGAAGCGTTCTGCGGGCTGTACCGGCGCTGGTCCCACCTCGCGGACCCGGCCAGCGCGGTGCCCTACGTGCGCTCTTCGGTCCTGAACGGCTGCCGCTCGGTGCTGCGCCGTAGCAACTCGCGGCGGTCGCTGGCCCCGCCGGGGTACCAGCCACCGGAAAGCTCCGCGGAGTCCGTGGCGCTCAGCGGCGAGGAGCGCCGCGAGGTCATGCGGGCGCTGCGACGGCTCCCGCAGCGGCAGCGCGAGGCGCTCGTGCTCCGGTTCTACCTGGACCTCTCGGCCGAAGACGCCGCCGCCACGATGGGGATCAGCCCCAGCAGCGTCAGGTCCGCGATCACCCGGGGGCTGGCCTCCCTCGGCCGCATGCTCCAGGAGTCATCATGAACACGCTGGAAGACAGGCTCACCGCGGCGCTGCGCGAAACCGGGGAGGAGATCACCAGGGGCAGCGTCCCGCCGTTGGTCTTGGATTCCCCGCGGCGTCGTCCGCGTGTCCCCGGTAATGCCAGCCGGCGCCGCTGGGCGACCCGGCTGACACCGCTGGCCGCCGCCGCGGCCGTGGCGGCCGTGGTCGCAGCCTCGCTGGCCATCTCCGCGACGTTCCGCGGCCCGGCCCAGGGCCGGGGATCCGCGGCCGGGCCGTCCCGCGGCGCGCCTCCGGGGGGGCCGGCCGCGCTCCGCAAGGTGCCGCCCTATTACGTCAGCCTGACTCACGGCAGCAACACCTACATTCTCGGCGGCCGGCTGGCGGAGGTCCGCGCGACCGCGACCGGGACAGTGCTGGCGACGATCCGTCCGCCCCGGCCATTCGGGGCATTCACCTGGGTCAGCGGCGCCTCGGACGACCGCACGTTCATCCTGGCCGCGCAGCGATACTGGACGATCCTCCCCGGAAACCGGGGCGCTAAGGCACAGGAACGCGACGACACGACCCCGACCAGGTTCTTCGAGGTGACCTTCACGCCGTCCACCCGCACCGCGCGGCTGACCGAGCTGGCCATTCCGGGAAAGGTGAACACGCAGCAACTGGCCGGGGTCGCGCTGTCCCCCGACGGCACCAAGCTCGCCCTGGACTTCGGGCGATCGATCCAGGTGATCACCCTGGCCACCGGGACGAAGCGGGAATGGCTGTGGCCGCGCGGTGGCTGGGTGGGTAACTTCAAGCCCTACGGCCAGGTGCTTTCCTGGACGGCCGACGGGCGGAAGCTTGCCTTCCAGCAGTGGGGCGGCAAGTTCGACAACACCGCCCACGTGCGCGTCCTCGACACCACGCAGCCAGGCAGCAGCCTGCTGGCGGCGAAGCTCGTTGTGACCTTCCCGAACAAGCTGGGCGTGCTGACTCTTGAGCCCGGCTCCGATAACGCGCTCATCACGCCGGACGGCAGCAAGATCGTCGTCGGTACGATGACGCAGGCCCGGAAGTCGTACGCCACGATGATGGCCATCACTGAGTTCTCCGCACGCACAGGGAACATCGAGCATTCGATGGACCAGTTCCGGTTCGACAGCCCGGCGTGCTGCCAGGTCGTGCTGTGGAGTGACTCCTCGGGAGCGGCGCTGATCGTCTCCGACCCGCGCGGGAAGGCGCAGGCGGGGACGGTCGGCGCGGTGATCGGCGTGCTGACCGGGAACAGGTTCACGGCGCTTCCCCGCGCTCCTGCGACCAACCAGATCGCCTGGTAGCGGTCAGTCCGGAGCACTCGCCGCCGTCCGGCGCCGTCTACGGGGCGCGGGACCAGGTGGCGCCACGGTGGGGGCCAGCGGCAGGCGGGAGGGAGGCTTGACCTCTTCCAGCCGGAGGTAGGTCACCAGCCGCTGGCCGCCCCGGGTGGCCAGGCCCGCCAGCACCTGCTGGAGCTCGGTGACATCGCGGGCCACGACGGACAGCACGTAGTCGGTTTCGCCGGCCACGTTGTCCGCGGCGATGATCTGCGGCACCGCGCGGACGTGATTGTCGAACGCGTGGCTGGAGCGCAGGTCGTGACGGGCCAGAGATGCGGTCACGTACACCCGCAGCGCAAACCCGGCCGCCGCCGGGTCCACCTGGGCGGCGATGATACGGATGACACCCGATTCCTTCAGCCGGCGGACCCGATGCAGTGTCGCGGCCGGGGACAGCCCGACGAGGCGGGCCAGCTCGACGTTCGTGCGATCCGCATCCTCCTGCAGCGCGGTGAGCAACCTTACGTCAACTTCGTCAAGTTCAGCAGCCATACTACGGAATGATATTTAGCTACGGTGCATAAGAGGCAAATTTTAGGCATATCGTCGCCGATCATAGCTACATGAGCACCGATCGTCGCGCCGTCGCCGCCCTCACCGCCGCCGGGCTGCTGTGGGGCACGACCGTGCCGCTTTCCAAGGTGGCGCTGGGCTGGCTGGCGCCGGGCTGGCTCACGCTGCTGCGCTTCGGCCTGGCCGCCGCCATCCTCCTCGTGGTGGGCCGCCGGCAGCTACGGCCTGCCTGCTCACTGCCGGTGCTGGCCTCCGGTGCGGCCGGGTACGGCGGGGCGGTCCTGCTGCAGAACGCCGGCATCGACCGGACCAGCGTCAGCCACGCGGCCCTGCTGATCGGCGCCACGCCGGTGCTGGTGGCGGTCATCGCGGCGCTGTGGCACGGTGCCGTGGCGCGCCCGGTGGCCTGGGCGGGCTTCGCGGTGTCGCTGGCCGGCGTGGGTCTGGTCACCGGCGGCGGAGGCGGCGGCGGCGCGACGGTAGGCGGCGATGGCCTGGTGCTCGCGTCACTGTTGCTGTCGGCCACGTTCACGGTGGTGCAGGACCGGCTGCTGCGCGGTCGCGACCCGGTCGCCCTGACCGCGGTGCAATTCCTCGGGGCTGCCCTCGCCGTGCTGCCGTTCTCGGTGGTCGCGGAGGGCATGCCGGCCCCTCCCAGCGCGCCGGGACCGGTCCTGGCCACCGCCGCGCTGGTGGCCGGCGGCACGCTGCTGCCCTTCACGCTGTTCGCTTTCGCGCAGAGCCGGGTGGCCGCCGAGGTGGCCGGCGCCTTTTTCAACATCGAGCCGCTGGTCGGCGCCGTGGCGGGCGTCGTCGTCTTCGGCAACCCGGCCGGCCCGGCACAGCTCATCGGCGGCGCGGCCATCCTCGCGGGCATCGCCCTGAGCAGCCTCCCGCTGATCGGCGCGGGCCGGGCGCGGGCCGAACGGCTCCCGCAGCAGGAAACCCGCCGGGAGCCGGCGAGGACCAGCTCGCGGCTGGCGTCTCAAGTCGTACTTCACGTACCCCGCACCCGCCGCGCGCCACTGTCCAGGTACCGATCCCGGCCTCGCACGGGCGCCCTTCGCCGGCCCGCATCCCCTCGGTACCGGCTCGTTCCAGGGCGCCGGCCGCGGGAGCGCAGGCAACTCCGCCGGCGCGCGGACCCCCCGGGAGGGCCGGCCCGCGTCCGCTAGCGGCGCAGGCCGCGCCGGGGTCACCGGCGCCGGCGCGCGAGGGCGAGCCCGGGAGCCGGCGGGCCGGCCGCGGGCACGCGCGAAGGCCTGATTCGGTAGGCCGGAAATGCGTTGCGCGGCCGGGCGAACCGGCGGGACCGTGCTGTCTATGGCCCTCAGGGCACGACTGACCGCGCGTCAGCGCCGGTTCCTGCCCGACCAGGGTTACCTGGTCGTGAGTTCCCTCCTGGACCGGGCCGTCCCTCGCCCGGATCACCGACCGGCTGCAGGGGCTGGTGCGACAGACGATCGCGGGGTGGGCGGAAGAGCCCAGCCTCGATACCAGCGAGGGCTGCGTCATGGCCAGCTTCGACGTGGCCGACCTCGACTTCGCCCCCTGTCACCAGCATCCGCTGGTCGCCGACGCGGCGACCGTCGTGCTGGGCGATCCCTGGTTCGTGCGAGACCTCGACCTGCGGGCGCCGATCCCCGGGTGCGGCGAGCAGGGCCTGCACCCGGACTACGCCGAACGCCGGATCGCCGGGCCATGGCAGACGCTGTCGGCCATGTGGTGCGTGACGCCGTTCACCCGCGACAGCGGCCCGCTTCGGGTCATCCCCGGCTCGCACCGGCGCAGCGAGCCGCCCATCGACACCGAGCGCGGCTACGCGACCGGAATGGGCCCGCACCCCGATGAAGTGAAGATCACCGCACCGCCGGGGTCGGTGATCTTGTTCAACGCCTCGGACCTGTGGCACTCCGGCACGTTCAACTACACTCCGGCGGCGCGCCTGGCCCTCACCGTGCACTTCGACCCGGGCACCCGGGCCGCCGCCGGTGCCTGAGGAGCCTGACGATCAGCCAGGGCCGCGGCGAGCAGGCCGGCCGGGACCGGACTTGTCGGTGCCTGGTGGTTGGCTGTACCGGGTAGGGGTTGTCCGGTGCGAGGCGAGGGAGTGCCGTGTCCGACCTCAAAGCGGAGTTGCATCGCAAGCTCCAGGCCAGCAGGGCCACGCTGCTGGCCAAGCTTGACGGGCTGAGCGAGCATGACCGTCGCAGGCCCATGACCCCCACGGGCACGAACCTGCTCGGCCTGGTGAAGCACCTGGCCGGGCTCGAGTACGGCTACCTGGGTGAGTCGTTCAACCGCCCGGCACCCGAGACCATGTCCTGGGTCGACGACGGCTCGATCTGGCAGGGCGCGGACATGTGGGCCAAGCCCGATGAATCCAGCGAGTACATCGTCGGCCTGTACCAGCGCGCCTGCGCTCACGCCGACCACGTGATAGCCGACCTCGACCTGGACGCACCGGGGTCGGTCGCGCACTGGCCTCCCGGCCGGCGCGACACGAACCTGGGCGTCCTGCTCATCCGGATGGTCGGGGAGACAGCCCACCACGCCGGCCACGCTGACATCGTCCGGGAGCTCATCGACGGAAAGGGCGGCCCGGATCAGGATGACTTCGACGAGTCCGGCTGGCGGGAGTATCTCGCCCAGGTGCAGGCCGCGGCCGACGCGTTTGCTCCCGGCCCCGGAACGCAACCGCGCCGCTGAGCGTCACCCGGGCGCCGGCCGGGAGCTACCCGGCGGCCGCCGCCGCGGCCTTCCAGCGTTGCCGCCAGGCCAGCAGCATGCCGATGCTCAGCACCACCAGCGCGGCCTCCACGGCCAGGGACACGGTGCCGACCCAGTAGCCCCAGTTACCGATGTCCTGGGTATCCCCGGGCAGACCCACCGTGCGTGAGGTGATGTAAGCGATGAAGGGCCCGACGCCGAGCAGTACGCCGGCCGCCCAGCCCAGCCAGGGCGTGGCCGAGGTGTCGTAGGTCACAGGACAGACCGCGCCGCGGTGCGCCCAAGCGCGTGGCGGCGGTTATACCAGCTGCTGCCGCTCCAGGTATTTCAGCGCGGCCCAGCCCGCGGGCACGGGAAGCCAGAAGGTCAGCAGCCGGAACAGCAGCACCCCGCTGACCGCCACCCCGCCCGCCACGCCTGCGGCGCGGAGCCCGGCGGTCAGCGCCGCTTCCACCGCTCCGAGTCCGCCTGGCGTCGGCACGATGGACCCCAGCGCGCTGCCGGTCAGGTAGACCACGGCCACGCTCGCGAACGGCGCCGAGCCGCCGAGAGCGCGGACGCACACGTCGAGGCAGGCGATATAGCCGAAGGTGAGCAGGAGTGCTCCGCCGACGCCCTCGACGAGCTTGCGCGGCTGCTGCGCCACCGCGAGCAGCCGCGGGGCCACCTGCCCGAACGTCGGGGCCAGCCGGGCGCGCAGCATCCGCCTCCCGGCCGGGATCGCCAGCACGACCAGCGCGATCACGACGAGCCCGGCCAGCACGAAGTAGACCCACGTCGGCGGGCGGATCGACTTGCCCCCGGAGGTCCCCGCGATCGCGGCGAACATGACCAGCAGCAAGATGTGCAGGACGAACGCCACGACCTGGGACACAGCGACGCTGGCCGCCGCGACCGCGGGCGGCACCTTGTTCCGCTGCAGGTAGCGAATGTTCAGCGCGACGCCGCCCACGGCCGCGGGCGTGACCAGCGTGACGAACGAGCCCGCGAGCTGCGCCAGGATCGTGCGTACGAAGCTCAGCCGCTCGGCTACGAACCCGGACAGCGAGAGCGCCGCGCCGACGTAGGTCAGCGCGGACAGCCCCAGCGCCGCGAGGCCCCACCGCCAGTCCGCCGATCGCAGGGCGCTGCCCAGGCTGGCCCGCGCCAGCTCGCCGGCCAGCAGGTACACGGCCACGACGGAGGCGACCAGGGTAAGCAGCGTGCGCGGACGGATGCGTTCCAGCCGTACCTCGGGAACCTCCTCCCCCGGGGCCGCGTCCAGGAGGCGCTTGCGCAGGGCGGGCAGCACGTCCTTGTGGTGCCGGACGCCGGCCCTGGTGGACGGGTAGAGCACGATGGGCCGCAGCAGCGGCACCACGGTGATCAGCTCGTCCGCGCCGAGCTTGTCCAGCGCCAGGTCCGCGCTCCGGTCCGGCCCGACCCGCAGCGCCAGCTCGGTGACGAGCTGGGCCACGTCGAGGCGAAGCTGCAGGTCGCCCGCGGCGACGTCGCCGTTGCCCGGATCGAGCAGCATGACCCGGCCGCCGTCGGTGAGCAGGATGCGATCGGAGACCAGCGCCCGGTGCGTGACGCGATGAGCGTGCAGCCGGAGCACCGCATCCCAGACGCGGCCGAGCTCGGCATCGGTCGGCGCCGGGTACTGCTCGGCCAGCTTCGTCCCCTCCTGATGCTCGAAGGCGAGCGCGGTGGCCTCGGGGCCGACCCGGACCAGGGCCTCCAGCCGGGGGGTGAGCACCCCGGCCTCCTCCGTTGCGTAGGACAGCAGCGCCCGGCGTTCCGCCATCCGCTCCACCGACACCGGCGCGGTGTGCGACACCTGGTCCTCCAGCCGCGCCGAACGGTACAGCCGGTAGATCGCGCCGGCCGCTTCCTGATCCCGGTCGTAGACGCAGATGTCGAGCCGGCCGCCGCCGCGCGCCGTCGCGGCGTACCGGCGGGACTCATGACCCACCGGCGGGACCCGGCGTATCTCCACCAGCTGGCAGCCGGCACCGCCCAGGGCCGCTGCGATCCTGTCCGCCGCCGGCCGCTGCGACATGGTGCCCGCGGCGTAGCGCACGCCAAGCCCGATCGCCCGCCCGGTGAGCAGCGCGATGAGCAGGGCGAGCACGGTCATCTGCAGCGCCGCCAGGTTCACCACCGCGTACAGGCCAAAGGTCAGCCACACCGCCCCCTGCCAGCGCGCCTGCCCGTTCAGGCCGATCATGGTGGTGTACGCGGCCAGGCCGGCCAGGTAGCCGTCGAGTGGCGCGGCGTGGCTGGTGGCGGAGCGGGACACGGTGATCGCGTGGTACAGCAGCGAGGACGTGTGGTGGCTGAGCAGGAGGTTGGCCACCGCCACCACGGCGACGGCGAGAACGGCCGTGCCCGCGGCCTCGGCCAGCCGTCGCGGCTGGCGCCGGACGAGCTCGCGGATGGCCAGGGCGACCGGCAGCAACAGCAGCGCGAACAGGGCCACCGGCCGTGCGGCCGTGAGCAGCGCGTGCGGCAGGCGCCTGCTCGCCCCCACGATATCGGTGTCGATGCCGGCCGTCGCGGCCCCGGCCGCGACGGCCAGGGCGGCCAGCAGAACGATCTCGACGCAGCTGAGGAGGCAGCGCATCAGGTCCATCGGCTTGCGGATCCGGCGGGCAAGGTGATCCTCGACCAGAACCGCCTGCGGCCCCGCGGCCGCGGCCGCGATGGGGCGCGCGGGCTCGTCCGGCGGCGGGCTTGGCCGAGGCGACGTCACGTCACGATCGTTTCACCTGACCCCGTGGCAGCATAGACGCCCGGCCGTAACGTCGCGGCGGGTTCGCCGCGGCCAGGTCAGGCTGGCCGGCCCGCGAGCGCGTCCCGCACCCGGGTGCCCGGGTGCGGGACGGCCGGAGGGGATCGGCCGGAGGCCCTTTCCCGTCGGCCGGTCAGCTGCGGCGGTACCGGAGCGCGGCCAGCGGCGCGAACACCACGACGAGGCCGAGCGACCACAGCAGTGAGCCGGTGACCAGGTAGCCGGTGGAGTGGCCGATCAGCGCCTCGGCCGCCGGGCCCTGGGTCAGCGCCCGGACCGCGTTGACCATGTAGGTGATCGGCTGGTGGCTCGCGAATCCCTGCAGCCAGCCGGGCATCGAGGACACCGGGACGTAGGCACTGGAGATGAACGTGAAGGGGAAGACCAGCAGCGCCATCCCCTGCGCGGCCTGCGGCGTCCCCGCGATCAGGCCCAGCATGATGAACAGCCACTCGAACGCGAACCCGAAGACCACGCACAGCCCGAGCGCGGCGAAGGCCTCCGCCACCGAGCCGTGGATGCGGAACCCGACGGCGAATCCGATCGCGGCGGTCACGATCAGCCCCCAGGTGTTCCAGGCCGTGTCCGCGAGCGCGCGGCCGGTCAGGAACGACGCGCGCGGAACGGGCAGCGAGCGCAGCCGGTCCACGAATCCCTGCTCGAGATCCTCGGCCACCACGGTGGCCGCGCCCATCCCGGAGAACAGCACGCCGGTGGTGATGAACCCCGGCACCAGGAAGTCCACATATGAAATGCCGCCCTGGATCTGGATGGCGCCGCCGAAGACGTAACGGAAGATCAAGAGGAACATCGCGCCCTGGATCGTCCCGAGGACGATCATCTGCGGGGTGCGCATGTAGCGCAGGATCGCGCGCCTGGCGATCTGCAGGGTGCTCGTGCCGATCGAGGTTGTCCTGGTGATCGGCGCAGTCACGACAGCCATGACGATTACTCCTTTTCTGAGTCAGGCCAGTTTTCTGAGTCAGGCCAGCCGGTGGTCAGGAGGCAGCCGCCTCGAGTGCGGCATCGGCTTCCGGGCGCCCGGTGAGCGTGAGGAACACCTCCTCGAGCTTGGGCTGGCGCAGGGCGACGTCCTCGACGTCGACGCCGGCGTCCTCGACCGCCCGCAGCGCGTTCGTCAGCACCGGCCCCCCGCTGGCGACGCTGACGCTGACCCGGCGGGTCGCATCGTCGATGCGAATATCGCCGTGGTCGAAGTCCCGCAGCACTCCGGCGACCCTGGCCACGTCATCTTCGTGCCGGACGTGTACCTCGATGACCTTGCCGCCGATCCGGCGCTTCAGCTCGCCCGGCGTCCCGGCGGCCACCACCCGGCCGTGGTCGATGATCACTACGTGACTGGCCAGGTTGTCGGCCTCGTCGAGGTACTGGGTGGTGAGCAGGACGTCCGTACCCTGCTTCACGAGCATCCTGATTGCGTCCCAGAGCTCGATCCGGCTGCGCGGGTCGAGTCCGGTGGTCGGCTCGTCGAGCAGCAGCAGCTTCGGCGCGCCGACCAGGCTCGCGCCCAGGTCGAGGCGGCGCCGCATGCCGCCCGAATAGGTGCGGACCAGGCGGTCGCCCGCGCCGGTGAGGTCCAGCGAGTCCAGCACCGATGACGCGTTCGCCTTCGCGTCCTTGCGCTTGCGGCCGAACAGCCGGGCGACCAGTTCCAGGTTCTCCCGGCCGGTCATGGCCGGCTCGATGGCGGCGAACTGCCCGGCCAGGCCGATGGAGCGCCGCACGGCGGGCGCCTCGCGGCGAACGTCGTGACCGCCCACCCGCAGCTGTCCGCTGTCCGGCCGGAGCAGGGTGGCCACCATCCTGATGAAGGTCGTCTTGCCCGCGCCGTTCGGCCCGAGCACGGCCACCACCTGCCCGGACTCAGCGGTCAGGTCGAGTCCGTCCAGGGCCTGCGTCTTGCCAAAGCGCTTGGTCAGCCCCTTGGCCTCGATGATGAACGCCATCTGGCACCTTTCCTCGTCCTTGTCGAACGTTGTTCGATCAGGTCGAACGTCATACTGGCATGCGTTATGACGCGTTGTCAAACACTATTCGAGTCACTCGAATGATGTTCGGCGCGTGGTACGGTGGTCGGCATGACGCAGGGCGCCGGAACACGCTGGTCGGATGCATCAGGCGTCCCCGAGCCGCCCTGGCGCAGGGCTCCGAGATCGGCCGGGCGAGCGCCGCTGACGCGGGAGGCGATCGTCGAGGCGGCGCTGCGGGTCATCGACGCCGACGGCATGGATGGCCTGTCGATGCGCCGGGTGGGCGAGGAGCTCGGCACCGGGGCCGCGTCCCTCTACTGGCACGTGCGGAACAAGGAGCAGCTGCTCCAGCTGGTTTTTGAGCGCGTGATCGAGGAGATGCAGCTGCCCGAGCCGGATCCGGCGCGCTGGCGGGAGCAGCTCAGCGATCTCGCCGACCAGATGCGGGCCATCTTGACCAGCCACCGCGACGTGGCGCGGTTGTCGCTGGGGCGCATCCCCTCGGGGCCGATGCTGGCGGTCGTCAACGAGTGGCTGTTCACGCTGCTCAAGCCGGTCGGCATCCCGGACAACGTCATCGCCTACCTCGGCGACGTGTTCTCCCTCTATGTGGGGGGGTTCGCGTTCGAGGAGAGCCTCGGCACCGCCTCCTTCACCGGCGGCGACCTGTCGCCCGAGCAGTTCTTCACGATGCTCAAGGACTACGTGATGTCGCTGCCCGCGGAGCTGTTCCCGCACACCCAGCGGGTCGTGGACGCGCTGTTCGGCGGCGGTCCCGACGAGAGATTCGCGTTCGGGATCGATCTCATGCTCCGCGGCCTGGCCACGTACGCGAGCGACCCGGAGGGCTGACGCACGGCCGTCGCCCGGTCAGCCAAGATCGATGTGCCGCTACCGACGCTCCATCGTCGGCAATGTGCCATCGACACCCTGAGCTTTGCTGGCGGAGCAGGAAGCCCTGATCGGAGCAGAGTCGGCCGGCCCGGGCGTTCCCTTACTGGCGGAGCAGGAAGCCCCTGATGAAGGCGGCCTGGCCCACGTGCTGGAGATCGTCGGAGATCACGCTCACCAGCCGCACCCCGAGCGTGACCGGGGGGTCCCATGACTCGTCCACCACCACGGGAAGATCGGCATCGGTCAGCGTCCCGACGTAACGGATCGTGTCCTCGAAGACCGCGTCGTGGTATCCGGTCAGCGTCTCCGCGTCCGCCTGGACCGCGGCCACTTCCCTGGGGTCGTGGCCGTAGCCGGTGGCCTCCGGCCCGAACGGCAGCCCGAACCGGTGGGCCCAGCCCGCCGCGGTCCACGCCTGCTGGCGGTGCGCGACCCCGCAGACATGGTCGTCCTGGATCCGGGTCAGGTGCCAGATCAGCCAGGCAATCGAGTTCGCCTCGGCGTCCACCCGGTACGCCAGCTGTTCGCGAGACAGGCCGTCGGTCGCCAGGTGGACTTCCTCCCGGATCCGGCCGAACGCGTCGGTGAGCAGGTCAGCGCTGGTCATGGGGCAACTCCCTTTCGGCGATAGGCCGGTGCCGGCCGCCCGGCCTAGTCCGTGAGCGCCTGGTAGACCAGCTGGCGCAGCCGGGGCCGGATGCGGTGCGCGCTGGTGGGCAGCAGCTGGGTGTAGAAGCATACGGTCAGCTGCTCGGCCGGGTCGATCCAGAATGCCGTATTCGCCGCGCCTCCCCACGCGAATTCGCCCTCCGAGCAGATGGTCTTGCCCGCGGCCGGATCCACCACGACGGAGAAGCCGAGGCCGAAGCCCACCCCGTGCGCGGGGGACTCGGCGATCAGCCGGTGGCCGACGGTCTCCAGGTCGGCGCCGCCGGGCAGGTGGTTGCGGGTCATATAGGCCACCGTGCGCGGGCTGAGCAGCCGCACGCCGTCCAGTTCCCCAGCCGGGCTGTCCGGGCGGGACAGCAGCATCTGCGTGAAGCGGTGGTAGTCGGCAGCGCTGGACACCAGGCCGTGCCCGCCGGCGAGGTACGACGGCCGGCGCTGCCCCAGCGCGCCCATCGCGTCGTTGCGGACCGCCTGGTTGCCCGGGCCCGCGACGTACAGGGCGGCCAGCCGGGGGAGGTCGTCGGCTGCGACCTGGAAGGTGGTATCGGCCATGCCCAGGGGCCGCAGGATGCGGTCGGCGAAGAACCGGTCCAGGCTCTGCCCCGAGGCGACCTCGACCACCCGGCCGAGCACGTCGGTCGCCACCGAGTAGTTCCACTCGGTGCCCGGCTGGAACAGCAGCGGCATCCCCGCCCAGGCGTCGCAGCACGCCGTCAGGTCGAGCCCGCGCGGCGACGCCCACTCGAACCCGGCGTTGCGGTAGATCGCGTCTACCGTATGGCAGCGGTGGAAGCCGTAGGTCAGGCCGGCCGTGTGCGTCAGCAGGTGCCAGATCCGCACCGGCTCGGTAGCGGGCACGGTCACCGGCTTGAGATCCGGTCCGCCCGCGTACACGCGCACGTCGGCGAATGACGGGATGAACGCGCTGACCGGGTCGGTCAGCTCGAAGGCGCCCTCCTCGTACAGCATCATCGCCGCGACCGACGTGACCGGCTTGGTCATGGAGTAGATCCGCCACAGCGTCCCGGTCTCGACCGGCAGGCCCTCCTCCATATCCGCCGAGCCGTAGCGGGACACGTGCACGAGGCAGCCGTACCTGCTGACCGTCAGCAGCCAGCCGGGCAGCCGCCCGTCGTCCACGTACCTGGCGAAGTGCCGGTCGACCCGGGCCAGCCGCTCCTTGTCCAGTCCGGCCTCGGCCGGATCGGCCTGCGGGGCCAGCTCGGTCATCGTTACCTCCGGATCGTCGCGGCTGCGGGAAACCCCGGGGCGGCGCGGTTAGGAATCAAGAAAGTCTTGTGCCACCTCGACGAGCAGGGCGAGCTTGTCGCGCTGGGCCTGTGGCGTGACCGGGTTGCCGCCCGCCGACGTGGCAAAGCCGCACTGCGGGCTGACCGCCAGCCGCTCGGTGCCGACCAGCGCGCTGGCCTGGCGGAGCCTGGCCTCGACGTCGGCGGCCCGCTCCAGCGTCGAGGTCTTCGTGGTCACCAGGCCGAGCACGACGACCTTGTCCTCGGGCACCAGGCGGAGCGGGTCGAAGCTGCCCGAGCGTTCGTCGTCGTACTCCAGCAGCAGCCGGTCGGCGCGGCACCGGCCGAAAACAGGGCCAGCGATGGGGTCGTAGTCGCCGGCCACCAGCCAGCGGCCGAGCTGGTTGCCACGGCACAGGTGGAAGCCGAACGTCGCGGGCCGGCCGGCCTCGATCACGGCGTTGTCCAGGTCAATCCCGTAGGAGAGCCAGCGGTCCGCCGCCCAGCCCCGCGCCTCGTAGAAGGCGCGCCAGGTCGGGTCGACCAGCAGCGGGTAGTGCGGGGCGTCCAGCTGGATGTAGGTGCAGCCCAGGCGGACGAGCTCGCGGACCTCCTCCCGCAGCACCTCCACCACGTCGGCCATGAACGCGTCCAGGCTCGGATACGCGCCCCGCGACAGCTCCGGCGACCAGAGGTTGGCGAGCAGCGTCGGGCTCGGCAGCGTCACCTTGGCCTGCCGGCCGGTGCACGCGCGCAGGAAGGTGAACTCCTCGGCAGCCAGGTTCCGCCGCTTGTGCAGCGGCGCCACCACCGCCAGGCCCTCCGGGCGCGGCGTCGACGCCTCGCCCACCTCGGCCGAGTGCCAGTCGCCCCATAGCCAGGCGTCCAGGCTGACCCCGGCGAACCCGTCGCAGGCGGCGGCCAGCTCGGCCTGGAACGAGTCCCGCCGCTGCTCACCGTCGTTGACGACGGGCAGGCCGATCTCCTCCTGCAGGGCGATCACCTCGCGGACCGCGCGGTCTTCGGCCGTCTTGAATTCGGCCGCGGTGACCTCGCCCTTGTCCCGGGCGGCTCGCGCCTCGTGCAGGAACGGCGGGCGGAGCAGGCTGCCGACGTGCTCAACGCGGGCGGTGATGGGCATGAGGTCAGCCTGCCATCACCGCTTCGGCGGCGGGCACGAAGAGTCCCTTTCGGCGCCGCTAGCGCAGCCGCATAACGCTGGGCCCGGGGGACCCCGCCGCCCGCAGATCCGCCCCGATCTGCTCGACCGTGCGCAGCAGCACCGGGAGCAGGCTGCGCCGCGCCTCGGCCGAGCTGGTCCGGGCGGCGTGCGTGGCGATGTTGGCCGCCGCGGTGACCCGGCCCGAGCGGTCACGGATCGGGGCCGCGAGCGAGCGCAGCCCCTCCTCGAGTTCCTGGTCCACCAGCGCCCAGCCCTGCTCGCGGACCTTGTCCAGCTCGGCGCGCAGTGCGCCGGGGTCGGTGATGGTGCGCGCGGTGATAGGGCGCATGCTGACCCGCTCCAGGTACGCGTCGAGCTCAGCCGGGGTCAGGCCGGCCAGCAATACGCGGCCCATCGACGTCGCGTAGGCGGGGAAGCGGGTGCCGATGCTGATCGTCACGCGCATGATGCGCGAGGTCGGCACGCGGGCCACGTACACGATGTCGGTGTCGTCCAGCACGGTGACCGAGGCGGATTCCTGCACCTCGGCGACCATGCGCTCCAGGTGCGGCTCGGCGATCTGCGGCAGCGACAGGCTGGACAGGTAGGCATAGCCCAGCTCGAGCACGCGGGGCGTCAGCGCGAACATCCGGCCGTCGGTACGCACGTAGCCGAGCTCGGCCAGGGTCAGCAGGAACCGCCGCGCGGCCGCCCGGGCCAGGCCGGTGATGCTGGCCACCTCGCTGAGCGTGAGCTGCTGATGATCCTCGTCGAACGCCTTGATCACGGCGAGCCCGCGCGCCATCGACTGGACGAACTCCGGTCCTCGCTCCTCGGCCGGCTCGGCCTGCATCAGGTCCCCTCCAAGACGACGGCCAGGCCCTGGCCGACGCCGATGCAGATGGCCGCCAGCCCCCACCCGCCCCCCCGGGCGTGCAGTTCGCGGGCGAGCGTGCCCACAATCCTGGCGCCGGAGCAGCCGAGCGGATGACCCAGCGCGATCGCCCCGCCGTTGACATTCACGATATCCGGGTCCAGGTCGGGCCACTCGGCCAGGCAGGCCAGCGACTGGGCGGCGAACGCCTCGTTCAGCTCGACCGCGGCCAGGTCCGCCCAGCCGATGCCGGCGCGTTTCAGCGCCGTCCGGGCCGCCTCGACCGGCCCGATCCCGAACAGTTGCGGCTCGACCGCGCTCACGCCGCGGGCGGCGATCCGGGCCAGCGGTTCCCGCCCGGTCCTGGCGGCGGCGCGCTCGCTGGTCAGCAGCAGCGCGGCCGCCCCGTCGCTCAGCTGCGAGGAGTTGCCGGCCGTTACGGTTCCGCTGGGGCGGAACGCGGGCTTGAGCCCGGCCAGTTTTCCGGCCGTGGTCTCCGCCCTGATGCCCTCGTCCGATTCCAGCCCGCCCAGCGCGACCACTTCCTCGGCGAACCGGCCACGGTCCCAGGCCCGGGCCGCCCGCAGGTGGCTGCGCACCGCGAACGCGTCCTGCTCGGCGCGCGAGATCGCGTACCGGTCGGCGAGGATCTCGGCACCCTCGCCGAGGGCGACCGTCCACTCGGCGGGCATCGCGGGATTGACCATCCGCCAGCCCAGCGTGGTGGAATACGCGGTCTCATGGCCACGCGGGAAAGCCCGCTCAGGCTTGGGCAGCACCCAGGGGGCGCGGGTCATCGATTCCACGCCGCCGGCGATGATCATGTCCGCGTCGCCGGCCAGCACGGCGCGATCGGCCGCGATCGCCGCCTCGAGGCCCGAGCCGCACAGCCGGTTGATGGTCGCGCCCGGCACTGTGGCGGGCATCCCGGCCAGCAGGCCGGCCATCCTGGCCACGTTCCTGTTGTCCTCGCCCGCGCCGTTGGCGTCGCCGAAGTAGACGTCGTCGATCTGGGCCGGGTCCAGGCCGGGGGTGCGGGCGAGCAGGGCCGAGATCGCGCTGGCCGCCATGTCGTCCGGCCTGACCGCGGCCAGCGCGCCGCCGTGCTTGCCGATCGGGGTGCGGACGGCATCCACGATGAGGGTCATGCCTGCCTCCCCACGGTCTCGAGCACGTTACGGTCCATCCAGGCCAGGAACGCGTCACGGTCCCGGCTGACAGCATCCCACCGCACGTACGCGTCGTTGTCACGCTCGTAGTAGCCGAGCGCATACGACGGGCGGGAGCCGTCCGGCACGGCCGATACGCAGGTAATCGCCCACGAAGGCAGCAGCACCGCGCCAGGGCGCGGATCGAGTTCGGGAACGATCTCCTCCACCGTGACCAGGGACCTGCGTGCCGCGAGCACGGCCTCCTTCTGGATCCCGGTGATGCCCCACATCTGTACGTTGCCGTCGGAGTCGGCGCGCTGGGCGTGCACGATGGCGACGTCCGGGTTGAGCGCGGGGACGGCGGTCAGTCGCTCGCCGGTGAACGGGCAGACGATCGGCTTGATGTTCGGGGTGACCGAGGGCAGGTCGGTGCCCTGGTACCCGCGGAGCACGGCAAACGGCAGGCCGGACGCTCCGGCCTGGTACCGGTTGGCCATCCCGGCGTGGCTGTGCTCCTCGATCTCCAGTGGGCCCGGCCAGCCGCGCTCTACGGCATCGCGGAACCTGTGCAGCGAGCCCACGCCCGGGTTGCCGCCCCAGGAGAAGACCAGCCGCCGGGCGCAGCCCATCCCGATCATCTGGTCGTAGATCAGATCCGGGGTCATCCTGATCAGCGTGAGATTGCGGCGCCGCTGCCTGATGACCTCGTGACCGGCACCGAACGGGATCAGGTGAGTGAACCCCTCGAGCGCCACGCTGTCCCCGTCACGGACGAGTTCCGCGATCGCCCGGCTCAGCGGGACGATCTCAGCCATCCGCGCTCCTGCCTGTCGGGCCCGGCTTGTTCGCATTATGTCCAGGGGTTCTTATAGCGAACATATGGGTGCGGCGTGCCGATGGTCAACCGCAGGGCTACCAGCGAAAATGAACGAATATCCGGCCGAAGTTCTTCGAGTCCTTCTCCACCCGGTGATACAGCGCCTTGATCTCCTTCTGGTCCAGGAACCGCAGCACCCGCTTCTTCAGCTGGCCCGAGCCCTTGCCGGGGATGATCTCGACCAGCGGCGCCTTCTTCCTGACCGCCTCGTCGATGATCGACCGGAGGGCACGGTCGATCTCGTCGCCGCGGTTGTAGACGTCGTGCAGGTCCAGCTTGAGCTTCATGGCGCTGCCTCCGGCCGGGCAGGTCGGATACTACCGGCCACGCTACGCTGCCATTCGACGCAATCCGTTCAGGGAGGCCGGGATGCTCTTCGGCAGGGAACACGTCAGCCGCTATGTCGAGACCGACGGACGCGAGGGCCACGACTGGAACGGCGTCCAGACGCTCATCCTGACCACCACCGGGCGCAAGTCCGGCCGCAAGATCAGCACGCCGCTGATCTACGGCCGCCGCGGTGATGACTACCTGGTGGTCGCGTCCAAGGGCGGGGCCGACCAGCCGCCGGCCTGGTACCTCAACCTGCAGGCCGATCCTGAGGTAGAGGTTCAGGTGCTGGCGGACAAGTTCGCCGCGCGAGCCCGCACCGCGACGGCGGACGAGAAGCCGGCCCTGTGGCGGCAGATGGCCCAGATCTGGCCGGACTACGACAACTACCAGCGCAAGACCGAGCGGAGCATCCCGGTCGTGATCCTGGAGCGGCAGCCCGGCTAGCCACGGCCTAACCGCCGCCGTCGGGCGGCGGCCCGACGTCCAGCCGGCTGGCGATCTCGGCCGCCATCTCGTCAGCCCGCTGGCTGGCGTCGATGACCAGCACGCGCTCGTCCGGGCCGGGCGGCTGCAGGTCGCGGAGCTGGCTGTCCAGCAGCTGGGCCGGGAAGAAGTGCCCGTGCCGGTGGGCCAGCCGGGCCGCGGCGACCTCGCGACTGATCTCCAGGAACACCATCTGCGCGTCCGGCCGGCCGTCGAGCAGGGCATCCCGGTACCTGCGGTGCAGCGCGGAGCAGGCGAGGACCGCGGTCTTCCCGGCGGAGATCCGCTGGTCGATCCAGGCCTGGATGATGTGCAGCCAAGGCCAGCGGTCCGCATCGGTGAGCGGCACGCCGGCGTGCATCTTGGCCACGTTCGCGGCCGGATGCAGCATGTCCCCGTCCTCGAACTCGCAGCCCAGGCGGTCGGCAAGCAGCTTGCCGACCGTGGTCTTACCCGAGCCGGCGATGCCGGCCACGATGATGATCACCGCGGCACCTCCCGCCACAGGCCGAGTGTCTCCCGGGCCGCGATGGCCGCGCCGCGTGCCCCGGCCATGTCCAGGTCCGGCACCAGGGCGAAGGTCGCGGCCCGCTGCTGCTCCTCGCGAAGGTCGGTGTGGTCGCGGACCTTGGCCAGGAACCAGTCACGGAAAGCAGGCGACGTCTCCACCACGCCGCCGCCGAGGAAATACATGTGCGGGTCGGTGAAGTTGGCCGCGATCGACAGCAGCCGCCCGATCGCGACCGCCTGCTGCCCGAAGATCTCCAGGGCCATCGGGTCACCCGCCTCGCCCAGCGCGCGGACCAGCTTGGCCGCCACGGCGGGCTCCCGCTCGCCGAGCTCGTGTCCGGGGAAGCGCGTCAGCCAGTAGGGCAGCAGGTTCTTGGTGATTCCTGTCAGCGAGGCGAAGCTCTCGGCGTCGCCGGGCAGCCCGCAGTTACAGACCGGGACCGGCTGCCCGGGAGCGAGCAGTCCTTCGGTCGGGATCCGGACGTGGCCGAGCTCGCCGGCCATCCCGGCGGCGCCACGCATCACCCTGCCGGACTCGATCACCCCGCCGCCGAGCCCGGTTCCGACGATCACCGATACCGAGGAGCGGGAGGTCGCATTCCGGCCCAGCCGCATGTAGTGCGCGTACAGCGCGGCGGCGTTCGCGTCGTTGTTATAGATGACCGGCAGGCCGAGCCGGTCCTCGAGCGCACCGCGGATGTCGAACGCGCGCCAGGCCGGATGGAGGAAGTTGACCGCCCCCCGGGCCGAGATGACGCCGTTCGCGCTGGCCGGCCCCGGGGTGTCCAGCCCGACGGCTAGCACCGACGCGGTGGGTGTGCCGGTCACCTCGAGCACGCCCGCGAACGCCCTCGCCAGAGCCTCGATCGCTTTCTCCGGACCCTCCTGGACCAGGCTGTGCGTTTCCAGCATGTGATCCACCAGGAACCGGCCGGCGCTGTCGAGCACGGTGGCGTTGTTCGTCGTCCCCCCGTTGTCGAGGCCGACTACGACCCCATGGCCCTGATCCGGCATCCCGCGCCTCCTCGCTGGGGCGAGCGTACAGCCTGCGCGAGGACGGTCAGCGCAGACGGGCCGGGTGTCTAGCGCTGGTCGGCCCGCCGTCCATGCGGGTCCCGTTCGGGCCGGCCGGCGTGGTGGAGCGCGTCCGCGCCGCCCGGGTGCCGTTCGGGCCGGCCTGGGGCGTGACCGGCGGGCCGGCCCGGACGGGCTCGTTCATGGGGGTCGGCGGGCCGGCCGTCCCGGCCGTGTCCGTGCGGGCCGGGACCATCCCCCGGCGGCCGGCCGGCTCTGTCTCCCCGCGCCCGGCCCTGCCCGTGCCCGTGCGGCCCGCCGGCTCTGCCTCCCCGCGCCCGGCCCTGCCCGTGCCCGTGGGGCCAGCCGTGCCCGCCGGGCCGGCCGTGCCTGTGCTCTGGCCGCCGCCCACCCGGCCACCGCGACCAGCCGGGGAATCCCCGCTGATGATGATGGTCTGGCCGGGGCGGCGAAGCCGGCGGGTTGCTCGGCGCGGTCTGCGCGGCGGGGATGGCCGCCGCCACGGGGATGGCGGTGTGCCTGGGCGGCCCGGGCTCATGCCGCGGCCGCGGGAGTGCGGTTTCCGGCCTCGACGCCGGTGCCGTCGACGCCGTCTGCGGCGGAGCCGGCAGGGCCTGCCCGGCCGGGGCGTGCCGCACCGCAGACCGTCCGCCGTATGCCGCCAGGTCGACAGCGGCGATCGCGCCGCCGATAATGATCGCCGCCACGACGATCAGGGCGGTGACTCCGGTGCGGAAGCTGATTTCCTCAAGCCAGGCATTTACGGCCGTGCGAATCGCGGTTGGCCGGTGGCCGCTGGCCCGATGACGCGGAGTAACCACATACAGGACCATACCGATGTTTCGTTCCCCGGTCGGGTGCTGTCGGCTATTCCTGCCGCCGGTGTGGCGCCCGCCCGGCTCGCGTGCCGGCGGGCCGGCGGGGAACGATGGACGGCATGACGCAGACACCGCACTCGCCCGCCGTGACGCTGAGCGGCGGGGTGGCCATGCCCCTGGTCGGCTTCGGCACCTGGCAGCTTCGCGGCCGGCGCTGCTACGAGGCCGTCCGCCTGGCCCTGGAAACCGGATACCGGCACATCGACACCGCGACCATGTACGGCAACGAGGGGGAGGTGGGACGGGCGCTCACCGGCAGCGGCATCGATCGGGGGGACGTTTTCGTCACCACGAAACTGCCGTCGGGCGCGGTGGGCCGGGAGCGTGCCACGATCACCGCGAGCCTGCGTGCCCTGGGCACCGATCACGTCGATCTCTGGCTCGTGCACTGGCCGCCGGGCGGCCGGGCGCGCCCGGAGGTATGGCGGGAACTGCTGGCGGCCAGGGACAGCGGGCTGGCCCGCGCGGTCGGCGTGAGCAATTACAGCGTCCGCCAGATCGATGAGCTGATCGGCGCGACCGACCAGGCTCCGGCGGTCAACCAGATCCCGTGGAGCCCGTCCCGCTATGATCCGGGCGTGCTGGCTGCCAGCCGGGAGCGCAACGTCGTGGTAGAGGGGTACAGCCCGCTCAAGGGGACCAACCTGCGCGACCGCACGCTGGCCGAGATCGCGTCCCGGCACGGGGTGACGCCCGCCCAGGTTGTCCTGCGCTGGCATGTCGAGCACGGCATACCGGTGATCCCGAAGTCGGCCGACCCGGCGCGGATCGCGGCCAATTTCGACCTGTTCTCGTTCGCTCTCAGCCGCGAAGAGGTGGCCAGGATCGACGGTCTGCCGCGTCGCTGACGCCGGTCGCATCGCCGCCGGGCGGATCCGGCCGACGGCAGACCGGCACCCGAAGGCACGATCGAGGTCGCGGTGCGGCCGGGAAGGGGTGACGTGGAGTATCCGCGGCTGGGCTCGTCCGGGCTCAGGGTGTCCCGGATCGGGCTGGGCATGATGAGCTACGGGGATCCGGCGGTGCAGCAGTGGGCCCTGCCCGAGGAACAGGCCGAGCCGATCGTCCGCCGCGCGGTCGAGGCCGGGGTGACCCTGTTCGATACCGCCGACATGTACTCCGACGGCGCCAGCGAGGAGATCACCGGCCGGCTCCTGGCCCGGCTGTTCCCCCGTCGCGACGACTACGTGCTGGCGACCAAGGTGTACTACCCCACCGGACCCGGGCCGAACGACCGGGGACTGTCCCGCAAGCACGTGCTGGCCGCGATCGACGCCTCGCTGGCCAGGCTCGGGACCGATTTCGTCGATCTGTACCAGATCCACCGCTGGGACGGCGGGAGCCCGGCCGAGGAGACGATGGCCGCGCTGCGGGACGTCGTGCGGGCGGGCAAGGCCCGCTACATCGGTGCTTCGGCCATGCCCGCCTGGCGGTTCGCCCGGGCACAGCAGACCGCGGCCGGGTGGACCAGGTTCGTGTCCATGCAGAACCGGTACAACCTGGTCAACCGCGAAGAAGAACGGGAGATGATCCCCTTCTGCATCGACCAGGGCATCGGCGTCCTGCCCTACAGCCCGCTGGCCCGGGGCCTGCTGGCCGGGGCCCGGGATCGCAGCGGCGCACGAAGCACGACGCGTGCGCAGGCCGACAGCGCGCACCGCCCGGCCGACTTCGACGTGGCCGACGCGGTCCGCGCGGTCGCGGCCGAGCGCGAGCTGCCGCCGGCTCGGGTCGCCCTGGCCTGGCTGCTCGGCCGGCCGGGGGTGACCGCGCCGCTCATCGGGGCCACCAAGCTGCGTCACCTGGACGACGCGCTGGCCGCGATGGCTGTCCGGCTGACCGGTGCGGAGGTAGCCCGGCTTGAGGCGCCCTACCTGCCCCGGCTGGCCACCAGCTACGCCTGAGCCGATTCCTCTCAGCTCCAGCCCGCCCGCGACCGGCCTGCCCGCGACCGGCCTGCCCGCGACCGGCCCGCTCAGCGCCGGCCCCCTCAGAGCCGGCCTGCCTCCACGATCCGTCGCAGGAAGCGCTGGGTGCGCTCGTCCCGCGGCTGCGTGAACAGCTCGGCCGGCGGTGCGTCCTCGACGATCAGGCCGTCCTCCAGGAAGCACACCCGGTCGGCGATGTCCCGGGCGAAGCCCATCTCGTGGGTCGCGATCAGCATCGTCATCCCGCCGGTGGCCAGCTCCCGGATGAGGTCGAGCACCTCGGCGACGAGCTCGGGGTCCAGCGCGCTGGTGACCTCGTCGAGCAGCAGGATCTGCGGCCGCATGGCCAGCGCCCGCACGATCGCGACCCGCTGCTGCTGGCCGCCGGACAGCCGGTCGGGGAAGTCGGATTCCTTGTCGGCCAGGCCGAAGCGGCGCAGCAGCTCCCTGGCCTCCTGCTCAGCCGCCGGGCGCGAGGTGCCCAGCACCTTGACCGGGGCGAGCGTGACATTCCGCAGCACGGTCATGTGCGGGAACAGGTTGAAGGCCTGGAAGACGATTCCGACGTGCCTGCGCACGGCGTTCTCATCGACGCCGGGCGCGGTGATCTCCTGGCCGAGCAGCCAGATGCGTCCCTCGTCGATGGGCTCGAGCAGGTTGACGCAGCGCAGCAGGGTGGACTTGCCCGACCCCGAGGCGCCGATGAGGCAGATCACCTGGTGCGCGCCCAGCGACAGATCCACGCCTTTCAGCACCTCGTTGGCGCCGAAGGACTTGCGCAGGCCCTCGATCCGGACCGCCTGCGACGGCTCGCTCACGAGACGGCCCCGGCGAGCCGTCGCCTTCTGTCCCTGGCGATCAGATGGTCGGTAAACCGGGCCAGCGGAATGGTCAGCAGGAGGAAGAGGATGGCGGCCACCGTGTAGCTGGAGTAGTTGAACACGGTGTCGCTGTAGATCTCCGCGGCCTTGTTCGCCTCGATCGCACCGAGGATGCCGACCAGCGCGGTGTCCTTCTGCAGGCTGATGAAGTCGTTCAGCAGCGGGGGAATGATCGTCCGGACCGCCTGCGGCAGGATCACGTACCGCAGCGACGTCCACCGCGACAGGCCGAGCGACCGCGCCGCGGCGACCTGGCTCTGGTGCACCGAGTTGAGGCCGGCCCGGTAGACCTCGGAGACGTAGGCGGAGTAGGACAGCACCAGCGCGGCGACCCCGTACACCGCGGCCGACTGGCCCGATACGAACTTCAGGCTGAGTGCGGGCACCCCGAATCCCAGGGCCAGGATGACCAGGATGAGGGGTATCCCGCGGAACACGTCCACGTAGACCGTGCTGATCACGCGGAGCGGGAACATGACCGGCCCGGTGGATTGCCGGATCACGGCGATGACCAGCGCGAGCGCGAGGATAAGCACCTCCGCCACCAGGAACATCCGGATGTTCAGCCAGAGCGCCTCACCGACCGAGTAGTAGCCCTGCTTCGGGTTGCCGATCAGCGACTGCCACATGTCGTGCGGGCTGAAGAACGTGTGCCGGACCTGCTTGCTGCCCGGGGCGGCCAGGAACACCGCGGCCAGCGCCGCGAGCACCACGATCGTGCTGGCGGTGGACAGCACGACCGCCCGCCGCGTGCTCATCCGCTTGCGCGGGCCGAGCCCGGCCCAGGCTCCGTCTCCGCGCCCGCCGCCCAGCAGCCGCGGGCCGCGGCCTTCGTCGAGCGTCAGGGCTGGATCACCGGGACCTTGAGGTAAAGCTGCAGGTACCGCTGCTGCAGCTGGTGCAGGGTCCCGTTCGACTTGAGTTTGGCGATCGCCTTGTCGACGCAGGCCGCCAGCGGGTTGCCCTTGCTGAACAGCAGCCCGTAGTGCTCTCCGGTACTGGGGAACTGGGCCACCATGACCGAGCCGTGGATCTCCGAGGAGGAGATGAACTGGGCGGTCGGCGTGTCGGTGACCAGGGCGGCGATCTGCTTGGTCTGCAGCGCCTGCTTCACGTCGTTCAGCGTTTCGTACACCTTGGGCGTCGTGGTCGGCTGGATCTTGCTGTTGATGAAGGCCAGGCTCGTCGTGCCGACCTGATCGCCGAAGACGTAGCCCTTCAGGTCGGCCGGCGAATGGTGCGCGACGATCGGGCTGTTCTTCAGCGCCACGAGTGCCTGCTGCACGTCGTAGTAGCTGGTGGAGAACGTGACCGCGGTCGCCCGCTGCGGCGTCACCGAGATCTCGTTGATGTCAAAGTCGAACTTCTTCGGGCCGGGCGCGTACGAGCTGTTGAACGGTTCGTAGGCCCAGTGCACCTGCGAGCGCTGGAAGCCCATGGTGGCCGCGATCGCGTACGCGACGGCGCTCTCGTAGCCCTTGTCGCTGGCCGGGTTGTTGTTCTCGAACCAGGGCGGGTAGACGGGCTTGTCCGTCGCGACGGTCAGCACGCCCTTGTGGAACAGGTCTTTCTGGATGGACGCGTGGGAGCAGGCGCTGGTCGTACCGGCGGCGGAGGTGCTGCCGCCCGAGGTGCTTCCGCCCGAGGTGCTTCCGCAGCCCGCCAGCCCGCCAGCCGTCACAGCCGCAAGCAGCGCGGCAATCACAGAGAGTCGCATGGTTCAGCCGCCTCACCGACGGGGCGGGCGCGGGCACGCGCCCGGGGATCCCTGGCAGGTCAGCCTACTGCCCCCGCCGACCAGCCTAAGCATTTTTCCGGCGCGGTCACCCTGAATGGCCTCTGATGTGACATTGCGTGACCGCTGACGCCAGCAACGTCACATCGCCAGCGTCGGGCCGCCCGGGCCCGGAAGGGCATCGGCCTGCCGGGCCCGGGCGGTGCGGTCGGTCAGCGGCGCCTCACGGGTTCGTGTAGACGTCCGGGCCGAACGACTTGACCGCAGGCATGGCCGCGTCGCCCAGGTGGGTGAGGCCGAAAAGGTCCTCGATGCTGCGCAACGAGGAGTAGTGGTTGTAGTCCACCGTGCTCACCGTGCCCGGCTTGATGAACCGGGACAGCAGCACCGCGCCCACCCGGCCGCCGCCCGGACCCGGCATGCCGGGATTCGCGGTGTTGGGGTGCGAGGCCGTACGGCCGAGCGTCTCGCCACAGCAGGCGGCGCTGTTGCTGCCTTCGTCAAAGGTGACGATGATCAGGCCGTTCTGCTTGTACGCGGGCGAGTTCAAGATCTGCGGAATCCAGATCCGCAGGAACGCGTCGATCTCGGTCAGGCCGCCGGGGTCGCCGGTCACGCAGGGCGCGTCGTGGCCGTCGAAGCACAGGTTAGGCGAGATCCACGAGAAGGCCGGCGTGCCGTGGACCGAGGCCAGGTCGTGCAGCAGCGGCTGGAACGAGAGGACGTGCCGGTCGCAGAAGGACCGGTCGGCGATGACGGACTCGAAGTACATGAAGCCCTCGTGCCGGGTCGCGTACTGATCAGCCGGGACCGCGCCCTCGGTGTCGTCGCTCGTGCCGATGGCCGCGTGCCCGCAGGCGGGTCCCTGCTTCGTCATCGTCGTGTGGTCCCTGCCCGGCAGGTTGCCCATGTCCTGCAGGTAAGCCTTCCAGCTGATCTTGGCCTGGCTGAGCTGGTTGCCCAGCGTGGGGATCGACCCCGGGTACACGCATCCGTTGCCCACCAGCTGGTGGAAGGGCGGGCGGATGTGATGGGCGGGCTCGAACCTGGTCCATTTCCCGCAGTCGTTCTGGGTGGCCGGGTCCGGCGCCTGGCCGGAGATCTGGGCGATGTAGTTGTCCAGGCTGTCGTGGCCGATCGCGAAGTAGTTCTTCAGCAGCGCGCCCATGCGGGGCAGCGTGGTCGCGAGGTACGGATCGGCCGGCGGGTCGCCGAAGGACTGAGCGAACCCCTCGTTCTCCAGGTCGATGTACCAGACGTGCTTGATGGGGGGCGGACGGAAGCCGCCTTGCGTGCTGCCTGCCGCGCTGGCCGCGCCGACCAGGCCCAGGGTGAGCGGTATGGCGGCGCTGGCGGCGATGAGACGCCACCTGGGCCGCTTGAGGAGAGCTTTCATGGCAGCAGGCTCACAGCCGTGATTGAACGCCCCGTGACCACCGCGTGTCCGGCCCGGCGCCCGGAGGAGAATGATCCGGGTGGTAAGCCGGAGCGCGGAGTCGGCCGGGAGCCAGGGAAGGCGGGCAGATGGAGGCCGAGCAAGCGGACGTCGTCGTGATCGGCATGGGCCCCGGCGGCGAGTATCTCGCCGGGCGGCTGGCCGAGGCCGGGCTTTCCGTGGTCGGCGTGGAGGACAGGCTGGTCGGCGGGGAATGCCCGTACTGGGGGTGCGTTCCGTCCAAGATGATGATCCGGGCCGCGAACCTGCTGGCCGAGGGCCGGCGGATCCCGGGCATGGCTGGCTCGGCCGAGGTGGGCCCGGACTGGGCGCCGGTCGCCCAGCGGATCAGGAAGGAAGCCACCGACAACTGGGATGACACGGTGGCCGTGAACCGGTTCGTGGCCAAAGGTGGCAGGTTCGCGCGCGGCACCGGCCGGATCACCGCTCCCGGCGAGGTCACCGTGACCGGCCCGGACGGCGCGGCGCCGCGCGTATTCCGGGCCAGCCGGGGCATCGTGATCAACGCCGGTACCGAGCCGGACATCCCGCCGATCGACGGGCTGGCGGGCACCCCCTACTGGACCAACCGGGAGGCGATCGAGACCGAGCAGGTCCCGCGGTCGCTGGTCGTGCTCGGCGGCGGCGCCATCGGTGCCGAGCTCAGCCAGGTCTTCGCCCGCTTCGGGGCGACCGTCACGGTGATCGAGGACACGCCCCGGCTGCTGCCGCTGGACGAGCCGGAGTCCAGCGAGCTGATCGAGAAAATCTTCACCGCCGAGGGAATCGCGATCCGCACCGACGTCATTGCCCGGCGGGTCAGCCACGACGGCACCTGCTTCACCGTCGAAGCCGGCGGCCACGCCATCTCCGCCGACCGGTTGCTGGTCGCCACCGGCCGGCGGACCCGCCTGGCCGCACTCGGCATCGGGGCGGTGGGCCTGAACGAGCGCGAACTGACGATCAGCGTCGACGAGCGGATGCGCGCCGCCGACGGGGTCTGGGCCATCGGCGACATCACCGGCAAGGGCGCGTTCACCCACGTGTCCCTGTACCAGGCCGGCATCGCCACCCGCGACATTCTCGGCGAGCCCGGGCCGCCGGCCGACTACCGCGCGGTGCCGCGGGTCACCTTCACCGACCCGGAGATCGGCCGCGTCGGGCTCACCGAAGCCCAGGCTCGCATGAAAGGGCTGTGGGTCCGCACCGGCATCGCCCAGGTGCCGTCCTCGGCCCGTGGCTGGATCCACAAGGCCGGGAACGACGGCTTCGTCAAGGTCGTAGAAGATACCGAACGGGGCATCTTGATCGGCGCCACGTCCGCTGGACCGGTGGGTGGTGAGGTGCTGAGCGCCCTGGTGGTCGCGATCCACGGCGAAGTGCCGGTCTCCCAGCTGGAGAGCATGATCTACGCCTACCCGACGTTCCACGGCGCGATCCAGGACGCGCTGCGCGATCTCGCCGCGGGTGAACGCTCCTAAGCGCCTGTCCCGGCCCCGGCCGCGGCGACCAGATCCAGGATCTGCGGCCCGTACTTCGCGAGCTTGGCCTCGCCCACCCCGCTCACCGTGGCCAGCTCGGCCCGGGTGACGGGGGCCTGCGCGGCGATCTGGCGCAGCGTCGTGTCATGGAAGATCACGTACGCGGGAACGCCCTGCTCCCGGGCGGCGGCAGCGCGCCAGCCGCGCAGCTGCTCGAACAGCGCAGCCGCCGCCGCGGGCAGCTCGGCCGGTGCCCCGCCGCCGGCGGTCGCCGTCCGGGCGCTGCCTCGCTGCGCCCGGGCGGGCCGGGCCGGCCGCTCGGGCTCGCGCCGCAGCGGCACCGTGCGCTGCTTGCTGAGCACCTCGCGGCTCGCCTCGGTGAGCACCAGCGCGCCGTAGTCGGGCTCGACGGCGAGCAGGCCCTGCGCCAGCAGCTGTCGCGCCACCCCGCGCCACTCGCCCTCGCGCAGCTCGGTGCCGACGCCGAACACGGTCAGCGAGTCGTGACCGAACTGGCTGACCCGGGGGGTGTTCTTGCCGAGCAAGATGTCGATCAGATGCCCGGCGCCGAATTTCTGCCCGCGCTCGCGGCGCAGCCGGTACACCGCCGACAGCAGCTTCTGCGCGGCGATCGTGCCGTCCCAGGTCTGCGGCGGAGACAGGCACGTGTCGCAGTTGCCGCAGGATGCCGCCTGCTCCCCGAAGTAGCCGAGCATTTGCGCCCGGCGGCATCCGGCCGTCTCGCACAGCGCCAGCATGGCGTCGAGGTGGGCGGCCAGCCTGCGCCGGTGCGCGGCATCGCCTTCGGAGGTGTCGATCAGCTTGCGCTGCTGCACCACGTCGGCCAGGCCGTAGGCCAGCCACGCGGTGGACGGCAGGCCGTCCCGCCCGGCCCGGCCGGTCTCCTGGTAGTAGCCCTCCACCGACCGGGGCAGGTCCAGGTGGGCGACGAAGCGGACATCGGGCTTGTCGATACCCATCCCGAAGGCGATCGTGGCCACCACGATCAGGCCGTCCTCGCCCAGGAAGCGCGCCTGATTCGCGGCCCGGGTCCGCGCGTCCAGGCCGGCGTGATACGGCAGGGCCTCGATGCCGCTGCCCACCAGGAACTCGGCGATCTTCTCGGCCGACGACCGGGTCAGGCAATAGACGATGCCGGCCTCGCCGGGGTGCTCGGTGCGCAGCAGTTCGAGCAGCTGCCGCCTGGGCTCGTTCTTCGGCACGATCCGGTAGGAGATGTTGGGACGGTCGAAGCTCGCCACGAACTGGCGTGCGCCGCGCAGGTTCAGCCGCGACACGATCTCGGCGCGCGTCGCCTCGGTGGCGGTCGCGGTCAGCGCGATCCGGGGCACCTGCGGCCAGCGCTCGTGCAGCGCGGACAGCTCCAGGTAGTCGGGCCGGAAGTCGTGCCCCCACTGGGACACGCAGTGCGCCTCGTCGATGGCGAACAGGGCGACCGTGCCGCGGTCGAGCAGCCGCACGGCGGACTCCGTCCGCAGCCGCTCCGGAGCCAGGTACAGCAGGTCGAGGTCACCGGCCAGGAACGCGGTCTCGACCCGGCGCCGTTCGTAGCCGTCCTGCGTCGAGTTGAGGAACCCGGCGCGTACGCCGAGCGTGTTCAGGGCGCCCACCTGGTCCTGCATCAGGGCGATCAGCGGCGAGATGACCACGGCCGTGCCGGGGCGCACCAGCGCCGGGATCTGGTAGCACAGCGACTTGCCGCCGCCGGTCGGCATGAGCACGAGCGCGTCGCCACCCCCGATGAGATGGTCGATGATCTCCTGCTGGCGGCCCCGGAACGAGTCGTAGCCGAAGACCCGGTGCAGGACCCGCAGGGCCTCGCTCGATGCTGTGCCGGTGCCGGGGGAGGCCACCCGGCGATTCTACGAGCGGGCGATGACTTTCCGGCCGGGCATCGGTCGTAACCGTTGATCGCAGGGCGGGAGCGAAGGAGGCAGGCATAATGTTCGCAAGCGCCGCCGAGCAGCAGGTGCGTTCGGCGGACGGGACCGTGATCGCTTTCGAGCGAGCCGGCGAAGGCCCGGCGCTGGTCCTGGTGACCGGGGCGCTGACCGACAGGACCGTGACCAGGTCCGTGGCGGCGGCGCTCGCCCCGCGTTTCACCGTGTACGCCTACGACCGCCGGGGGCGGGGCTCCAGCGGCGACACCGCCCCCTACTCGGCCGAGCGCGAGGTCGACGATCTCGGCGCGGTCATCGGCGCGGCCGGAGGGTCGGCGCTCGTGTTCGGGCACTCCTCTGGCGCCGTGCTGGCCCTGGAGGCGGCGGCCCGCGGGCTGGCCATCACGAAGCTGGCCGCCTACGAGCCGCCCTACCTGACCGACGCCAGCCGGCGTCCGGCCGACGATCTCGCCGGCCGGCTCGCCGCCCTGGTTGCCTCGGGCCAGCGGGCCGAGACGATCAGGCTGTTCTGGGCCGAGGGTCCCGGGTTCGACGCCAAGACGATCGCCCTCATGGAGGCGTCACCGATGTGGCCGGGCTTGCTGGCCCTCGCCCATACGGTGCCCTACGACGTCGCCTTGTGCGGTCCCGGCATGCGGATGCCCGCCGACCGGATGGCGGCGATCCGGATCCCGGTGCTGCTCCTGGACGGCGGGTTGAGCGCTGACTGGGCTCGGCAGACGATACGGGCGCTGGCCGGGGCGATCCCCGGTGCCCGCCGCATCACGCTGAACGGCCAGGGGCACGGCGCCGCCGGCGACGTCCTGGTGCCGGTCCTCACGGAGTTCTTCGCCTGATGGGCACCGTGCTGCTCGACATGAGCATGTCGCCGGATCGTTCCCCAGGCAGCGCCACCGCCGACGAGGCGACGCCCCCGGATGCTGGCCCTGATCCCGGTCACTTGGCTGACCTCCCTGCCCGCCCGTGTGCGCCCCGGAGGACACGGACGTGGCAGGTCACAGGGCGGGCCGTGACCCGTCGGCGGTGGCGCTGCGCCACACGCGCTCAAGCTCCGCGCAGAGCTCAAGCCAGCCGTAGAAGGTATGAGCCGCGCCGGAGCTGTCCATCAGCTGACCCTGGATCGGCTCTCCTGGCTCAAGCTCCAGCACCACTCGCTCGGATTGCGCTGCCCTCACGTCGGTGAGCCTGGCCGGAGGACGATGAGCTTCGCGTCAGGAACCGCACCTGAACTTTGCTACATTCAGCCGGGTGGGCGGGGCCTGGTCCGACCCGGGTGCGGGTGGATTGATCGAGCGTGACCGTGAACTGGGTCAGCTCGAGGATGGCCTGCGCGCCGCCGCCGAGGGCCGGGGAAGCGTGCTGCTCGTCAGCGGACCGCCGGGCATCGGCAAGACCACCTTGCTGGACGCGGCCCAGCGAAGTGCCCGGCAGGGGGGCTTCGAAATCCTGACCGCTCGCGGCGGCGAACTGGAGAGCCACTTCCCTTACGGGGTGGTGCGGCAGTTGTTTGAGTCCGCGCTGCGGCGCGCGCCGGCCGCCGAGCGCGCCGAACTGCTGGCCGGCGCGGCTGCGTTCGCCGCCCCGGTGGTGGCCGGAGAATCCGGTCCGGCGGCACCCGCGGCGGCGGGCGCGGCCTCGGAGTTCGGTCCGCTGCACGGCTTGCACTGGCTGACGGTCAACATGTCGGCCCGGGCGCCGCTGCTGATCGCGGTGGACGACGCCCACTGGGCCGATGCGCATTCACTGCGGTTCCTGCTCTACCTGGCCCGCCGCCTGGACGGCCTGCCCGTCCTGCTGCTGATTTCGACCCGCTCGGGCGAGCCGGGCGCCGATCCCGAGGTCTGGACGCACCTGGCCACCCAGCCCTTCGTGCACGTGATCAGGCCCGGGGCGCTGAGCGAGCACGCGGTGGCGGCGATGCTCGCAGCCGGCCTGCGGCAGCCGCCCGCCGGCAGCTTCGCCGCGGCCTGCCGGGCCGCGACCGGGGGAACGCCGTTCCTGGTGCACGAGCTGATCGCGGCGCTGGCTGCCGATCAGGTCAGGCCGGACGCCGAGTCCGCCGCGCGCGTGCAACGGGTAGGGCCGCGTACCGTCGCGACCGCCACGCTGGTCCGGCTGGCCAGGATGCCCCGGGGCTCGGTGGCGCTGGCGCAGGCCGCCGCGGTGCTGGCCGGGGAGGCCCCGCTGTTTCGCGCGGCGCGGCTGGCCGGTCTGCCGGAAAACGAGGCGCTGCCCGCACTGGACGGGCTCATCGGCGCGCACGTGCTGCGGGAGGGCACCCAGCTTCGCTTTGTGCACCCGATCGTCCGGGCCGCGATCTATGACGAGCTGCCGCCGGGCGAGCGGTCACGACTGCACCGCGAGGCCGCCCGCCTGCTCACCGCCGAGGGCGCGGAGATCGACGCGGTGGCTGCGCAGCTGCTGGCGAGCGAGCCGGCTGGCTCACCCGAAGTGATCGTGCAGCTCCGGCAGGCTGCGGCCGGGGCGCTGTCCCGAGGAGCGCCCGAGGATGCCGTCGCCTATCTCACCCGCGCGCTGGGCGAGGGTTCCGGCCGCGAGCTGCGAGCGACGCTGTGCTTCGAGCTGGGCATGGCGGAACAGCACGCCGGCAAGCCGGCCATGATCGGGCATTTCCGGGACGCTCAGCGCCTGTGCGCCGACCGCGTGCTGCGCAATACCGCAGCGCTCGAGCTGGCCAGCGTGCTCGCGCTGAGCGGTCAGTGGGAGGAGCCGATCGCGGTGACCGAGGCTGCGCTGGCCGACCTGGGCGACAGGGCTCCCGACCTGGCTCTGCGTCTCGAGCGCGTGCACGCCGCCACCGCGGCCTACGATCCGCGCCTGGTGGACAACTTCGACAAGCGGCTGCCCGAACTGCACGAGATGGTCCGCACCGGCGGCCCGCCGGCCCGCCTGCTCGCCCTGCTGCTGGCCGCCATCGCGGCGGCCCGCGGCCGGCCCGGCGGCGAGATCGTCGAGCTGGTCAGGCAGGGCTGGGACGAAGGCCGCCTGGAGGCCTCGGGGACCGATGTCCTGATGTTGAGCCAGGGGCTCGCCGCCCTGGTCCAGGCCGGGGAGCTGGGATACGCGGCCGATCTGGACGGGAAGCTCCTGGCCAGTGCGCAATCGAGCGGCTCGCTGATCGCGTTCCTGGTCGCCATCAGCCACCGCGGCTGGATCGAGGCGCGCCGCGGCCGGCTGGCCAGTGCCGAGGGGGAGTTCCGCGCCGTGCTCGAGCCGGCCCGCGAGCACCAGCTCAACTTCTTCCTCCCCTCGCTGCTGTGGTTCGCCACCGACGTGATGGTCGAGCGTCCCGAGGCCGCCGACCTGGCCGCCGCCGCGGAGAACGTGCCGCTGGGCCCGATGGCGGAGGTGGCCAGCGGCGCGCTGCTGATGGACGCCCGGGGCCGGGTGCGGCACGCCGTCGGGGATACCCCGGGGGCGATAACCGACCTGCGCCGGGCGGGCGAGGTCTTCCGGGTGCTGCAGTTCCGCAATCCGAACGCGTTCAGCTGGCGGTCCGCGCTGGCGCTGATGCTCGGGGCCGATGACCACGACGAGGCGCTCAGCCTGGTCATGGAGGAGCTTGAGGACGCGCGCCAGGTTAGCCAGCCGCGGGGCATCGGGGTGGCGCTGCGGGCACTTGGCCTGATCGAGGGGGGCGCGGCGGGACGGGAGCACCTCAGCCAGGCCGAGACGGTGCTGCGCCAAGGCCCGGCCAGGCTGGAACACGCCCGCGCGCTGGTCGACCTCGGCGCGGCGATGCGGCGGAGCGGAGAGCGGGCCGCCTCCCGGGGGCCGCTGCGGGCCGGGCTGGACCTGGCCCTCACCGCCGGGGCCACCCGGCTGGCCGGGCGAGCCAGGGTCGAGCTGGCGGCAGCCGGAGCGCGCCCCCGCCGTATGCACCTGACCGGCCGCGACGCGCTGACACCCAGCGAGTTGCGGGTAGCGGTGCTCGCCGGGGCCGGGCGCACAAACAATGAGATTGCGCAATCCCTGTTCATCACCCCGAAGACCGTGGACACGCACCTCACGAACGCCTACGCCAAACTCGGCATCTCCTCGCGGCGCGATCTGGCCGCCGCGCTTGGCATGAGCCAGGCCGCCGGCTGACGGCCGGCGCACCGGCCGCCGCGGCGACCAACGGGGGCGCCACCTTCGGCGGTCTCGTCGCAGCTGCCGCCGGAGGGCAACCGGATCTGCAGTCGGCGCGTCTTAAGAGCGGCGGATCTCCTGCCTCACCCGTCCCTCGGGTGACTTCGGCATAAGGTGGACGCATGCTGGACAGCCAGATCGTCGCCGCGATCGTGGCCGGCGACCCCGACGGCCTCGCCGCAGCATACGACCGTTACGCCGCGCCCCTGTATGCCTTCAGCCACTCGCTGCTGGGCGATCAGGCCGACGCTGCCGACGTGGTGCAGGACACGTTCGTCATCGCCAGCGCCAGGCTGGACGAGCTGGAGGATCCCGACCTGCTCAAGTCGTGGCTGTTCGCCGTGGCCCGCAATGAGTGCCATGGCCGGCTGCGGGCGCGGCCCGGCGCCGTCGTCGGGATCGAATCCGGCGAGGTGACCGACGACACCATCGACTTCGGCATCGACCTGGAGCGGGCTCAGCTGACCGAAGTGGTAAGCGCCGCGATGGCCGCGCTGCCGCTGGCCAAGCGCGAGGCCATCGAGTTGAGCCTGCGCCAGGATTTCGACAGCTACGATCTCGCCAGCACGCTCGGCATCTCGCACCATCAGGCGCAGGTGCTCGCCTCGCACGCCCGCGGGCAGTTCGAGAAGTCGGTCGCGGCGCTGCTCGTCGCCCACTCGGCCGGGCGCCTGTACTGCGACAAGCTGGACGAGCTGCTCGATAGTCACGACGAAAGGCTGACCGCCACCGCATGCCACGAGATCGTCCGGCATGTTCATCACTGCCGCACCTGCTCCAAGCGCGTGCGCCGCGACCTGCGGCTTGCGACGCTGCTCAGCGTGCTGCCGGCGACCGAGATAGCCCGAGGGCTGCGACGGCAGGTGCTCAGCGTGGTGGCGTCCGATGCCCCGGACGTCGTCGCCTACCGGGCCGATGTGGTGCGCGGGGCCGCGCCCTTCGATGAGTCCTCTGGCTTCCCGGTGCCGCTGGACCGGCCCCGGCGCGAGCACAGGCTCCGCCGCCCGGCCGTGCTGGCCCTCGCGGCGACGGCCGTGATCGCCGTGCTCTGCGCGGTCGTGCTCGAGATCGGCCTGCATCACCCGCACCCGCAGCAGCAGCTGGCCGCGTCGCCGGCCGGCGGCCAGCCTTTGTCGTCTTCGCAGGCACAGGCGGCGTCGTCGTCCAGTCAGGCCCCGGGCCAGCACTCCTCCACCCGGCCGGGGTCGCTGACCGCGGCCACGCCGGGCACAACGCCCAGCTCATCGGCGTCGGTGACGCCGCCGCTCGGGTTCATCCGGCCGCTGGGCTCGCGCCCGCCGTCGACGCCACCGGCCGTCTCGCCGACGACGCCTCCGACCAAGCCGCCGACAACCCCGCCGACGCCGCCGCCGACCACACCTCCGACGACCCCGCCGACGACGCCGCCGACCACGCCTCCGACGACCCCCCCGACGACCCCCCCGACCACGCCTCCGACGACGCCCCCGACCAGCGCGCCGCCGACTAGCGCGGCCCCGACGACGTCGCCGCCCTTCACGCCGTAGTCACCGCCGGCCGTGCCGGGCACGCTGTCCGCCCTGTGCCGTTCGGGATAAATGCCGTTAAAAGGTACAAAGGCCGCATTCGGCCGCCGTCGGCATGCCCGGCCAGGTCCGGGGGGATAGTTGATGCAGTGCGAGCCCGACAACGCCGGTGGCAGCCACCGGTCACGGCGAGCGCCTGCTGTGCCGGCGCCCGTCGGCCGGAGGGCAGATGAGCTACTGCACAGCGTGCGGACAGCCGCGCGCCGGGCCCGCCCCGTTCTGCACCGCGTGCGGTGCCCCGTTCGCCGGCCCGCCTTCCGGCGTGGGGCCCGGGCCACCCGGCGGCCCGGCGCAGGGCGGTCCCGAGCCCGGATGGCACGCTGACCCGCCGGCCAGCGCCGGACCTGGGGAGCCCGGCGGTCCGCTGTCGGCCGGCCCCGGACCTGGGGAACCGGGCGGACCGCCGGCCGACGACTTCTTCAACAGCCTGTTCCGGCCGGATCCGCCTCCCGCCGAGCCGGATCAGACTCGCCAGATCCCGGCGCTGCCCGGAGCGGGCCCGGACCGTATGGAGCCCTGGCCACCGCCGGGGCGACGGCAGGGCGGGGCCGGCCGTCGGATCGTCATGACCGTGGGCGTCCTGATTCTGCTGGCCGCGGCGGGAACAGGAGCCTGGCTGGTCTTCCGCCATCCGCACGCATCCGGGTCGGCCGGCGCCGGGGCCAGGACGCACGTCCAGGACAGTTCCGGGTCGCCCCCGACGGCGAAGGCCACCCGCGCCTCCTCGCCGAAGGCCAGCGCCGGCAGCGGCCTGGTCGCGGTGGCCCCGGGCGTCTCCCGGCAGGCACCCGAGCCGCGGGTCGTCGCCTACCTCGACGACTACTTCACGGCCATCAATCGGCACAGCTACCGGCGGTTCGCGGTGCTGCTGGGGGCGCAGATGAGGCAGACGCTGCCCGGGCCGGCGTTCTACGCCGGCTATCGGACCACGACCGACTCGGCCGCCAGGCTGACCGGCCTGTCCCCGGGGGCAGGCGGGCAGGTCGAGGCCGACGTGGCCTTTACCAGCCACCAGGCGCCCGGCGCCAGCCCGTCGCACAGCGGGTGCACGCGCTGGAGGATCGCGCTGGTGCTGGCGCCGCAGCACGGCAGGCTGGTGCTCGAACCACCGCCGTCCGGCTATCACGCCTCCTACCAGGCCTGTTAGCACCGCGCCCGGCCGTTTCCGGTAAGTAACGGGCCAGTGCGAGGTTCACACGACCGCGGGCCTTCGCCATGGCTCGCCCAGAACGTGCTCGGCGAGGAACGCCAGCACGGTCTCGTACCAGACGACCGCGTTTCCTGGTCCGAGGATCCAGTGGTTCTCGTCCGGGTAGTAGAGGAACTTGGCGTCCACCTCGCCCTGGACCAGGTCGCGCCATAGCCAGAGCGCCTGATCAATGGGCACCCGGTAATCCCGGTCGCCGTGGATGACCAGCATGGGGGTGCGGATCTTCGCGAGATGCCGGGCCGGGTCGTTGGCCTCCCACCGGTCCCGGCGTTCGGCCGGGTCCCCGAACTCCCGGACGAACCAGTAGCTCTCGTCGGAGGCGAGCATGCCCTCCAGCTTCCACGCGCTGGCGTGCGTGACCACGGCGCCGAACCGGTCGGTGTGCCCGGCGATCCAGTTGGCCATGTACCCGCCGAAGGATCCGCCCATGACCGCCGTCCTGGTCGCGTCGATCTCGGGGCGGGCCAGCGCCGCATCGGTGACGGCCATCAGGTCATCGAAGGTGGCCTCGCCCCACCGGCCGTAGCCGCGGCGGATGTGGTCCTGGCCGTAGCCGGTGGACAGGGCCGGATCGGGCAGCAGCACGGCATAACCGCGCGCGGCCATGACCCACGGGTTCCACCGCCAGCTCCAGCCGTTCCAGCTGCCGTACGGGCCGCCGTGCACGAACAGCAGCAGCGGTACCGGCGCCTGCGTGTCGGCCGGCCGCACGAGCCAGCCGCGGATCACCGCGCCGTCGGGGGCCGCGGCGGTGATCTCGGTGACCTCCCCTGGCAGCGGCAGCGAGTCTCCCGGCGCCTTGAGCCGGGTGACGTCGCCGGTCGAGGCGTCGATGCGGACGGGGCCCGGCGGCGCGTCGATTCCCGACCGGAGGGCGTACACGCTACCCCCGTCCGGGGCGACGGCCAGGTCTGCGTACGACGCATCGTCGCGGGTCAGCTGCTCGACCGAGCCGGCCTGCACGTCGAGCACGAACACGGGACCGCGGCCTTGCTGATCGGCGGTGAAGTAGATCCGCGCGGAATCCGGCGACCAGGCCGGGTCCTGCGGCCACAGGTCAAACCCGGTGAGCAGCTCGCGCGGCGGGGTCCGGTCGAGCGGGACGAGCCACAGCCTGCGCCGGGGCGCCTCGTCGAGCGTGCCGTGCACCTCGGCGCCGCAGACGACGGAACGGCCGTCGGGCGCGACCACCGGAGCGACGAAGTCGGCATCCCCGCGGGCCAGCAGCGTACGGTGCTGGCCGGTCGCCAGGTCGATCGCGGCCAGCTCGGAGCGCTGCGCCGGCCCCCGGGCAGCGACCCACCAGCCGGTGATGGCCGTCGAGCCGTCCGGGGTCAGCGCGGCCGGCTGCTCCACCAGGGCCTGGCCAGCCTGCGGGGTGACATCCCGAGGGTCCGGGCAAGCCTGCCCGGACAGGTCCCGCGCGTCCGGCCGGAGGATGAACAGCCGGGGGAGATCGGGCCCGAGCTGATGGTCCCAGTGCCGGACCGGGTACTCCTCGTGCAGGATCGCGGTGATTCCCGCGTCCGCGCGCTTCTTCCGCCGTTCCCGGTCGGCGGCTGCGTCACCGGGCAGGGTAGCGGCGGTGAAGGCGATCGTGCCTGCGTCGCGCGCGACGGTGATGGTCGTGATCTGGCCGGGGCGAGCGGCGATCCGGGCAGCCTCGCCGCCGGACGCGGGCAGCGCCCAGAGCGCCTGGTCCTCCTGGTCGTCCTGCGTGGCCTGGGGGGCGGGACGCTCCGAGACGAACAGCAGCGTGCCGTCCGGGAGGAAGGCGGGATTCGCCTCGCCCGCCGCCGACCGGGTCAGGCGGCGCGGGCCGGCCGCGCCGCCGGGGTCGATCTCCCACAGCGCGGTGACGTACTTCTTGCCGTCCGGCGAGAGAGCCTTGACCACCGCGACCAGCCGCCGGCCGTCCGGCGACAGCCGCAGTGCCTCGACCCGGGGTATCGCTATGTAGTCCTCAAGGTCATGAAATGGCGTCACGCCACCATCTTGTCGTGCCGGCGCCCCGGCGTGGCGTCAGGCCGGCTTCTCCTCGTGGCCGCCGAAGCCCTTGCGCATGGCCGACAGGACCTTGTCGGCGAACTCGTCCAGCCCGCGGGAGGCAAACCGGGAGTACAGCGCGGTGGTGAGCACCGGAGCGGGAACTCCCTCATCGATCGCGGCGATCGATGTCCACCGGCCCTCGCCGGAGTCGGACACCCGCCCGTGGAACTCGGCCAGGTCCGGCGACTGGTGCAGGGCTTCGGCGGTCAGGTCCAGCAGCCAGGACCTGATGACGCTGCCGCGCCGCCAGACCTCGGTCACCTCCGCGGTGTCGATGTCGTAGCGGTAGAACTCCGGGTGCTCCATCGGCGCGGTCTCGGCGTCGCCCGCCTCGACCTTCTTGCCAATGTCCGCGTTGCGCAGGATGTTGAGACCCTCGGCGTAGGCCGCCATCATCCCGTACTCGATGCCGTTGTGGACCATCTTCACGAAGTGCCCGGCCCCGTTCGGGCCGCAGTACACGTAGCCCTGCTCGGCCCGGTCCGGCGAGCCGGTCCGGCCCGGCGTCCGGGGCGCCGCGTCCACGCCGGGGGCCAGGCTGGCGAAGATGGGATCGAGGTGCCCGACGATGTCGGCATCGCCGCCGAGCATCAGGCAGTAGCCCCGGTCCAGGCCCCAGACGCCGCCGCTCGTCCCGCAGTCGACCAGGTGGATGCCCCGTTTGGCCAGGTCCGCGGCCCGGGCGATGTCGTCCCGGTAGTAGGAGTTCCCGCCGTCGATGATCATGTCTCCCGGCTCCATCAGGGACCCGAGCGTCTCGATCGTCTGGCCGGTGATGTCCCCGGCGGGCACCATCACCCAGGCTGCTCGCGGCACCGAGAGTTCGCTGACGAAGTCGGCCAGCGAGGTCGAGCCGGTCGCACCGTCCTGCTCAAACCCCTGCACGACCGCTGAGGTCCGGTCGTAGACCACGCAGCGGTGGCCGTCCCGCATTAGGCGGCGGACCATGTTCCCCCCCATCCGCCCGAGACCGACCATGCCGAGCTGCATCGGCTTGCTTGTTGCCATCGTGGTTGTCTCCTCTGCTTCGCGGGCCCGCGACCCCGGGGTGATCAGTCGCGTTACAGCCAAGACCTTGATACATCACCCGGCCGCGGGCCGCCGCAGTGGCTCCGCGTGGCGGGCAGGAATTGTCCGGTCCGGATACGGGGGTCGCCGCGGGCCCGCACCGGCGGCCGGCCGATTTCCAGACATCTGGGAACTGGCCGCGATCCCTTGACCTGCGCGCTCAGCGGTTCGCATCGTTGAGCACGAACCCGGGCCGCCGGGCGCCCGGCGGATCTTCAAGGACGGTGTGCGATGACGGTGTGCGATGACTGACCCCCGCGGTGCGGCGCGGCGGCCGGCCCGGATCCCGATGTCGCGGCGCAGCCGCCGGCGGTGGGCCATAGCCGCCGGCGTCGCCGTGTGCTGGGCGCTGTTGCTCGCCGTGACCGGATCCCTGGTGGCGGGGACCGCGCTGCTGCTGGTGCTCGCCGCCCTCGGGGCGGGGTGCGTGCTGGGCCTGCGGTCCATGGGGGTCAACGGCGACCACCCGTGGGTAAGGCAGCTGGCCGCCCGGCCGTGGCGTGACGGGCAGGATGTGCTCCGGCTGGGCCTGCGCCACCTGGCGGATGTGTTCGTGATAACCCCCGCCGGGGCGCTGGTCGCGCCGAATTCCGTGCAGCTGCTGCTGAGCCCCGGTGATTTCGGCGCGCTGTGCGAGCTGATGGACCCCACGCTGATCGACTCCAGCGCTACCGAGGTGTACGAGGAGCAGGTCGCGGCCCGCGGCGCCCGCTGGGCCGGGCCGGGACCCGTCGAGGTGAACGTGACCGGCGACCTGTCGGTCCTGCCCGGCCGCTACAGCCTGCGGCAGGGTCGGCTGGCGCCACCCGGCCCGCGGCCGGTGCTGCTCGAGCCGGCCGGCGGCTTCCGGCATGCCCGCGACGGGCACACCCACGCCGAGGCCCGGTCGGCCAGTACCGCCACCGGCCTGCCGACGCTGGCCGAGTCGGCCGGCCCCGCGATTCCGCAGCTCCGGCTGGTCACCGGCGAGAGCGTGGTGCAGACCCGTACGTCCGGCGCCCGGGCCGGGCGGGGGGAAGTGGACCTCGTCCTCCCTCAGGTGCCCACGGTATCGCGGGAGCACGCCAGGTTCACGTTCACCGATGGCCGGTGGTGGGTCGCCAACCTGGGCCGGAACGGGCTGACCCTGAACGGCGTCCCGCTGGCGGCCGGGCAGGCGCTCGCGAACGGCGATTCGATCCGATGGGGAATCAAGCCGGACGCGCTGCTGTCCCGGGTCGAGATCGGCTGACATCGCGGCCTGCGCGCGCGTCGGGCGCATATCCTCGACACTCAGGTCCCGCGGCGGGGCCGTGTCGTGGATTCGCGCCGGGGAAGTGGCGATGAGCCAGCTCTTTATCTGGTCGTCCAGGCCGGGCATGTGGGTGAGCTGCCCGCCCGACGAGATCACCTGGCTGGACCGGACCCTGCTGTCCGGCAACCAGGACCTCACGCTGCACCGGTCTCCCCGCTGCGCCGGGCTGCGCTACGTGCATCACCGGTGGGAACTGTTCAGCCGGGACACGACCTACCAGGTGTACCTGGCGCCGCACACCCCGGACATGCCCCTGGACCACCGGGCGGTGCGGACGGCGGCCCGGCACGTCCTGCCGGTGGCGCCGGTGCAGCACTACGAGACCCTGCCGATCGTCCTCGACGACGGAGCGTGGCTGGTCAGCGTCAGCACCTGGGTGGTGCGGCTGCGGCTCGAGATCCCGGCGCAGCGCGCCGCCGAGCCCGCCGCCCCGCGCGGCGACGAGCCCGCCACCCAGGACGCGAGGATCCGGGGGAACGGCACCCCGGGCCGTCCGGGCAGCGGGTCCAGCCGGTCCAGGCAGGAGGCGGTGGCGCACGTCCGCGCCTACTTCGAGCGCAACGGCACCGCGCGGATCGCGATGGCCTACTACTACCAGGAGTACATCCTCGGCCTGGCCGCTCCGCAGTCGGTGCCGATGACCGACGTGGCCATCGCCCTGGACCTGAGCGGCGAAGGCGCGATCTCCGATTACAAGAAGCTGCTGCAGGGGTTCATCTGGGAGGAGCGGGGCCACCCGCGCGAGCTGGCCGAGTTCCTGCTCGCCAACGGCCTGCTGACCCCCGTGGATCTCGACCAGGCCCAGCGGGTCGCGCTGGCCAATGAGCGCAGCGGCAAGAGCGAGCTGGCCAGGCAGCGGCTGCAGTACCGGATGAAGAAGAAGGCGCGGCGGGGCGAGCCGGCCGGCTGACTCCCCGGCGGCCGCCGCGGAGGTTCCGGTGCCCAGAGCCGCGGACCGGTTCCGGGTACCGAGCGCGGCGGCCATGGCCACCGCGGCGGCGGCCGCCAGCGCCCAGCCGCACCAGGCCATCATCGCGGCCACGGCCGCTGCGGCGGGGATCGCCGCGATCCGGGCCGGCCCGGTGAGGATGCGCGCCGCGGACACGGTGCAGCCGAGGTAGACGCAGAGGAACATCGTCGTCGGTAGCGCGACCATCCCGGCCGTGCTGACGATGTGCAGGGCGTAGAGCCCGATCAGGATCAGCCCGGCCGCCGCGATCAGCAGCAGGAACGGCCGGGAAGACCGCACCGCGCCACGCCCCGCGGTCAGCTGCGTGATCATCTGCCCGGCGCCGGTGAGATAGGCGTTGGTGGCGCCCAGCGTGAGCACGATCGCGGCCACCGCGGCGGCGGCCCGCCCGGCCGGCCCGACGGCCAGCCGGAGCAGCGCGGCGAGTGGCACGTCGGTGCCTGCGCCCCGGCCGAGGCCGCTGACCGTAGCGGCGGCCAGGCCCAGGTAGAGCAGGGCGGTCGTGCCGAACGCGATGCCGGCGACCCGGGGCAGCTGCCGGGCCGGGTCGCGGAACCTGATGGTCAGCGGGGCCACAGCCTCCCAGCCCACGAAGGAGAGCATCAGGGTGGAGGCGGCCCGTCCGACCGCGAGCCAGCCATGAGGGGCGAACGGCGTCCAGTTGGCCGCGCGGGCGGCGGTCGCGGATCCGGCCACGGCGATCACCACCACCACGATCAGCAGGGCGACGAGCACCAGCTGGGCCAGCGTGCTGGCCCGGACCCCGCCCAGGGCCAGGCCGAGCACGGCGAGCAGCAGCGCGGCCGCGACGGCCGCGCGCATCAGCTGGCCACCGCCGACCAGCTCGGTGACGTAGCTCGCGCCGATCAGGCACACGATCGGGGCGCCGCAGACCACGCCGGCCAGGAAGCACCAGCCTGCCACCGCGCCCGCCCGGCGGCCCAGCCCGGCCGCCGTGTACCCGGCGACGCCGCCCGCCGAGGGCACCGCGCGGCCGAGCCGGGTGAACACGGCCGCGAGCATCGCCGAGAGCCCGATCAGCGCGGCCCAGGCCAGTATCGATGCGGGCCCAGCCTGCGCCGCGGCCAGCCCGGGCAGCAACAGCAGGCCGGGGCCGAGCAGCGCCCCGATGTAGAGCGCGGCGCCTCGGGTGACAGACAGCGGCGGCGGAGCGGGGATGTCTGCGGATGTCCTGGTCATGCCTGCATCATGACCGAAAATGCCTCGTACGCGATACCAAATGTTGCTCGTATAGGCCATCTTGACGCAACACTGTGCGACAGCAATGAGATTATGATGAATCTTATGCCGCCTGGAAATGTGGACCGCATCGATCGTGCCATCGTGACCCGGCTACAGGCCGACGGCCGGATCGCCAACGTGGACCTGGCCGACGCCGTCTCGCTGTCCCCGTCGGCGTGCCTGCGCCGGGTCAAGGCCCTGGAGAGCAGCGGCCTGATCAGCGGTTACCGGGCCGAGGTGGACCGGGTCAAGGCCGGGCTCGGCCTGACCGCGTTCGTCGGGCTGCGCGTCCAGGGGCACTCGCGGGAGACGTCCCGCCAGGTCGAGCGGGCGCTGGCGGCGATACCGGCCGTGGTCGCCTGCTACGTGATCTCCGGGTCGGACGACTTCATGGTCGAGGTGGCCACCTCGGACCTGGCCGGCTACGAGCAGGCGCTGCTGGACCGGATCCTGGCCATCCCCTCGGTGATCGAGGCGCACAGCACGTTCGCCATCCGCACCGTCCTGAGCCGCGGCCCGGTGCCACTCGACCACTGGAGCTGACCGGCGTACGCCGGGCGGGGCGGTGGATGTCGCGCCGGTCCAGGTCACGTCCCCGTGCCCGCAGCCGGGCTGCTGACCGCGTGGCCGCGGGCGGGGAGGACGGGCCTAGCCGCCGGAACGAATCGCGCCGGAGGCATCTGGTGCCGTACCGTGGTCGCCGGGGCCTGTCCCGCCCGGCCTAATCGGGCGGCTTGGCCCGTCCGGCCGGCGGCCCCGCTAGGATATCTACAAGCTTGTAGAAACTCGCGTGCAGATGCGTCCGGGGACGCGGTGCGAAGGGCAGTCATGGAGAGCTTTCTCATTCACGCCGGCTACGGCGCGCTGATCCTGCTCGCCTTCCTCGAGGGGTGCTGCGTGCCGATCCCCTCGGAGATCACGTTCGGCTTCGCCGGCGTGCTGGCCTCCCAGGGGCACCTCAACCTGGCGCTCGTCATCGTCCTCGGCTCGCTGGCCGAGTTGGCCGGGTCCTACGTGTCCTACGCGGTCGGCCGGGTGGCAGAGCGGCCGGTGGTCGAGCGGTTCGGCCGGTACCTGCTCATCACCAAGGCGGATATCGCCCGGGCTGAACGGTTCCTGACCGGCCGCGGAGGATGGGCGATCGCGGTGGCCAGGGTGCTGCCGCTGGTGCGCTCGTTCGCCTCGCTGGTGGCGGGATTCGCCCAGGTGCCCGCGCTGCGCTTCGGCGTGCTGAGCGCGATCGGCACCGTGGTCTACGCCACGATCGTCTCCAGCATCGGCTATGGCGTCGGCACGGCCTGGCACAGTGTCGCGCACGACCTGGCGGTGGCCGGCTACGTGATCCTCGTCATCGCCGTGCTGGCGATCGCGGCGTTCATCGTCTACCGGGTCCGTGAGCTACGCCGCGAATCACGGGACGACGAGGAGCCGCAGCGGCGTCCGGCCGGGCACCGCGCCCCGCGGGGCTGATC